>JAIMBC010000290.1 GCA_023511675.1 Pirellulales bacterium
TGTTTATACCGGCCCTTCTGGCAGGCATCTGGCGCGACACAGATATTGGTGCTTACATTGGATCAACTTTTTCTGACTACACCAGCTGGCAATACAATCTGTTGTTTGGTGCGCTCATTCTCATGTTTACTTTCTTCTATACAGCTATCACCATCAACTCCAATGACATTGCCGATAACCTGAAGCGAAGTGGTGGTTTTATTCCCGGCATAAAGCCCGGGAAACAAACTGCTGAATTTATAGATACGGTTTTATCCAGAATTACGCTTCCCGGAGCGTTGTTCCTTGTGGTGGTTGCCGTGCTGCCGGCCTTTGCCGTGCGTGCCGGCTACCGCGATCGATTCGCGGAAGCGCATCAGCTCGCCGAGCATCTCGGCGCGCGGCACGACGGGAATCCTGCGCCGCAGGGCGGACTGGACGACCTGCTCAGCGAAGCCCTGGGCAGCAACGCCCAGGCCTTCGATGCCAGCGTGCTGGCCGGCCCCCCGCGTCGCAAAGGCTTCTGGTCCTGGTTGCGAGCAGTCCGGGGGTCCCAGCCGGGCAAGTACCGCGAGGATTGGGGCGGGCCGCTGATGATGGTGGGCGGCGGGGTGGTGATCCTTTTGGGGATCCTGGCGGTGGCCCTGTGGTTGAGCATTGGGCGCAAATCCGCAGACGAGGCCTTTCAGTCCGCCGAGGCCGACTATCAGTCCGGCGCCTATGCCCAGGCGCGGGGCAAGTTCGAAAGCTTCCTGGAAAAGTATCCCCGGCACCCGAGTGCCCCGATTGTCCGCGTGCATCTGGGCCTGACGCAAATGCGGCAGGCCGTCGAACGCCGAGCCAAGTGGTCCGAGGCGCTCCGCACAGCAAAGGACGTGCTGGGGCGCATCTCCAAGGAGGAGACGTTCGTGGACGCGCAGGCCGACCTGGCAGGCATGCTGCCAGAGATCGCCAACGGCCTGGCAGCCGAGGCGCGCCGTACCCGCTCTGCCAAGCAGGTTGCAGAAGCCCGCGAGGCCCTGCGGCTGCTGGGCAAGTACGTGCCCAAGAAACTCCTTCCCGCCGAACGCATCCGCGAGATTGAAAAATCGCTCGATCTCACTTCCCGACTCCTCGCACAGGGTACCGCACTGGACGAGGCCGTGCACCAGATCGAACGGGCCATCGGCAGGGGGGACATCAAGGCCGGCTATGAAATCCGCGCCAGGCTGGTGAAGGAGAATCCGGACCTGGCGAACAACAAGAAGCTGCGCGAGGCCGTCGAATCGCTCACCCAAGCCGAGCGCGCCGCCGTCCGCTACGTGGCCGAAGCACGCACGGCCCAGACCCAGGAGGCCGAGGGGTCCTTGCTGGCCAGCGAGGCCGTCGCCACCCCCCTCCAGTCCGGCACGGCTCCCGGCGTCGCGGGCCATGTGCTGATGGTCCTGGCCGAGGGGAATGTCTACGGCATCGACGCCGCCACGGGGCGGCTGCTGTGGCGCCGGCATGTCGGCTTCGAGACCAGCTTCCTGCCCCATCCCGTCTCTCCCGACGCTGCCAGCGATGCCATCCTCGTCGACGCACAGCGCGGCGAACTGCTGCGGATCGAAAGCCCCACCGGCAGCTTGCGGTGGCGCCACGCGCTGGCAAGCGGCGTCCATATCTATCCCACGGTGCTGCGGGACACGGTCCTGGCCGCCACCGATCAGGGCCATCTGGTTGCCATCGACCTGGCCACCGGTGCCAGCAATGGGCGGATGGAGTTTCCCCAGCCGCTCGCCGCCGCCGCTGCCGTCGACGAATCGCAGCAGCACTACTATGCCATCGGCAGCCACTCCAACCTGTACGTGGTGGCTGCCGCAGACAACTCCTGCCAGCAAGCCTACTATGTGGGCCATGATCCAGGCACGGTCCGGGTGGCCCCGCTCGTGGTCGACCGTTACGTGGTCGTGGCCGAGAACCGCACCGCCACCGACGCGCTGCTGCACGTCCTGCTCGCCGATGAAGAGGGACGGATTGTCAACGAGGTCCAGCGGCTGCGCCTCGCCGGCCACATCTACCTGCCGCCGCAGGCCTCGGGCAACAAGCTCTTCGTGGCCACGGACCGCGGCGCCCTCTACTCGTATGAAATCAGCCCGCCGGACGAACGCATCGCCCAGGGCGAATCGCCGGCCCTCACCAGCGTGGCCGAGTACCCCCCCGACGATCAGGAGCCCCTGGCACGCTACTACCTGCTGCGCGGCGCGAAACTCTGGCTGGCCGGCCGCGACCTGACCCGCTTCGACATCGAAAGCGCCCGCGGCAGATTGACCCCCAAGTGGAAACACCACGAGGGAGACAGCTTCTTGCAGCCGCCCCAGGGTATCAGCCAGGTCGTCTTCCACGCCCGCCGCAAGGCCGGCGTGCCAGGCATCTCGGTCACGGCCATCGACGGCGACACAGCCGCCGTGCTCTGGGAAACCCTGCTGGCCGCCCCCCCCGCCGGCGCGCTATGGCAGGCGCCCCCTCAAGAGCGCCTGGCCATCATCACCCGAGCCGGTGCCCTGCACGTGGTCGGCGCCGCACAGTTGAGCGGCCACCGAGCGGCCGAGGCCCACCTGGCGGGCACCCTCGGCAATCTGCACGCCATCCGCATGCCCGCGGGCGCTCCGGCCGGCCTGTCGGCGTTTCTCGTCGGCAACGGCCGCACGTTGCTGGTGATCGATGCCCGCGGAGAGGAGCCTCGCGTGCAGCCGCTCTCGCTAACCGACCCCGCCGTGCAGGAGCCGACGCCCTTTCACGGCGGTCTGTTGGTACCCACCAACGCCGGCCAGGTGCTGCTGATCGATCCGGTCCACGGCGGCAGCTTGCTGGAGCCCTTTCAGCCGCGACTCGAGCTGGGACGGCTGTTTGACTGGGGGCCTCCCTTGCTTGTCGGCGCGGACGAGGTGGTGATCTGCGACGGCCGCGACCGCCTCTATCGCCTCACCGTGGAACAGGAGCCTCCGCCGCGCCTGCGGGCCGCGGCAGAGGCCAACCTGCTTTCTCCGCTGGCGACGCCGCTGGTCCTGCACCACGGTCTGGTCGTGGGTGCGGACGCGGCCGGCCAGTTGCGCGCCTTCGAGCTGGCGAACCTCTCCGCGCAGTCAGCCGCATCTCTCGGAGCCGCGGTGGCCTGGGGACCGGCTGTCGCAAGCGAACACCTGCTGGTGGCCACCCACGCCGGCGAACTTTGGTGCTTTGGCCCCGATCTGAACGAGCCGCTCTGGAAGCGGCCCCTGCCCCACGGCCCGCTGGCCGAAGGCTTTCTCTCGCAGGACCAGGCGGTGCTGCTGGCCACACGCTCCGGCACCCTCTACCGCGTCTCGCTGGCCAACGGCGCGGTGGAACAGACCGTGGAACTGCGGCAGCCCCTGGCCGCAGGACCCCTGGCCCGCAACGGCCAGGGCTTGCTCGTCTTGGCTCACGACGGCGCCCTGCTGCTGGCAGGAGGACTGTAGCCCCATGCGCCGACGCCTCCTCGCCGTGTCCTGTGTCCTGGGGCTTTTGCCCTGCTGGCTGCTGTGCCTGGCACAGCCGCCCGATGCGCAGGGCCCCCCGGTCCGCATCTTTGAACAGGATCCGTACGATGTGCTGGTCCTCAAGCCCGAGGCCCGCGGGCGAGACGGCGTGCCCGAAGGCACCGCCACCGAACTCAAGATCCTTCCCCTCCCCCAGCGCTCGCTGCCGGAGAACCCCCGGCCCAATGAGAAGCTGGTCGTCAAGCTGGTCGATGATCCCGCCACGGAGTACGAGGTGCTGTGGCGCGATATCCAGGAGGTCCGCCTGTTCGAGCAGCTTGTCCTGGCGGAGGCCAACGCCCTGGTGCAGCAGCAGCAGTTCGATGCCGCCTACGATTATTTCCAGTTCTTGCTGCGCTATCACGCCGGCATGCCCGGGCTGCGCGAGGGATTTGGGGAGTATCTGTACCAGGATGCCGGCCACTGGATGCAGCGAGGCAAGTACGAGAACGCCCTGGCGCTGCTCAACGAACTCTACGCCCGCTATCCGGACTGGCCTGCCTTGCCCGGCGCGCTGGGCACGGCCGTGGACCATTTAGTGCAGAGGTATGAGGGACGTGGGGATCACACCTCGGCGGTGAAGCTGGTCGACGCGCTGGCGGCTCGCTTCCCCACGCAGGAGACGGTGCGCAAATGGGAGTCCGCGTGGTCCGGGGAGGCGTCTCGGTTGATGGAGTCGGCGCGTGCGCACATGGCCGCGGGCGAGTTCCGCCTGGCGCACGAGGAGGGGACGCGAGCCATGGGGGTGTGGCCGCGGCTGGCTGGGCTGCAAGAGCTGGTGGAGGAGATCTACCGCGTGTACCCCCAGGTGTACGTTGGGGTCACCAGTGTGGCGGGAGGGGAGGTGGTGGGCCGGCCGCTGGACTGGGCTGGCCGCCGGCAGAGCCGGCTGTTGCACCGCACGCTGTTTGAGTATCTCGGTCCCGGGCCGGAAGGGGGCGAGTATGAGTGCCCGCTAGGTTACGCAGAGCGGCTGAAGCTGGGCCGCAGGCTGGTGATCCGGCTCAAAGAGCGCGTGCCCTGGTCGAATGGGGCAAGAAACCTCACGGGGTTTGACGTGGCGCGGCGGCTGATCGAGATCGCCGGGGCTGGCAGCGTCGAGGGCAGCCCTGGCTGGTCCCAGTTGCTGGATGCCGTGGAGGTACGAGACGCCTTTGAGGTGCAGATCGACTTGCGCTGGGCCCATCCCCGGCCGGAGGCTCTGTTGCAGGTATCGGTAGAGATGGTTTCGCCCGTGCCGGGCAGCGCCCCCGAGTCGCAGCGGCCCACCATCGGACCGTACCACGTGCTGGAGCGGAGCGACGGCCAGGTGCGCTTTGGGGCCAACACCCACTATTTCGCCGTCGGGCCTACGCAGCCCCGCGAGGTCGTGGAGATCTATTTTGCAGACGGCGCCCAGGCTGCCGCCGCCCTGCGGCAGGGCCGAGTGTCTGTGCTCGATCGAGTCAGCCCCTGGGAGGTAGAGACGCTGCGGGCCGACCCCAACCTGGTGGTCGAGCCTTATGGGGTGCCCACCATGCACATGTTGCTGGCAAATCCACAAAGCCGCTTCACCTACCACTGGGCGCTGCGGCGTGCCATCCTGAAAGGGATCAACCGCGAGCTGATCCTCTCGCGGCATTTGCTCAAGGGCCGTACGCTGCCGGGCTGCCAGGTGGTGAGCGGTCCCTTCCCCAGCGGGCTGGGCCAGGATGATCCGCGCAGCTATGCCTACAACACGCGGATCGCGCCGCAGCCGTATGATCCCCGCACGGCCATGACGCTGGTCTCCGTAGCCCTGAAGGGGATTCGCGCCGCGTTCAAGGCGCGTGGGGAGGCAGAGCCGGAAAAGCTGCCGGAGCTGGTGCTGGCGCACCCGCCCCACGATTTGGCCCGCACCGCCTGCCAGGCCATTCAGAAGCACCTGGACGTGATCGGGGTGAAGCTGGTGCTGCGTGAAATGCTGCCTGGCGAGTGGCGTCCTGCCGACGGCGCCTACGACCTGGTGTACGCGGAGTTTCCGGTGGAGGAGCCGCTGATCGAGGCCAGGCGAATTCTCGGTCCCGGGGGTGCGGCGGGAGTGTGCAGCTCCTACATGGGACACGAGTTGGCCCGGCTGGACGGAGCGGTGGGCTGGCGGCAAGCCAGCACCGTGCTGGCTCGGATCCACGAGCTGTGCGATCAGGAGACGGCGGTGATTCCGCTGTGGCAATTGTTCGACCATTTCGCCTATCACCGCAGCGTGCAGGGCCTGGGCCGCCATCCGGCCTTGCTGTATCAGAACATCGAGAGCTGGCAGTGCAGCCTGCGGCGACCCGGAGGCAGCTCATGACGTTCCGCTCTGGCCGCGTTGCGCTGCTGCTGCTGGCCTGGACGTGGCTCTCCAGCCTCGCCGCCGCGCAGTCGGTGTGGGAATTCACGCCCTACCAGATCCAGGCCTACGTGACGCTCGGGAGCGATCCGCGTCTCGCCCCTGAACTGGCCGAAGAGGTAGCACGCCACCTGGTAACACGCACCGATACCCTGATCGGCCCAGCCTGGTTCCTCCAGGCCGCGCCCACGCCGCCCGAGCTGCGCACGCTCGCCCTCCAACTCTTGGAGCCCACACTCCCCCTTCCCCCCGATGCCTGGCTGCACAAGCTCGACCTGGACAAGCTGGTCTTCATCACTATCGCCGCCGACGAAGCATCGGCCTATGCCATCTGGGCACGCGAGTTCGATCAGCGGCTGCGCCTGTGGAGCACGCCGCGGCGCTTTCAGGTGCCGCAACGCGAGCGGCTGCCGGCGGCTGCCTTCCAGGCCCTGCTGGAAGTGTTCTGCCCGCTGGCCCAGGTCGAGTTGCGCTCCGAAAAAGAAGCCGTACTGCTGCTGCGCGCCGGGGCGCTGCCTCCGCGAGACCGCAGCCTCCAGTTGGTCCGCAACGGAGATATCTTTCAACCGGCTCTGCGCTTCAACGATCGGGACGGTCTGCCCCGCAAGATCACCCCCATCGAATGGACCCTGCTGACGGTCAGCTCGGTCTCGGAGGACGGCACGGATGTCACCGCCGCCGTCCACACGGGGCTGCGCAGCCCCCTCTCCAACCGACGCCGCGGCCGTGTGGAACAGCTTGCCCTGCTTGTCCGCCCCCCCCTGGCACCGACCCAACTGCTCCTCCGCTCCCGCACCCAGACCCATCAGCCGCTCGCCGGTTACGAAATCTTCGCCTACGGCACCGATTCCAAGGCCACGGACCTGCTGGGCCAGACCAACCGCGATGGCGCGATCGTCATCCCCCCCCATCCTGGCGTGCGGATCGTCATCGTCAAACATGGCGGCGAACTGCTGGCCAAACTCCCCCTCGTCCCCGGCATCCAGCCCCGGCTCGCCGCCTACCTCCCCGATGATACGGAACGCCTGGAAGCCGAGGGCATCGTGGTCGGCTTCCAGCAAGCCTTCATCGACCTGATTGCACGCCGCAAACTCTACATCAGCCGCGCACGCAAGGCCGTCGACGATGGCAAGTTCGACGAAGCCCGCCAGCACCTGGAAGAACTGAAAAAGCTCGGCTCCTACGCCGAACTCACCCAAACCCTGCGGATGGCCAAACAAAAAGTCGTCTCCACCGACCCCCGCACCCAGGCCAAGATCAACAAGCTGTTCTCCGATACCCAAAAAGTGGTCGATAAGTTCTTCAACGACGCCGAAATCGAAGAACTGACCCTCGAAATCAACCGGGCCGCCTCCCAACCGGCCCCCACGGGCGGCGGATGACGCAGCCCAAACCCCACAACCCACCAGCGGCCGCACCCGCGGCCCACCCTCCAGGAACAC
>JAIMBC010000291.1 GCA_023511675.1 Pirellulales bacterium
GCTCGGGTCGCCCTGCGGCGGCGGAGCGGGCCGAGCACCGCCGCAGTGCGCGGCGGCACGGTGCGGCGCACGGTGACGTGGGGCACCTTCTTCCAGGCCCAGCCGCTTCATCTTCTTGTACAGGGTGGTGCGGTTAATGCCCAGCGACTCGGCCGTGGCATGGCGGTTCCAGTTGTGCAGCTCAAGCATCTCCAGAATGATCTGCCGCTCGGGGTTTTCCAGGGCCTGCTTGAGTGTGCGCGCCCCTAGCGGCTCGACGGCCACGTTCTTGCCCGCACGTAGAGAGGCGGGCAGGTCTTCCAGCCCGATCCGCTCTCCCCTTCCCAGCAGCACGGCGCGCTCGACCACGTTTTGCAGCTCGCGCACGTTGCCGGGCCAGCGGTAATGCTGGAGCGCCGTGAGGGCCTCCTCGGTGAAGCCCTGGACCTGCTTGCCCGTCTCTTCACACACCTGTCGAAGGAAATGGTGTGCCAGCAGGGCGATGTCCCCCGCGCGTTCTCGCAAGGGGGGAAGCTCGATGTTGATCACGTTCACGCGGTAGTAGAGATCCTGCCGGAAGCGGCCTTGCGCCACGAGCTGCTCCAGGTCCTCGTTGGTGGCCAGGATCACGCGTACGTCGACGCGATGGGTTTTCTGGGCCCCCACCGGTTCGAACTCGAAATCTTGCAGTACGCGCAGCAGCTTGACCTGCAGGCCGGGGGAGGCCGTGGAGATCTCATCGAGAAAGATCGTGCCCCCATTGGCGAGCAAGAATTTGCCCGGCTTGTCGACCACGGCGCCGGTGAAGGCCCCCGCCACGTGGCCGAACAGCTCGCTTTCCAGCAGTGTATCGGGGAGGGCGCCGCAGGCCACTTCCACGAACGGGCCGTTACGGCGGCTGCTGCGGCGATGGACGGCGCGGGCAATCAGAGACTTGCCGGTGCCGCTCTCTCCCGTGATCAACAGGGTGGCGCGGGTGTCGGCAACGCTGTCGACGATTTCATAGACGCGGCGCATCTGCGGGTCGCGGCCAATCACATTCTCCAGCCCAAACCGCAGATCGAGCTGGGCGCGAAGCTGCTGATTTTCTGCCAGCACCTGGCGCTGTGCCAGAGCGCGCTCGATGGCCACCTTCAGTTCGTCGTCGATCAGCGGCTTGGTCAGCAGGTCGAAGGCCCCCTCCCGCATCGCGGTAACAGCCGTCTCGGGGTCGCCGTAGCCGGTGATCAATATCACCAGTGTTTCCGGGGCGTGCTTGCGCAGGTGTGCCAGCAGGTCGAACCCGTCTCCATCCCCCAAACGGATGTCGCACAGCACCAGGTCGTAGTGCTTTCTGCCCACGGCCGAAAGCGCAGCCTCGTAGCTGGCTGCTGTATCGACTTGGTACCCCTGCTCGCGCAGCCATTCGCCCATGGCGTGCAGGATGTGCCGGTCGTCGTCGATCAACAACAGAGTGGCACGAGCCATAGGCGGTTGGTTAGCTCCTGTCAGTTTGCGTAAGGCCGAGGGGTGCCGCTGGTTTGCCACGCGGGCATCCGCGGTAGCAGTTCTGCCGGTTGTACGATTCGGTGATCCACTGCCAGGTGCAGGGGCCGCAAGACCGATACGGCCCGAAGTCTAGCCGTCCACGGTCTCGAGCACGAACACCTGTCGAATAGGTGCCCTCCCTGCCGGATGATGCGTCTCGTTGCACAGTCCCGTCCCCCACCCGTGCAGGGAGATGGCGGTCAAGAGACGGGTTTGCCAAATTCTGCTCTGTTGAAGGTTATTTAGGTTACCGCCTGCCTGTAGTCAAAGCCGGCGGAGGGCACGCCAGCGCAGCTTCTTGTCCGTCTGCCCATGCCTGTGTCGCCCCTTACGACTCGTTGCCAATCTGCGGCCGGCAAACGCACGGCGTGCTGGTTCGCGCTTCCCGCGCCTCTCTTTCGCTGGTTCCCGCCCTACGCCGTGCCGGCGTCGCCCTTCGTACGCTCCCGCACGCGGGCGCGCCGCCTCCCTTGACAAGGGGGGCACGGCGGCAGGCCGCTTACGGCGTGCGAGGTATGAGGATCCGAACCGTCGCGCGCAAGCTCGTGTTCAACCCGTTCGGGGTTGAGGCAACGGCTGGCTCTGTCCCTGGAGGTGCGCGGCGGACCGCGCCGCCGGGCTGTACGGTCCTCCCCCGCCGGCGCAAAGGCGCCAGCACACCGGATGGTTGAGAGCTGGGCTGGATCAGCGGTGTGGATGGCAGTTGCCGATCTCGCTGTCGGGCGACCTGCTTGTCAATGACTGCGGCACGCTGGTCAGTTGGCTGGGGCCGGTGGCATCACCACCGAGTGGAGCGAGATTCGCATCTGGGGTCGAGCCGCAACATCAGCAAGCTTCCCCTGCGGCGGCAGCCCGGCCGCATCATCGCGGCTTGGCAGCGGTGGGAAACAGGCTAGCCGCTCTCCCAATGGACCGTGCCGATGGCCCGCTTTTCGCCCGCCGAAACGCGGACCTGCACGCCTTCGGTGGGAATCCGTTCGCCCCCAACACGGCGGGACCGGCCCCACCGGAAAGAAGGCTTTAAAGACCCCGCGCTGCGAGCCCGCCCGGCACCGGGGCGGAGGTCCGCGCGAGTGTACCTGCCGCTGCCCCCGTCGCCTCGCGCCGAACGCACCCGCCGGCAGCAAGTCCAAGGATCTCGCGTCCCGGCGAGCGAGTTGCTTTCCACCGCGGGCCGTGGCGGCTGCGCTATGGGACATCCCTGCTTCTCGGCTCCTTGACCAGCCTGGCGCCGTTCTTGCCGGCACCAGTTTTCTCCTTGCCACGTATTCGGCATCCGTAACAGAGCACATTCCCTGCAGGCGCGCTTCTCTCGGTTCCCGCCCTGCTTTACCCTCCCAAGCAGTCTCACGGCAGCGAGAGACATTTCAACGTGGTGCCATCCCGCGCATACAATCTGCCGCCGGCGAGTGCAGGCAGCGCGTAGGTGCCCTTGGAGAGGATCGTCGCACGCGCCAGCTCTCGATAGCCTTCGGGCTGGGCTGCTGCCAGCACCAGCGTGCCGTCGGTCTTGAGAATCAGAAGTTTGTCACCGACTAGAATCAGCGTGGCCTTGCCAAAAGCCGGCTGCGACCAGAGCAGCTTGCCCTGGACGGGATCGAGGGCCACCAGGCGGGCGGCACCAACGTCTTCGCGTCCGTCGATACCATACAACACGCCATCGCGAGCCACGCAGGTGGTGTACTGGCTGGAGAGCTGTTCTCCTTCCCAGACGACCTGTACCTGGCGATCGACGCGTGCATACACGGCGCCCACCCCATAGCTGGCCGTGACGAACACATGTCCGTCCAGCACCAGGGGGTTGGCCGCATTGACTGTGGGCCCCAGCTTGCCGAAGGGAAACTGCCAGAGCACGGAGCCGTCGGCGGGATTCACGCCCAGCACAGACAGCCTGGTGACAAACACCACCTGCCGCCTGCCGCCGAGCGTGGCTGCCACGGGGGAGGAGTAGCTAGCCTGTTCGTCGGTGGAGGTCCAGACGGTTCGGCCCGTTTCGATGTCGAAGGCGGCCAACCCGGCGTGTGCCCGAGCCGCCCCGAGGTTGAGCAGCACCAGGCTCCCTTCGACCAGGGGCGTGCTGCCTGCGCCAAAATAGCCTTCTTCGCGCGGGTCGGTGTAGTCTGCCAGCAGGTCGCGGGACCAGAGGAGCGTCCCATCGGCGAGGTTCAGGCAGTGCAGGCCGCGCGAGGCACCATACACAATCACGCGATCCTTGTGGATCAGCGGTACGCAGCGTGGGCCGTTGTCCTGGATCACGGAGCCGCGAAAGGAAGTAGGGAACGCCGCCTTCCAGCGGACCTTGCCCGTTTGAGGATCCATCGCCTCGACAATCTCTTCGTCCCCCACGCGGTGGAAGAGGATGGCTTGCCCTCCGGCCACCGCCAGTCCGGCCAGCCCCTCTCCCACACGCCGTTGCCAGAGCAGCTTGGGGCCAGCTGCAGGCCAGGAGCCGGCGAGCGACTCGTCTTCTGCAATGCCGTTGCGGCGCGGCCCCAGAATTTGGGGCCACTCCCCCGCACTCAGTGTGGTGGCAAACAGCAGGTTGTAAAAGGCAGCCAGAACGGCCGCCAGAACGCCACACAAGCAAGCCCGGCACGCTGCGTGGCAGATGCATGCTCGGGCCGCGGTACCGGAAGGTTGGTTCATGAACATGTTGCCTCGTACGAGGATGCCCCTGCCTTCAATGTTGGCGTCTGCGATGCTGCTGCTTCCTTTGCCCCTGCGTTGGATGCCGCTACTTCACATGCCGCTGCCTTCGATACCTCCGGTTGCGGCGCTAGTTGCTTGGCGCTGGCCCGGACTTCGCTCGCTGTGCAAGCAGCCACGCCAGCAGGTGATAAAACTCGGCCTCGCTCACCAACTCTGCCACGTTGGCAGGCATGGGAGACTGCTGCGTGAGCACGCGCTGGTCGATCTCCTCCAGCGGCACGCGCTGCTCTTGACCCTTTTCGTCGGCCAGTACCAGCACCTGCCCCTCCTCGCGCAGCACCAGGCCCTGCAACACGCGGCCCTCAATCGTCTGGATAAGCGTGCTGCGAAACGCCTGGTCCACATTGCGGTTGGGATCCAGCACGTCTTCCACCAGGCGGTCCGGCCCGCGCAGGCCCACGCCGTCCAAGTCCGGGCCGATCTTGTTGCCCTCTCCTCCCAGGCGGTGGCAGAGAGCACAGTGCTTTTTGAACACGGCCCGGCCCGCCTCCAGATCCGTCTTCACCTGCGCGAAGGCAGCCCGCCGCGACTCCACCAGCGAACGCAGCCGCTCGTCCGCCGGCGGAAGATCGGCCGTCAACCGCCCCAGCCGGGCCGGCAAGTCCGGCACGCCCACCTGCGATAGCCGCTCCACCAGCCGCGGCTCTTGCAGCAGCCTCGCCGGCGCCTTGCCCTGGGTCACCAGCTCCAAGAGCGCCTCGGCCGTCTCTCTACGCAGCGCCAGCGCGAACGCCATCTCCGCCGCGACGGCCTCGGGGGCCGTGGGTAGCTGCGCCAACAAGGCCGCAGCAGACTCCGGCGTGCCTATGCCGCCCAGCACGGCCGCCGCCTTCTGCCGCAACGAGAGCGGCTCGTCTTCCCCCCCCAGCACGGCGGTTGCAAGCTGCACGGTGCGTGCGGCATCGACTGCCAGGCAGGTATCGAGCGCTACGGGCCGCAGCTCGGGCCAGCGAGACTCGGTCCCGGCCAGCCCCGCCAGCTCTCCCCAGAGGGAGGCCAGCCGCAGCTCACGCACCAGCTCCACCCCGTGGTGCACCGCCCCAATCTCCGGCTCGCGCAACAGCGTGGCTGCCGTTCGCTCGGCCAGGGCGATCAGCTCGGCCGGCAGGCTTGTCCCCCGCTGCTGCAAACCTCGGTGAACCGCCAGCAGCACCTGGTGCAGCGCGTTGGGCGGCGATTCCAGAGCCAGCACCTGCGTGTAGAGGGCGGCCAGTCGCGGCTCCTCCAGCCACCGGGCAGCCTCTTGATATGCCGCGGCCGACAGTCCATGGTCCGGCCCGCGCGCCGTCAACTGAACCAGTAAGAACTCCGCCGCCCGGGCATCGTGTACGCCCAGGCTCACTTCCATCAGCTTGTCGCCCAGGGCCCGGTCCTCTGCCAGCAGGGCGGCCGCACTCCAGCTCTCCGGCAGGCGCAGTTGATCTCGCAGGGCCATGCGGGCCACGTGGATCAGATGCGTGTCTTCCGGCGGCGTCTCGCTCCACAGCTTGAGCAGGGCCGCGAGGTCGTCCGGCCGCGGGTGGCGTCCCAGGGCGTCCGCCGCGGCGCGGCGCACCAGGGGGGCCTCATCCGCCAGAGCCGCGACGACGCGCGCATGCCAGTCGATCGGCCCGCCATCCCATCTAGGACGCTCCGCCAGCGCCTTGAGAGCATGCACGCGAACCAGGGGCGCGGGATCGGTCAGCAGGGGGGCGAGCAGTTCATCCGGGAGTCCGCCGGGCAGCACACGCTCGGCAACCCACAGCGCATGAGCACGGCGATACACAGCGGCCTCGTCTGGCTCGGGAACCAGCCATTGCAGGCGGAAGCCTTGCGGACCACGTGCCGCCAGCTCCTCGGTGGCCAGCACGCGCACTGTCAGATTCGGGCTTCCCAGCCGCTCGCCAAGCTGCTCGATGTCAAGCTGTGTGAGATCTTCGATCTGTGGCGGCCGGCGTCCGTCGCCCGCGTAGTAGACCTTCCAGATGCGTCCTCGCTCGCGGTCGCGGCGCGGGTGCGTCAGCGGCACCTCATAGTGGCCGATAATGCAGTTGTAAAAGTCCGCAATGTACAGGGCGCCATCCGGCCCCAGTTTGAGATCCACCGGCCGAAACCACGGGTCGTCGCAGGAAATGAAGTCGGCCAGCTCCACCGCATGCGGGCTGCTCCCCCGCAGTTCGAGGCGATCGTGGTTCACCTTCCCCGTAACAGGATTGCCAATGAACACTGTCCCCCAGTACTCCCGTGGAAACTGCTGGGCAGCATAATAGACCACGCCTGCAATGCCAGTAGAGCCATGATCGTGCCCGATCATCTCGGGGCCAAACCCCAGCCCATCGTGCGGCTTGCCAAAGCTGGGATAGAACGCCCCCCGCAGCAATTGGTAGATCGGCCGAGAGTGGCAGTCTGCCGAGTACAGGTTGCCCCACGGATCGAAGGCCAGTCCGAAGGGATTGACCTGACCATACGTGAACTGCTCCAGCCGCGAACCGTCTGCCGACATGCGAAAGGTGTTGCCGGAGTGCATCCGCAACACAGCCCCTCCAGCGGCCCTCAGTTCCGAGTTGTTGGCAAAGCCGTGGCAGGCGTAAATCCAACCGTCCACCCAGCGGGTGAAGGCATTGGCCATGCCATGGGTATCGCGAAAGCCGATCTCTCCGTAGAGCGGCCGCGCCTGCTGGAGCCGCTGCCCCGGCTCCGCGGCCGCAGCATAAATGCGGGGAATGCTGTGGAAGATCACGCCGTCTGCGGTGGGCGTTACGCCAATGGGAATGTTCAACCCCTCGACAAGGGGCACCACGCGGCTGCCCAGGGGCTGTCCTTCCAGACGAACCAGCGAGTCACGCGCCGGACGATCATCGGGGGCAGCAAAGGGATACTCCACCGAGCTGGTGACGTACAGCCTGCCCTGGGCATCGAAGTTGATGTTCATCGGCTTGTGGATCTGCGGTTCGCTGGCCACCAGCTCGATGCGGAAGCCCTCCGGCAGCCGAAACAGCCGCTGCTGTTCCTCCGGTGCCAGCGGCTCCGTAGGCG
>JAIMBC010000292.1 GCA_023511675.1 Pirellulales bacterium
CCCCCCCCCCCCCCCCCCCCCCCCCCCCCCGCCCCCCCCCCCCCCCCCCCCGCCCCCCCCCCCCCCCCCCGCCCCTCGCCGGCCGGCAGCCGCAACCGCCCCCGCCGCCCGGGGCGCGGCGTGTAGGCCTCTTTGCATTTTTCACAGAGCTTGCGGATCAGCCGCTGGTTCACAACCGCCGTCAGCGCGCGGGCAAAGGGTTCGGCTTCCACCCCCAGCGCGAGCATGTTCAAAATGGCTTCGGGGGCGCTCTTGGCGCGAATGCAGGTGAGCACCAGCCGGTCGTCCACCGCCTGGTCGACAAAAATGTCCACGGTGCGGCCGTCGACCAGGTCCGGTACGACAAAGCCGTCCGGGTACTCCAGCAGCAGCTTCGGCAGCACGCTCGCCGGCGTCTCTCCGGCTGCCGAGTTGAACGTGGTGACCAGCACGTTCTCGATGGGAATCTCTCGGTGGTGCTCATCCTCGATGCCGGCAAAACTGCGGATGTAACGATCCATCGCCATCCCCACCCCATAGAACAGCGTGCTCAGACCCCCGCCGGGCGGAGCGCTCACCAGTACCAGCCCGTTCTTTTGTTCGAGCACCTGCTTCAAGGCCTCGATCAGCTTGTCGCGCATGCCCATCTCCGGCAGGCGCATCCCCTGCTTGGACTTGCCGTCGTCCAACTGGATCAGCACTCGCTCTCCCGTCTTGGTTCCCTGGCTGGTGATCCGGCAGGTTACCTCCTCTTGCTTCTTGTCCTTGCGCTTGCGAATCAAGCCGAACGCGCCTTGCTGGCGCTGGCGGCGCTCCGCGGCGTTGAGATTGGCCACCGTTTTCATCACGGCCAGGGCCAGGTCTCCGCCCTCTCGGTCGCGCGGTTCTCCCTGATGCCAGACGCCGTCCACCTCGTACCGTACGGCCACCTGCTGCTGTGTGTAGTCCAGCAGCAGCGAGGTGGCTCGCTGCTCGAGGGCATCGAACAACACCTCCCTGGCCACCAGATAGCCGGGAGATTGCTTGGCGCGGAGCAGGTTGACGTTGTTCTCCCGCTCTGTCGCAGCACCAGCGGCTTTGAGTTCGACGGGCGGGCCTTCATCCTTGGGGACCACAGGCCGGATGTGGATGCCCAGCGGCCGCAGTTTATGAGAAGCCCAGAAGCGGATGTGGGCACGGGTCAACACCTGGTCGTCATCGATGAGCAGGCTGTTCCGGTACCGCACGTAGCCGAAGAAGGGGGCCAGAAAGGCAATGGTTTGCAACGGGTAGGCGATGAGGAAGATAATCGAGACCGGCAGCGCATACACCAACGAGAACCCCAGATAGGGTCCCACCATCAGCAGGTTCCACCTCTCGGTGGGCAGCTTGAGACGCTGCGTGTCCTGATTGACAAAGTCGCAACAGCGCACCCAGAGCAAGAAAGTCAGCCACCAGAGCGGCACTTTCCAGTAGCTGAAGTAGAACCCGTCCCACTCGAACTGATCGGGCGAGTTGACATTGAAACGGTTATTAGGGATGTCTCTGCCTTTGAGCAAACTCGGTTGGGCGTAGGCCTCAGAAGCAAGCAGCGAGCCTAAGGCCAGCAGCAGCAACAGGATCGCCGCCGCCTTCCCTGGGGGCAGGAGACAACGGGGGCCGAGGCTGGGCATTAGAGGATCCCGGGCTGCCGCACTTCAATACCCTTGAGGGCCATCTTCAGTGCGTCGACATTGGGGGCCACTTCAAAGGCGGTGGCGCGGTCGATGAGCTGACGGTCCACCAGGCTCTTGAGGCTCATGGTGAAGTCCTGCATTCCCTCCTTCTCGCACATGCGAATGGCATCGGCCAGCTTCTCGTCCTGCTCTTCCAGGACCAGCTTGCGGACGATGGCATTGAAGATCATGATCTCCACTGTGGGGACGCGTCCCACACCCTCTTTGATCGAGGGGAGCAGCTTCTGCGCGATAATCGCCTTCATGTTCATGGCGATGGCGCTGCGCAGGGCGGCATGCATGTTCTGCGGGAACAGGTCCAGAATACGTCCGATCGTCGAGGGAGCGCTGGAGGCGTGGATCGTGCCGAACACCAGGTGTCCCGTCTCCGCGGCGTGGATGGCGGTGAGGAAGGTCTCCTCGTCCCGCATCTCTCCCACCAGCATGACGTCTGGATCCTCACGCACCGCGTGCTTCATGCCTACCTTGAAGTCCACCACGTCTAGACCGATCTCCCGCTGGTTGATCAGACATTTGTCCTCCGTGAACACGAACTCAATCGGATCCTCCAGCGTGAGAATATGCCGCCGGTAGTTGCGGTTGATCCAGTTCAGCATCGAGGCAATGGTGGTGCTCTTGCCGGAGCCCGTCACCCCAGCCAGCAGAATCATCCCTTGGGGAAACTTGCACAGTTCCTCCATCACCGGGGGCAGGTTCAATCCCTCGAAGTCCGGAATCCACAAGTTCACCTTTCGTGCCACCATGCCCACGTGCCCCATCTGCTGGAGGCAATTCACGCGGAACCGCCAGCGCTTGCCGTCCACCTCCACGCTGTGGGCGAAGTCGCAGCCGCCCGTCTCGTCGAAGATGCGCCGCGAACGCTCGCTCATCATGGGAAAGATCAGCCGCACCATCTCCTCATCGGTGATGGGGCCGCGCGACAGCGGCCGCAGGGTGCCGTTCACCCGCACAAACGGAGGACGATCGACCTTCAGGTGCAAGTCGCTGCCATTGAGCCGCACCAGGGCGCGGAACAGCGCGTCGATCTCCAGCTCCTGATGCTTGACGATGTACTTGGAGGGGTCGAAGTTGTTTGAGGTAGCCAGCGGCATGTGAACTCCGTACAACCTACTGGGGACAGCCGGTCGGGGCCTCAGGCGGCCAGACGCACCGGGATGCCCCGACGTGCCATCACTTGCTTGGTTTGCTGAATGGTGTAGTGACCGAAATGAAAGATACTGGCAGCCAGCGCGGCGTCGGCCTGGCCGATGAGGATGGCGTCGGCCAGATGGTCCGGGCAGCCCGCACCCCCGCTGGCAACCACCGGTATGCTTACCGCGCGGCTGACCGCCGCCGTGATCTCCAGGTCGTAGCCGTGCTGCGTGCCGTCCGCATCCATGCTCGTGAGCACGATTTCGCCAGCCCCCAGCCGCTCCACCTGCTGCGCCCAGGTCACAGCCTCCCTGCCCGTGCCCACGCGCCCCCCATGGATGAACACCTCCCACACCTCCCGCCCGTTGCGCCACACCCGCTTGGGGTCGATGTTCACCACGATGCACTGGCTGCCGAAACGGCGCGCCGCCTCCCGCACGAACTCGGGATCCTTGGCCGCCGCCGAATTGATCGACACCTTGTCGCACCCCGCATTCAAGAGAGCGCGAATATCTGCCAGGGTGCGTACCCCCCCTCCCACGCACAGCGGCATGAACACCACCTCCGCCGTGCGACGCACCACATCCAGCATGATCTCGCGGCCTTCGTGGCTGGCCGTGATGTCAAGGAACACCAGCTCGTCGGCCCCCTCCTCCTCGTACCGTGCCGCCACTTCGACGGGGTCGCCCGCATCCCGCAGGTCGACAAACCGCGTGCCCTTGACCACCCGGCCTCGGTCCACATCTAAACAGGGAATGACGCGCTTGGCCAACAAGGGGGGGAACTCCTCAACCGATCCGCTCGCACCGCCACGGCAGAGCAGAAGAGGCAGAACTGCCGCGCCAGGCGGAGTATTTCACTTTAAGTAGCCATGCGCCAAGGGTCAACGGGGCACCGCAGGGGAGCGCAGCGGGCTGCTGACGAGGGCGAGCCGCGCCAGACCCGTAGGCGGCCCCCAAGCTGAGCAAGTAGGCCAGATGCCCGCCCCCCAGGAGGAACCACGAGCAACCGGGCCAGATGCCCGCCCTCCAGGGTGGGTGCGATGCGCCTGCTCGCGCCGTGGCTGGAGCCGCGCGGCGAACACGCCCACGGCAACGGCTTCCGGTTGCTTGCAATGCCGTATGGCCGTGATTACTATTGGCCTAGCGCCAACCCGGCGGCGGTTGCCTTTTCCCTGATGCCGCAGCCCAGTCTGATCGCACAAGGAGCCTTTTCGCATGTACCGGAATGTGGCCCTCGCTGCCGCTTTGCTCACCACCCTGCACGCGAGCGCCCGCGCCGATGACGTGATCGACGCCACCTACGGCAAAGGAGTGCATTGCTACTTTGCAGGCCGCCATGCGGAGGCCTATGAGTACCTGACCCAGTCGATCGATGCGGGCAGCAAGGATCCCCGATGCTACTATTTCCGCGGCCTGAACTACCTGAAGCTGGGGCGTGAGCCAGAGGCCAAGATGGACTTCGCGCAGGGTGCGAAGCTGGAAATGGCCGACACCACTCGTTTCTACAACGTCAGCAAGGCGTTAGAGCGCTGCCAGGGCCGTGCCCGCGCGTTGCTGGAGCGGTTTCGGGCCGATGCCCGCCTGGCCGCACACCGGCAGCGGGAACGCATCCGCCAAGAACGCTACGAGCGGATCCGCAGGGTAGAGCCCGAGATCACCCTTCCTTCCGAGCCGGGGCAGCAGGCCCCCGCTCAAGACGAGAATCCGCCGCCCGAACCCGAAGATCAGCCAGCCCCCGAGGAAATGCCCGCGGAAGATGAATCCGCCGAGGAAATGCCCGCGGAGGACGAAGCCGCTGAGGAAATGCTCGCCGAGGAGGGACCGGCCGAGGAAATGCCGGCCGAAGATCCGTTTTCCAACGAGGATGCGGAAAAGCCTACCCCACAAGATGAGGACTCGCCTGCTGAAGAGGATCCGTTTTCCGAGGAGTAAGACGAGGACTAGCGAAGGTTTGCCAGCAAGCGAACGGTCGCCGCCGCTGTAAAGCCTTCCAGCCTTAGCCGTGCTCTCAAAGCGAGCGTTGGCCACAAAGGCCACGGTGCCGTGCGGGTCTCTGGGAACCGAGGGCTGGAGGGTACGGGCGACTGCGAGGCTCGCGGCACGAGGGGCCTCAAGAAGCGTACATCCTGCCCGCCTGCCCCGACGAGGCAAGGCGCCACCGATCCTACCAACCATGTATTTCGCCATGCCGCGGCAAGTCTGACCGCAGTTCCGAATGCGGCGCGTGGCGAAGTCTTTGCTGCGAGGTGTCTGATGTCGAGCATGACCAGGCGATGTGCCAGGATCGTTGCAGCCGGCGTACTGCTGGCGTTGGCCTGCCCCCTTTGCGCTGCCCCGCCCTTGTTGGAGGACGTGATGCCGCGCGGGTTGCAAATCGGCGGCAGTACGGTGGTGGTCTTGCGAGGGCAGCATCTGTTGCCGGACCCGCAGATGGTTGCCCCGTTTGCTGTTGCGTCACAGACGGTCAAGGAAGGGGCCACGCCCGAGCAGGTGCAGCTCGAGGTGGCCCTTGCCGCGGATGTACAGCCTGGCCTGTATCAGATCCGGTTGGCAACGCCGGAAGGTATATCCAATCCTCTGGTCATTGGAGTAGATGCCCTGCCTCAGGTGGCGTTCACGGAGCAGGTGGCCAGCCTGCCGGTGGCGCTGCACGGGAGCTGCACGGGTACCAGTATCCTGTCCACGCGGTTTGCAGCCGCGGCGGGCCAGCAGATCGTGGTGGAGGTGGAGGGCCGGCGGCTGGGCGTGGAGCTGAACCCGGTAGTGCATCTCTACGATGAACGCCGTGTGGAGCTGGGCCTGGCGCAGCCGACTCGCAGCCTGTTTGGAGACTGCCGGCTCGTGGCCACAGTGCCGGCTGATGGGACGTACATCGTCGAGCTGCACGATGCGGCGTTTCGGGGACCTGGCCCGGGCACGTTTCGCATGAAGATCGGTCCGTTTCACTTTGCAGACCTGGTCTATCCACTGGGCGTGCGGGCGGGTGCCGTGACGAAGCTGGCATTTGCCGGCACAAACCTGCCGGCAGAGGCCGCGGTCGAGTTCGCGCCGCCCGTGGCAGCCGGTCCGGCTGCTGCCCCCTGGCCCAGCGGCTTGGTTGGCAGCGGCGCGCTTCCTCGTGTCAACGTGAGCGACTGGGACGAACTGGCTGAGGAGGCAGTCACGGGTCCCCTGCTTGTCCCGGTAGGCGTCAGCGGACGCCTCGCTGCTGCGGGCCAGGCCGATCGGTTTACCTTTTCGGTAGAGCCGGGACAGACGCTCCGTTTTGCGCTGACGGCGGCGCGTGTGGGCTCGCCGCTGGATGGCGTGCTTCAGGTGATGGATGCAGCGGGCCAGGTGCTCGCCCAGGCAGACGATCAGCCCGATTCGCCCGACCCCGTGCTCGAGTTCACCGTCCCCGGCGGTAACAGCCTGATCACGGCAGCCATTCAGGACCTGCAAGGCCGCGGCGGCCCGGACTACGTGTACCGCTTGACAGTCGTACCCGCCGGCTGGCCCGATTTCAGCCTCCATGTCTCAGCAGACCGGGTCGATGTGCCGCGTTCGGGCGTCACCGTGTTGCGCGTGGAGGCGCGGCGCAACGGGTACAACGGGCCAATTCGGCTATCGGTGCCTCAGCTTCCGTCTACCATGGTGCTGGCGGGAGACGAAATACCAGCGGGCGCAGAGCATGCCTTGCTGGCCATTTCGGCGGCCGATAGCCCGCCGCGTGCGCTGGTCGCTCGATTGCGGGGCGAGTCCGTGGGGACGCCCGCTGCCATCGTTCGGGAGGCGCAGGCACCGCCGTCGTCGGCGGCGCGGGCACAACCCTGGTTCTCTCGCGAGCTGGGCCTGGCACAAGGCCCGCTTCCTCCCCTGGTAGTATTGTGGGACACGGTTCCCGCAGGGCTGCCCCTCACGCTCGGTACGGCGGTGCCGGTGCGGGTGAGCGTGGCCCGGCGAGAGGGAATGTCCGGGGCGGTGCGGCTTTCTCTCGTGACCAGCCAGGAGATTCCCAAGAAGACCATTCAGGAGAATAACCAGCCCAAGGTGGTGGACGACCTGGAGCGGGCCTTACGGCTGGAGGGGGAGCCCGTGCTGCCGGCAGACGCGCACGAGATCCAGCTACAGCTTCTTGTGCCCGGCGACCTGGGCTCCATTCCCTATGATATCGCCTTTCGTGCGGAGCTGTTGGCGGCAGACGGCAGCGGTGTGGCGGGCACGGCCTACTCCATGCCGCGGCGTCTGCACGTGACGGCGCCCTACTCCCTTGAGCTGGCCGGCACGCCGAGGGTCGAGGCGCCGTCGGGGACGGGCGAGCCGGGTAGGGTGCAGGGGCGCATCGTGCGCAAGTTCCCGGGCGT
>JAIMBC010000293.1 GCA_023511675.1 Pirellulales bacterium
AGACAGACCGGCGCCCCGAAATAACGTGACCGGCGCGGTGATAGATCGACCGGCGCCGGTCTATTTAATCACCAGTTCGGCGAAGGAGGCAAATTGTTCATGGCCCGTGACTTTTTGGCATACTGGAAGCCGGACACGGCGGACTGGAACGTCGCAAAGGGTGGCCCACTGAATCACGCAGCCAGCAACCAGTTCGGCCGCGTGGAGCCGGGAGATACAGTTTGGCTGGTCACAGTACGTTCCGGCCGACTGTATCTGCTCGGTCGGATCATCGTCGGTCGGGTTACCGATCAGGAGGGCGCGGCTCGGGCTCTGCACACGACAAAAGATTATTTGTGGGAGGCCGACTACCACATTATCGCGGCGAACGGCACGGCGCACGAGATCACAGACCTCGACATCCATTCGCTGGCCGCGTCGCTGCGGTTCGAAAGCCCGACCGGGCGTGACCGGCTCGCGGTGGCAGATAACATGGTCAGCGCACAGCAGCTCCAGGCGATGCGGGTGCTATCCCCAGCTTCGGCCGAGTTGTTGTCTGGGGCATTGGGGAGTATCGCCGAACCAGGCGCTGCAGCCCACGCCGCAAAGCGGCGCGGCTGAGCGCGAGCGTTAGACCGCACGGTAAACACTGTGAGTGAACGACTCGCTGTCTATTGCGTGGACATTGGCTCTGTCGCAGGTAACCGCTTCGGCTGGTTTGGGACCGGCCGGGCCGCGGTAGCGGGTGATCGCACTTCCATGTCGGAGGTCGCGGCCGCAGTGGCCGCCGATCTCGAAGATAGGGTCCCAGTTGCCCTCGGTTTCGAGTGCCCGCTCTTTGTTCCAATCAGGACACAACCGGAGGCGCTCACGTCGGCGCGTGACGGCGAGGGGAATCGTGCTTGGAGCGCGGGTGCTGGGTGCTGTGCACTCGCGACCGGTCTCGTCCAGGTCGCCTGGATCCTCCGGGAGGTCCGTCGGCAGGTCTCAGACACGCCCGCCGTGTTCTTGGATTGGGCATCGTTTCGCGCCAGTGGCGCGGGCCTGTTCGTTTGGGAGGCCTTCGTGTCGGGTGGCGCCAAGCGGGATGGACACGCCGAGGATGCGGAGGTGGCCGTTGAAGCCTTCCTCCGCCTCGCGAGCGAGACCAACTTCGAGAGCGCCATCCCCGCCCAGGATGAAACGTACTCGCTCATAGGTGCAGCACTGCTCCGCACAGGCTGGGCATCGGACCGTGGTCTGCTCTCTCGGCCGTGTATAGTGGTCCGAGCCTAAACCGTGCGGTCTAACCAGCGGCTGGAGCTGCCGGGCGCGCGCCCTGGCAGAATGATTGGGCGCATGGCAGGATCGGGATCGTCCGAATTGCCGTGCGCACAGTGAGTGAGCGCCCGCAGCTCAGCCGCAAGGCGTTACGGCGTCCAGATCTTTCCCCTCTCCCACGCGAACCGAACCCGCTCCACACGGGTGCCCTTCCCTTCCTTGCGGGGCAGGGAGGAGAAATGCTTCCCCTTGGCAAGCTGGGCAGGCCGCTTGACAGGGGTGATGTACAGATGTACATTTCCATGGCAGGCTTTACTCCATAGCAACCTTCAGGCTGTGGGCGAGCTGGCGCGAGTTCAGCTTCGGGCGGCTGGACCCGGGCAAGTCTCGCCAGATGGGTTGGCCTGTTTGAGAAAGAAGCGCCCTTGCGGCGGTGGCCCCAGCAATGGCGGGGGTGCGGTGCCGCATCCGTGGTTATGGGTCGTGTTGGGCGAGCCGAGGCCTCTCGCGATGGAGGGTAGGGCTCCCGCACACACGGCCACGGCGGAGCATGGCCCTCACCTGTCGCCTGTTTGGGGGCTGGCTCTGCCGCGTCTGCGAAAGAGAGGTGTTACATGAACCAGCAACCAGTGCCCGTGGGATCGTTGCCTGCCGGAGGCGTGGGCAGGCCGTTGCAAGGCGATGCCGCCTCCGACATAGGGGTAGAGCTGGGCGCCAGACAAACCGTGGCGTGGCTGCGGGAGCAACTGCACCGGTTCGAAGCGGCGCGGCGGCCCGCCTGCAGCGAGCGGATGAGTACCGGCTGGGAGCCGTTGGATCGGTTGTTGCCTGCAGGCGGCGTGACGCGCGGCAGCCTGGTAGAGTGGCTGAGCGCCGCCCCGGGTTGCGGCGCTGGGACGCTGGCCCTGGGCATGGCCCGCCAGGCCTGTTGGGAGGGGAGGCCGCTGGTGGTGGTCGAGCGGCGGGGAGAGCCGCGGCAGGGGGGGTGGTATCCGCCTGCCTTATGCGGCCAGGGCATATTGTTGGAGCAAACGATTTTGGTGCGTGCCGGCGATCGGGGGGAGGAGCTGTGGGCATTGGAGCAGGTGCTGCGTACGGAGGGGGTGGGGGCCGTGCTGTGCTGGGCGGAGGGATTCGGCCAGAGGGCCTTGCGGCGGCTGCAACTTGCGACCGAGGTGGGGGGAGGTCTGTGCCTTTTGCTGCGGCCGGCGTCGGTGCGCACCGAGCCGTGCTGGGGACGGCTGCGGCTGCTGGTGGAGCCGCTGAGCATGTCTGACGGGAGTGCCTCGGCGGCGGAGATGTGGGTCAACGTCCGGCGGCTGCGTGTGCGCGTGATGCACGTGCATGGCGGAGCCGGTGGCCAACAGGTGGATCTGGAAATCGATGAGACGGGTAGTGTGCGTGTGGTTTCCCCACTGGCGGGGCGAGCAGCCTCGCACAAGCGGCGACGTGCTTGATCCGCTGGCGGTGGTGGCCGGCTGGTGCGGGTCGTTCAGCCCGTTGGTGGGCCTGGTTAGGGGTATACCGCCGGAGGCCCTACTGCTGGATATCACCGGGCTGGAGCCGCTTTTTGGCAGCGAGGAAGGGCTGGCGAGGCAGTTGTTGCACAGCCTGGGCCGGCGAGGTCTTACCACCTGCGCCGCCATTGCTGATGCGCCTGCCGCCGCTTGGGCCCTGGCGCGTTGGCAGATGTGGCTTCCACCGGGATCTGCCTGTTGCCGGGTGCTGTCCAGCGGGGAGGCAATGGCGTCTTTTCAGGCACCGCGAGGATCCCACGGCTTTCCGGCCACTCTGGGGGCTGGCGAAGGTGCTTGGCGGCTGGTGGTGGCGCCGCCGGGCAGGGCGGCGGATGCCCTGGCTCCCTTGCCGCTGGAGGCTCTGCGTTTGCCGAGCGAGTTATTACCCACGCTGCGCGAGCTGGGCCTGGTGCAGGTAGGGGAGTTGCTTGCGCTGGAACGCGCTGCGCTGGGGGCTCGCTTCGGCCAGGTGTTGCTTGCCCGGCTGGACCAGGCCCTGGGTCAGGCGGGGGAAGTGATCGTGCCCTGTGGCCCGCCGCCGCGGTTTGAGTCTCGCCTGGCCTTCGAGACCCCGATACAGCAGGCGGATTTGCTGAGGATGGCCCTGGCCCGGCAGTTGACAGAGGTGGTCGAGCCATTGGCTGCGCGCGGCCAGGGTGTTGTGGAACTCGAGTGCCGCCTGCGCGGCGAACGGCAAGAAGAGCATCGCCTGTGTGTGCGGCTGTTTCGGCCCAGCGTAGAGGTAGCACACCTGCTGGAACTTGTGTTGCTGCAACTGGAGAGGCTCTCGCTCTGCCCACTGGTGTCTAGCGAGGTGCGGTTGGTCTGCGGCAGGCCGCTGGAGTACCGCCAGCACAGTTTGTTCGACGATGGTCCGCGCTGCCAGCCAAACCTGCTGGCCCGCTTGCTGGAGCGCCTGGCCAGCCGGCTGGGGCTACAGGGTGTGGTGCAGCTCTCCTTGGTCCCTGACGCCCAGCCCGAATCTGCCTGGCATGCCGAGGCGGCCGTGGACATCTCTCCCTGGTGGGGGCAGCAGAGGCAGCACAAGGGTTCCAGGCCCCGCCGTGCAAAAAAGTCTGCCGCGTTTGGTGCCCTCTGCTCGGCGGAGCAGGCCGTCGGGCGAACTCGCACGGCATCGCTGTTTCTCCGCCCGTTGCGGCTCCAGCAGCCCGCGCCGGTGCAAGTGGTTTCTCTGGTGCCTGATGGCCCGCCGCGGATGCTGCGCTACCAGGGGCGCGAATACCGGCTGGCGCGCACCTGGGGGCCGGAGCGCATCGAAACC
This sequence comes from Pirellulales bacterium, assembly GCA_023511675.1. Taxonomy (GTDB): domain Bacteria; phylum Planctomycetota; class Planctomycetia; order Pirellulales; family JAIMBC01; genus JAIMBC01. The sequence goes on from JAIMBC010000293.1 coordinate 4,039, forward strand.
GGCTGGTGGCGCGAGGGCCGCATCAGGCGAGATTACTTCCGCGTCGAGTCTGCCTGCGGCCGCTGGTTTTGGATCTTTCGCCGTCTGGAAGACGGTCATTGGTTCCTGCACGGCACGTTCGACTGATGCCGCGGCCCGCCAGCCGCGGTTCGATGCAGCGTTTTGCCTTGCGTTTTTCTTCCTGGAGCCGCCGCCATGCCCGATCCTGTGCCCTCCAGCCGCAGACCGTTGCCTGTACCGCCGCGGCGCCCCCTGCCCGCCAAGGCAGGCCCTGCCGCAGAGCTGTCTAGCCCTTCTGGACCAGGCGGGACACCCTCCCCTGCCGGCACGGCACGCTCTCCCCAGGCCAGGGTGCCTCCGTATGCCGAGTTGCACTGCAAGAGCAATTTCTCGTTCTTGCGGGGTGCCTCGCATCCAGACGAGCTGGCCGCCCAGGCCGCGCACCTGGGCTACACGGCCCTGGCCATCACCGACCGCCACAGCCTGGCTGGTGTAGTACGTGCCCATGCCGCCGCCAAGGCGGTGGGGCTGAAGCTGCTGGTGGGGGCGGAGGTCTGGCCCCAAGACGGCCCTGGGATGGTGCTGCTGGCTGCCGATCGTGCCTCCTATGGCAGACTGGCGCGGCTGTTGACCACGGGCAAGCGCCGCGCTGCCAAGGGGGAGTGCTCTCTGTTCTGGGAGGATGTGGCCGCCCATGCCGAGAGGCTGCTGGCTGGCGTGCTGCTGCCTCCGCTGGTCCAGGCCGCTGCGGACGGTCCCTCGCAGGTGCAGGCCCTTGCCCGCGTGCGCGAGGTGTTTGGCGAACGCGCCTATGCTCTGGCGGAGCTGCATCGCGGCAGCGACGATCGCCAATCGCTGGCTCGCCAGGCGGAGCTGGCGCGGCGGGGGCGTCTGCCGCTGGCAGCCGCCAACGACGTGCTGTATCACGTGCCCCAGCGGCAGGATTTGCAAGACGTGCTTACGGCCGTGCGTCATCACACCACCGTGGCCAGGGCGGGGGCGCTGCTGCTGCCCAACGCGGAGCGGCACCTGCGGCCGCGAGAAGAGCTGGCCTGGCTGTTTGCCGCCGTGCCGGGGGCGCTGGCGCGGAGCGTGGAGCTGGCAACTCGGGCCGCCTTTTCGCTGGATGAGCTGCGCTACGAGTATCCCGAAGAACTTTCGCCACCTGGTGTCACGCCGCTGGAGTATTTGCGCCGTCTGGCCTGGGAGGGGGCACGCCGCCGCTATCCGCAGGGCGTGCCGGAGCGCGTTTGCCGCCTGCTGGAGCACGAGCTGGCGCTCATCGCCGAGCTGCGCTACGAGGCCTACTTTCTTACCGTGTGGGACCTGGTACGCTTTGCACGCAGCCGCGGCATCCTCTGCCAGGGCCGCGGTTCGGCGGCCAACTCGGCGGTGTGTTATTGCCTGGGCGTTACCTCCGTGGACCCCGACCGCATGGATCTGCTGTTCGAGCGGTTCGTCAGCCGCGAACGCCGGGAGGCGCCGGACATCGACATCGACTTCGAACACGAGCGCCGCGAGGAGGTGCTGCAATACCTCTACGAAAAATACGGGCGGGACCGCGCCGGCCTGACGGCGGAGGTGATCACCTACCGCCCGCGTTCGGCCGTGCGGGACGTGGGCAAGGCGCTGGGGCTGGCGGCGGCACGACTCGATGAGCTGGCCAAATCTCTCGACGGCTTTCCTCAGGAGCTGCGGCTGTCGGAGCGTGCCGCTCAGGCGGGCATGAGGCCGGATGAACCTGCCGTGGCGCATCTGCTGCGACTGGCGGGGGAGCTGGTGGGCTTTCCGCGGCATCTTTCCCAGCATGTGGGGGGGATGGTGATCACGCGCGGCCCTCTCTCGGAGCTGGTGCCGATCGAGAACGCGGCCATGCCGGGCCGTACCGTCATCGAATGGGACAAGGACGATCTGGACGAGCTGGGCATCCTCAAGGTGGATTGTCTGGCCCTGGGCATGCTCACCTGCATCCGCAAGTGCCTCAAGCTGGTAGAGACGCATCATGGCCGGCGGCTGACGCTGGCCACGATTCCGCCGGAGGATCCTGCCGTGTACGAGATGATCTCTCGGGCGGATACGCTGGGGGTGTTCCAGATCGAGAGCCGGGCGCAGATGAGCATGCTGCCACGGCTGAAGCCGCAGTCGTTCTACGATCTGGTGATCGAGGTGGCGATTGTGCGGCCGGGGCCGATCCAGGGGAACATGGTGCATCCGTATCTCCGTCGCCGCAACGGTCTGGAGCCGGTGACCTATCCCAATCAGGCCATCCGCAGGGTGCTGGAGAAGACGCTGGGCGTGCCGTTGTTTCAAGAGCAAGCCATGCGGCTGGCCATGGTGGCGGCCGGTTTTACGGCTGGGGAGGCAGACCAGCTTCGCCGGGCGATGGGGGGCTGGCGGCGGCCGGGGCTGATCGAGCAGTTTCGCCACAAGCTGATCTCGGGCATGCTGGCTCGCGGGCTGCCTCAGCAGTTCGCCGAGCAGGTGTTCCAGCAGATCCGCGGCTTTGGCGAGTATGGTTTTCCCGAGTCGCACGCGGCCAGTTTTGCCCTGTTGGTGTATGCTTCGGCATGGCTCAAGTGTTATTATCCGGCGGCATTTGCCGCCGCGCTGCTGAATAGCCAGCCGATGGGCTTTTACGCCCCGGCCCAGATTGTGCGCGACGCGCGGGAGCATGGCGTGTGCGTGCTGCCGGCCGACGTGAACCACAGCCAGTGGGACTGCACCTTGGAGCCGCCGGCTGAAGGGGCGGAGACGGATGCATCTTGCTCGGTGAGGGAAGCTGTGGCGGCCGCTGGAACCGCGGGGGAGAGCAAGGGCGGTTCGGCAGAGGCGTGCCCGTCCGTGCGTGGAGCAACCGCAACCGAAATAGTCAGAAAGGCAGTTGATTCGGCGTGCCCGTCCGTGCACGGGGCGGCCGGCCAGTCTGTACGGCAGCCGGCCTTACGTTTGGGCCTGCGGTACATTGCCGGCCTGCCGCGTGCTGCGGCGGAGCGGCTGCTGGCGGCCCGCGGGGCGGGGCCCTTCGCCAGCGTGCACGACCTGGCACGCCGTGCGAAGCTGAGCCGCGCCGTGCTGGTCCGGCTGGCACAGGCCGACGCGTTGGGCAGCCTGGCCAGGAGCCGGCGGCAC
>JAIMBC010000294.1 GCA_023511675.1 Pirellulales bacterium
GCCCTGGTGGGAGGGCAGGCGGCTGACCTTGAGGCCGAACGCGGCGTCACGACCTCCGACGCCACGGGCGAGGCAAACTCCACGGCTGGCAGCAGCCATGCCGACTGTTTGACGCTGCTGGAAGACATTCACCGCCGCAAGACCGGCGCATTGTTTGTGGCCGCCTTGCGGTTGGGGGGGCTAGCCGCTTCCGCCACGGAGCAGCAGCTTGGAGCACTGCACGGCTACGGCCGCCGGCTGGGCCTCGCCTTCCAGATCTGTGATGACCTGTTGGATGTTGAAGGTGCGGTAGATATCCTGGGCAAGCGAACCAACAAGGATGCCGCACGGGGGAAGCTTACCTTCCCTCGCCTGCTGGGAATCGAAGCCAGCCGTGCCCGCGCAGTCCAGCTTGCGGCCGAGGCCTGTGCCAGCCTGGCACCGCTCGGCCCCGCCGCTGCGCCGCTGGCCGGCCTGGCCCGCTACGTCACGGAAAGAGACCGCTAATGGATACCTTGCTGTCCCGCATCGAATCTCCCCGCGATCTCCAGGCTCTCTCGCTTGCCGAGTTGGAGCAGCTCGCGGCAGAGATGCGCGAGGCCCTCTGCAACCTCGTGGCCCATCGCACGGCCCATTTCGCCTCCAATCTCGGCGTCGTCGAACTCTGCCTGGCCCTGCATACCACCTTCGACTTCAGCCAAGATCGGCTGATCTGGGATACGGGCCATCAGATCTATCCCCACAAGCTCGTCACCGGCCGGTATCGGCGGTTCCATACCATCCGCACCCGCGGCGGGCTGATGGGCTACCCCAACCCCCAGGAGAGCCCCTACGACCTGTTCATGACCGGCCATGCCGGCTGCTCCATCTCCTGCCTGCTGGGTTTGCGCACGGCCGACGATCTGCTCTACGGAGAAGGCCAACGGCATGCGGTGGCCGTGATTGGCGATGGCGCCCTGCCCAGCGGCATCGTCTTCGAGGCGCTCAACAACGCCGGCGGCCTGAAGAAAAAGTTGCTGGTGATCCTGAACGACAACAAGATGTCGATCTGCCCCCGGGTGGGCGGCCTGGCCGACTATCTCGATCGCTTGCGGCTCAACCCGCTGTATACCGGGCTGAAGCAAGAGGTTGTCAAGGCACTCAGCAAGGTGCCCCTGCTGGGAGATCCCGTAGAAAAGCTGCTCTTCCAGGCCAAGGAACTCCTCAAGGCCGGCCTGCACGGGGGCATGCTGTTTGAGGAGCTGGGGCTGCGCTACTACGGTCCCGTGGACGGGCACAACATCGCACAGTTGCGCCGCTATCTGCAACTTGTGAAAGAAGTCGACGGCCCCGTACTGCTGCATGTGGTCACCGAAAAGGGGCATGGCTTCCAGCCCGCAGCGGCCGATCCGGTGTTCTTCCACACGCCGGCACCCTTTGAACGCTGTGCCAATGGCTCCGTGCAGGTGAAGAAATCGCCGGCCCGCTCGTACACGCATATCGCCAGCGAGGCGATTTACCAGGCCATGCAGGCCAACCCGGGCGTGACGGTGATCACAGCCGCCATGTGCCAAGGCAATAACTTGGAGCGCGTGCGCGATACCTTCCCCAAGCAGTTCTTCGATACGGGCATTTGCGAGGCGCACGCCGTGGCCTTCGCCGCCGGCCAGGCGAAGGCCGGCCTGCGGCCGATCGTCGATATCTATAGCACCTTCCTGCAGCGAGCCTACGACCAGATCTTTCAGGAGGTAGCGCTGCAAGGGCTGCCCGTCGTCTTCATGCTGGATCGGGCGGGGCTTACCGGGCCAGACGGACCCACACATCACGGCATGTTCGACCTGGCATACCTGCGTGTCTTCCCCAACATGGTGGTGATGGCCCCTGGCGATGCGGCCGATTTGCCAGCCATGCTCGCCTTTGCACTCCAGCAACAGGTGCCGGTGGCCATCCGCTATCCCAAGGCCGCGGCCGAGCACGTCAAGCGGCAGCTCGCCCCCCTCGAACTTGGCCGAGCGGAGGTGCTGGAGTGGGGCCACGACCTAACGCTCGTCTGCTGTGGCACGCAACTGCACGCCGCGACCCAGGCAGCGGCCGGACTGCGGGGCGAAGGCTACGACGTGGGCCTGATCAACGCACGTTTCGTCAAGCCGCTGGATGCCGAGACATTGCTGCGCGCTGTGGATGGGTCTCGCGTGGTGGTGACCATCGAAGAAGCCGCCTTGCATGGCGGCTTTGGCAGTGCCTTGCTAGAAGCGGCGGCCGATGCGGGACTAGATGCCGGGCACGTGCACCGGCTGGGAATTCCCGATCGTTTCATCGAGCACGGCGAAAGGGCCGAACTTTTGGCCGATTTGGGGCTGGACGCCGCGGGCATCCTCCGTACCTGCCGGACCTTGTTGCAGCGCACGCGTCTCCGCGCTGCCGGCACACGCCGCGCTACCGGCTCCGCCACGGCATGATGGCGAAGCCGCGCTGCCGCTCCGCCAGCGAAGCGGCTCAAGCTAGATCAGATGGTCGGGCCGTGGCGCATCGGGTGGCTGGCCGCGGCTGTCAGATCATGCTGCATCCCCGAGGCGCTCGGCGGCCGCAAGGAGGCGGCTAAAGAGGTTCACACGTGAGCAACAGGGGAATGCAGGCGAGTTCTCCCGCAAATCACGACTGATCGTGCTTCGGATCCCGCTTGTGTGAGCCTGGAGTTCTTTGGCCGCGCAACACGGCCCGACGGGCGGCCAGCACTCTTACCGCGCCCTTTTTTCAGCGGCCGCGCTCCCCGCGGCAGGGGCGAGGCATGCCACCGAGGCCCTGCTGCCGCCGGGGACGCAGCGGCCAGCCTAGCACACCCAAGCCCGTCCTCGTGGTGCTCCTCAGCTCCGTCGCCGGAGGCGAGTAAACTCCAGGACGCGGGCGGTGATCGCCGGCTCGACCGGCAGACGCTCCATCGAGCTGGCACCATAGAAACCCACAATGCCCTCGGTGTGGTCCAGCACATACTGGGCATCCGCCGGCTCTGCAATCGGCCCGCCGTGGCACAGCACCAGGACTTCGGGCTGCACTTGAACGGCTGCGTCTCGCATCGCCTGTACGCGGCGTGCTCCCTCTTCGAGCGTTACCGCCGTGCGTGCACCAATCAGCCCCTTCGTGGTCAGCCCCAGATGGGCAATGATGATATCGGCCCCCGCCTCCGCCATGGCACGCGCCTCGTCCGGGTTGAACACATAGGGCGTGGTGAGCAGGCCCAGCTCGCGTGCCAGGCGGATCATGTCCACTTCCAGGCCGAATCCCATGCCGGTCTCTTCCAGGTTGGCCCGAAACGTGCCATCAAACAGGCCCACCGTGGGAAAGTTCTGCACGCCGGCAAATCCCACGCGGATCAGCTCTTGCAAGAAGACACGCATCAGGCGGAAGGGATCCGTCCCGCAAACGCCGGCCAGCACTGGCGTCTTGCGGACGACGGGCAACACCTCGCGGGCCATGTCCAGCACAATCTGGTTGGCATCGCCATAGGGTAGAAGGCCGGCAAGCGATCCACGTCCGGCCATCCGGTACCGGCCGGAGTTGTAGATCACCAACAGGTCGATGCCGCCTGCTTCAGAGAGCTTGGCGGAAAGCCCCGTGCCGGCTCCGCCGCCAACAATCACCCCGCCCGCTGCTACCTTGGAACGCAGGCGCTCCAGAATCTCCTCACGAGCTAACATGCCAGTGCCTCATCCAACAATCCAGCACAACGTCCAGGCTCTCTCCGCGCCACGGCGCTGCCACAGCCTACAGCGCACAGCGAGCGTTGATAAGGCGCTCGTCCCCCACGGCTTGCACGGTTGCCGCTATCTGCGCGTATGGCACGCTCGGCACCATCGGCGTCAGATCGCACAACCTGTACTGCCCTTCCTGCGCGGATGGCACACCCCACAGAGCCCTGCCCGCGGCAATGCGCGTGGTCTGCGGCCAGAAAAGGGCACGGCTGATCACAACAAGGCCCGCGGCGGCCCCACCGCCTGCACCAGCCCCTCATAGGGGTCCTCAGGCAGCGGACCCTCAAGCGGCAGGACCACAACACAGGCTAGGGCGCCTACCCGCAGCACCCCCGCTTGCGGCAGGCCAAGGGCCAGTGCCCCGTGGTTGGTAGCCATTTCCAGCACCTGCTGTGGCGCAACGTGCGGGTGCGCGGCCGCCACCCACTGGACCTCGGCCCAGAGATTCAAATCGGGGTTCGACGCACGGCTGTCTGTACCAAGGGCCACGCAGATCCCCTGGGCCAGTAGCTTCGCCAGGGGATAAGGCGCGTGTCCGAAGCGTGCATGGGTGCGTGGGCAGTACACCAGGGCCATTCGGTCTGCGTGTGCTGCAAGCCAAGAGTGCTCTTGCTGGTCCAGGTAGTTGCCGTGGACGATGATGGAGCGTGGCAAACGTGCCATCTGCCGCAAATAGTCGCTGGGCCGCGTGCCAGGGGGAATGGCGCCGGGCTGCCAGACGCCGCGGGCTTCCAGCAGGTCCCGCAGGGGGCCTGTACCATCGCGCAAGTACTCCAGTTCCTCCGTCGACTCCGCCAGGTGGAAGGCCAATGGTACGCCGTGCGCCTCAGCCAGCTCGACCGACCTGGCGAACAACTCCGGATGCACCGTGTAGGGAGCATGGGGCGCTATGCCGGCGCGCCAGTGGCCGTGCGAACGAAGCTGGCCCTGCAAGTGGCCTCGGGCACGCTCGAGCTGCGGCTCGATGTCTCGCTCTGTCGGCCCGAGCAACTCAGCAAACACGACCCCTGCCAGGCGACTTCGCTCGAAGGGCTCGGCTTGCCAGCCCGCTGTGGCAATCTCACCCAGCCATCGCACGCCGCACCGCCAGCTTTCGTCCAACCCACGGCGACAGGCTTCGACCGGCGACGCCTGTGCGCGCCGATAGTTCACCACCAGCCTGATCCACTCGGCCATGGAAAGTCCTGCCTCTCCGAGTGGCGAATCAAGCGAGCTGAACTCCAAATGGGTATGTGCGTTGACGAGGCCGGGCAACAGCGCCACGTCTCCCAGGTCCGCCGCAGGCTCGTTACGATGCGGCCCTACCTCAACAAGGCGACCCTCTCGCGCGGCCACCACGCCTCCTGCAATGGGAGGTCCCGCCATGGGGAACACCAGGCGGGCACGATAGCGCTGCACGTGAGGATGTGAAGGCATCAAGCCTATCTGGCCACGGGATACACGTAAGCCGCCTCCAGGCCCAGCGGCAATTCCAGCCCCCAAAAGACCATCAGCAGCAGCGTCCAGGTGACCACAAACGCCAGCGAGTAAGGCAGCATCAAAGAGATCAACGTGCCCACGCCGGTGTTCTTTACATACCGCTGGGCATAGGCCACGATCAGCGGGAAGTAAGGCAACAGCGGAGTCACAATATTGGTGCTCGAATCGCCAATCCGGTAGGCGGCCTGAGTCAGCTCCGGCGCGATGCCCAGCTTCATCAACATGGGCACAAAAATCGGCCCCAACATGGCCCACTTGGCGGATGCGGAGCCCACCAGCAGGTTCACCAGACACGTCAGCAAGATAATGCCCACCACCGTAACGGCCCCGGGCAGCCCCAGTCTTTCCAGCGCCGCGGCACCCTTGATGGCCACCAGCGCTCCCAGATTCGACTCGCGAAATGCATACGTAAACTGTGCCGCAAAGAAGGCCATCACCACGTAATAGCTCATCGTTCCCATGGCCTTGGCCATACCTTGTACCAGATCGCGATGGCTCCGCACCGTGCCCGCCACGTAACCGTGCACCACCCCAGGCAGCAGAAATCCCAAAAAGATCAGCGGCACGATCGCCTCCATCAAGGGAGCGCCGTGCTTGACAAGCGAGCCCTCCGGTGACCGCAGCGGAGAGTCCGCCGGCCACGCCGCCGCAACTACCACCAGCCCAGCCGCCAGCATGCTCCCCAGGCCCGCCCACAAGCCCCGCACTTCCCGCGCTGTCAGCTCCGCGAACTGGTGCTGCTGCGCCTCGTCCCCATCAATCGGCGTGTGTCGCCATCGCCGCTCGATGACCCTGTCGGTCAAATACCAGCCCACGGCGATGATCACCAGCGTCGATGCCGACGTGAACCACCAGTTGCACAATGGATTCACGTTTCTCCCAGGATCCAGAATGTGCGCAGAACTTTGCGTGAACCCTTGCAACAGCGGATCCAGCCCCGAGGGAAGAAAGTTTGCGCTAAAGCCGCCGGCCACGCCCGCAAAGGCACAGGCAATGCCTGCCAGCGGATGCCTACCCGCCGCCTGAAAGATGATGCCCCCCAGCGGAATCACCAGCACGTACCCCGTATCGCCGGCCGAGTGGCTGATGATGGCCACCAGCAAGAGCATGGGCGTCAGCAGCCACGCGGGCGTGACCCGCAACAGCGCCTTGACGGCCGCATTGATAAAGCCCGTGTGGTCCGCCACGCCCACGCCCAGCATGGCCACCAGCACTACGCCCAACGGCGGGAACTCGGTGAAGTTCTTGACCAGCCGCGTGAGAAAGGTCGCCAGGGCAGGCCCCGAGAGCTGATTCTTCACCTCGATGGGCCGGGGGGTCTGCGGCTGGCCGTGCGCATCGGGACCGAGCGTACGGGGGTCGATTTCGGTAAACTGCACAGGCGCCAGCAGCAGCGACACGACCCACGTGGCTGCCAGGGCGAGTACGAACAGCATGGCGGGGTCGGGCAAACGGTTGCCCGCCCATTCGATGGCATCGAGCAGGCGGTCTCGCAGCGGACGGCGCGGCGGGGCGGCAGTTTCTGACCTGGCATCATCGCTTGTCATGGTCAGCGTCTCGGAGGCTGTCTTGGGAATGATCGGTATGTTAACGCGGCCGAAGCGGCCAGGCCACGACCCTGCCCCTCAAAGGTTCTGCAAGAGCAAGCTGCACCAGGGAGTCGCGGGGCGCCCGCTGCAATCTGCACGGGCGTTGCCACGCTCGAGATCGGCACGCCCTCGCTGTGCCACGGCACACGTTGGGGCAGCGGAAAGCGTTCGCCGTATTGCATCCGGCCGCTCCCTTGGTCTTCGGCTTATCATCCGCCCCATGTACTGCGGGCGATACCTTCGCCGCAAGCGAGCGGGTATACTGCTGCCTTTGCTTGGGCCAGAATGCGCTGCCAGGGCGGTCGCCTGCAAGCATGCCAGCCAGAAACATGCAATGACCTTCCCGCAGCCGAC
>JAIMBC010000295.1 GCA_023511675.1 Pirellulales bacterium
CACCTAGCTTGCCCGCCTTGTGTGCGCTGGCCTCCTTGTTAACGGCCGGCTTGGTTTTCTTGGCGGCCTTGCGGCCTTGTTTGCCGTGCTTGCTGCCGGCTTGGCCCCGGGTGGCCTGCTTCTGGTAGCCGCGGGCACCGCTCGGCTCGTCTGCCACCGTCGTACCCTGCTGGTCCGCCTCGGACTGAGCCGGGCCGGCAGAGACGGTCGCTTCATCGGTTGGAGCCGCCGCATTGCCCTGGGCGTCGGACGCCCCCTGTGGCCCTTCTTCCCGCGCCAAGATCGATGCAGCGCTAACCCAGGCGGTCATCGTTACGATTGTCACAATCAGCCAAAGCTTATTAAACGGCCGCATGCGGCAACTCCCGGAACGTCTTTGTGTACCACTGCCGGCCGCCCGAGCCAACCCAGACGCGGGCGCCACTTCCCCATTTATTAAACCCCACCGCGTGCCAAAGGTTCCGCACTGGGCATGAGAAAGGCTACCTGCCGTGGTGGCCGCGGGTCTTTTCTAGCAGCAACTCAAGATAGGTGCGCCGCTCCGGCGCTGCCAAACCCATGCTTTCAGCCAGGCCGCATACAGCCGCCTGAGCTTGGGGGAGGTGCTCTGGCGACGCCAGGGCCTCTAGCTCCACGAAACTTCCCAATCCTGCCACCTCATCGAGGGCAATCTGGACCGAGATACCCTCCGAGGCGAGCTGGGCTTTGCAACGTTGTTTACGTACGTCAGCCAGATGTAGGAAGCCAAGTGCCGCGAGCAGTTCGCACCAACTGGCCAGGGTCTGCGGCCCCTCGCCCAGCAGCAGCTCAATTTCCTTGCGCGTTTTGGCAGCCGCGTCGAGCCTGGGCCCCTTGTAAGTGATGTAGTGAGATTCGCCCACGCTGCGCAGGCGGAGGGCCTCGTCGGTTCGTGCGAAGTCTCTGGAGGGGTGGCTGAAGTAGCGGTCAGTCTGGAGCTGCGGCTTGTCCAGAGCCGCGCCTAGGGCTTGCAGCCGTGCCAGCACTGACGAGGGATCTGCAACGGGAAACTTCAATTCCACTTCGAGCATGGTTTACTGCGAGTTGGCGGGTGGTATCAAGCGTCAGGCGTTGCCCCCTGGTGGACTGCCAGGCTGTAGGGCTGTGGGGGCGCGGAGTCCCTGGCAACCTGGGCCTCCAGCACGAACTGCCGCCGCAGCTTGCGCACCAGCACGCGCAGTCCTGAATCTCGCACAATGTCTCCTCCCCGTGGGGGCCTCCCCAGCCGGAAGGCCAGCCAGTCGTGCACGGTGCGGCACTCCGCTGGCAGGCCTGAGCGGTCGATGCGCGATTGCGTGACCTGTTCGAGCCGGTCCAGCGTCACACCCCCGCCGACGACCCATCCGGCAAGCCCTACCACAATCTGGGCAGGTGCCCGATCGTACTCGTCGTAGATGTCTCCTACCAGCTCTTCGAGGATGTCTTCCAGCGTCACCATTCCCCCCACCCGACCATCCTGCATGCGCACCAGGGCGATATGCACGTGATCGCGGATCAGCCGCTCGAGGCAGGTGGCGATCGATTGCCTGGCCGAAAACTCGGGCATCGAGCGGATGATGCCCGCCAGCGAGGGTTCATGCGGCGAAAGGCGCAATTGAGAAACAATGTCCTTGAAATTCACATAGCCCACGATCGACTGCTTGTTGCCCGGCACGGCGCAAACGGGAAAACGCGTGTGCATGTCGGTGTGGGCGTGGACCAGGCTTTCGCTCATGGATTGGGAGAGATCGAGCGTGGTCACCTGCTCGATGGGAATCATGATCTCTTCGATGGGTCTGCTGGAGAGGCGGGCCGCGCCGAGGATGATTTGCTCTTCCTGCCCGCCGATGAGCCGGGAGGTGCGGGCCAGGGCGACCACCGCCCGCAGTTCCTGCATTTCGGAGGCTTCGACCTTCGGGTTGGGTTGCCAGTGGCGTTCTCCCCAGTGCATCAAGGCGCGGACCAGGCTCTCCAGTGCCCAGACGGCCGGGAAGGTGACGGCGGCGAGCACTTGCATCGCGGGGGAGAGTTTCAAGCACACCCACTCTTTGTTTTTCAGGGCGAAGACCTTGGGGACCAATTCGCCCACCACGATGGTGACGGCACTGAGTGGGAGGACGAGCAGGCCGAGCGCAATCCAGTGTGCTGCGGTGGAAGAGACGTGAAGGTGCTGGACCAGCACCGGCTTGAGCAAGGCATCCACGTCGGCGCCGCCCGTAGCGGCTGCAATCGCGCCGACCAGTGTAATTCCCAGTTGCACGACTGCCAGGCTGGCCTCCATGTTGTTTTTCATGTGTAGGGCAGCACGCGCCCCCGTGCGTCCCTGCTCCGCCAGCACGTTCAGCCGGGCGTGGGCCACGCTCGCCAGGGCGATTTCGTACGCCGCGAAGATGCCGTTGCACAGCACCATCAAGGCAATGATCAGCAATGCTGCGAGGGTCATGGCGCCGCCACGTTGGTCACACGGTTCCGCCGGTTAGAACCTGCGCGCGTACGTCCAGCCCGACCAACCCGCTCCAGGCATCCATCAGGCGGTGGAACAGAGGGCCTGGCCGTCCATCGCCGATGGGCACGCCGTTGATCCGCGTCACAGGCAGCATGCAGTAGGGCGTGCTGGTGAGGAACGCCTCGTCTGCATTCAGGCAGTCGAACACTTGCACATCGCGCTCGGCAAACGGAATGCCCAGAGAGGCCGCAAGTTCGATGGTGGTGGCCCGGCTCACGCCCGGCAAGATGTTCCGCCGCGAGGGAGAGACGAGAGTGCCCCCGGAATAAAGCAAGAAATTGGCCCCGCTGGTTTCGGTCACGTTGCCTTCCAGGTCCAGCAGCAGCGCCATGGCCTCGGGATCGGCCTGCCTCGCCTCCTGATCCGCCAGATAGAAGTGCATGCGGCTGCGATACTTCATCTTGGGATCGTAACACTGGGGCGGGACGTGGCGGACCGACGGGGTAATCAGATGCACCCCCTCTGCCATTTTGCGCGCCCACAGCGCAAACGGCAGGGGGAAGGTATGCACGCAGGCCGTGGGGCTGGCGCGTACGGCCGCAGCCCCCCCCGCATACGTTGCGTACTCTCCCGCGGTGACGAAGTGGATCAGCCCCAACTCCGCACCGGGCGGCACAAGCCGTAGATTGTGCTCCACAAGCCGCTGCGAGATGCCCGCCAGCTCCTCGCGCGACAGGCCGATCTCGAACCGCACGTACTTCAGGCTGCGATACAACCGCGCTAGATGCTCCTCCAGCCGAAATAGACGGCCGCCGAACGTGCGCGTCATCTCCGTCACGGTTGCTCCCAGCACGATGCCGGCATCGTAGATGGGCAGCCTCGCCTGCGACGAGGGCACAAACTCTCCTCGTAGGTAAACCACCGGCTCGGTCATGGGCCGTCTTCCCCCCCGACAGCCCAGCCGCTTCTCGCCCCAGCCTCCTGAATGCAGACCGCCAGCACCGGCGCCGCCCCTTCTTCCGATAATGACGATTCTGCTAACACGGCTCGCAGCGGAGAGGACAGGATTCGAACCTGCGGACCCCTTGCGAGGTCACGGGTTTAGCAAACCCGCGCTTTAGACCACTCAGCCACCTCTCCGTGGGTGCCCGATCTGAAGGCACCCGGCTCTACGCTGAGGAATTTTAGACGATTGGCGCCGTGCTGCAAGTTCAAACCAGGCAGCTAGCCTGCCCTCTACCGGCCCCACGCGGTTCCCCACACATCCGTGGCGGCGCCGCCGGCCGGCCGCACCCCCCGGCAAGGTCCCCCCTCGGTGCCCATTGACGCTATGCGCTCTGAAGAGGCCGCCCCCCCCTGCCAAGGGCCCCCCGCTGCCAAGGTCCCCCCGCTCCCACGTGGGGTTCGAAAGGTTGCTTCTTAACCCGCCGAGCTGCGGCCCCCGGCGTCACCGGGCCGCAATACTTCGGGCCGCAACAAGCCGGGGCCGCTTGCCTGCCCTCGGCTGGCGGGACGACGCGACGCTCCGCAAGGAACAGGCAGGCAATTCCCTGCGCGAGACAGCTCGGGAGCGAGCTGCCGGTTGGGGCCGCGCTCCAGCTCTCCTACGCGCGGCACGCAACGCAAGCTGGCTATTTCGGCAGCAGCGCGGCTAGCTCGGGATGGGGACGGGCAATGACGTCGGCCATGATCAGCTTGCCGCCCAGCCGCTCCACGGCGGCCCGCCCAGCCGCTATGGCCGCCTGCACGGCGGCCACGTCTCCCCGGATCATGATCGTCACGTACGCAGCGCCGATCTTCTCTTTGCCTACCAGCGTTACTTGCGCGGCCTTCAGCATGTCGTCGGTGGCGTGCAAGGCCGCGACCAGGCCCTGCGTCTCCAGCAGGCCCAGTGCATGCGTCGTTTCCATGGGGTGCTCCCGGGGTACTCGTGCGTCGTACACCTCTAGCAGAGGATTATAGTTCGGCGGTTGCGTGGCCAAGCCGGCCACCGCAGGGTGCGGCGCCGCCAACCAGCTCCAAAAGGCCGTGGCGCCCATCCGCCGCGCCAGGACCACGCCGCTCTCAGCCGCCTGCGCCACGGCACCGGCACTGCCGGCCAGCTTGATGCATTGTGCAGCTCCATCGGTACTCTCCACCCCCAGAATCCGCACCCCCGCCGCCTTGGCGCAGCGGTCGGCCGCCACGAAGGCCGGAGAAAGGTTGCTCACCTCCAACAGCGCCAGGCTCGAACGACCGACGCCTACCGCAGCATGGCTGTTCATGCCAGTGCCTTGTGCTGAGGGCATGGTCGGCCCGCCGTCGCCATCGCCGCCTCGCTACGCCAGCCCGCGGCGTTTCAACTCAGCCAACACGCCTTGCACAATTGCGTCCAGCTCGCGGGGATCCAGCCGCGGCGGGCCGGGCGGGCAACCCTCCAGAGGCTCGTCGGCAAAGCCCTCTTCGGCCAGCAGGCATTGCAACGTTCTCCGCAGGGCCTCGATCTGCAACTGCTGCTCGTCGGAAAGCGGCTGCCGGCCTGCACCCGTGCGAAAGCCGCGCAGGGCCAGGGCTGCGCGAAATCCCTCGGGAAAGTCCGCCGAGTAGAGCATGGCATCGAACAGCCCCACCAACTTGTATTGGAGGGTGCGGGCTTCGTCCAGTTTGCCCGCCATGGTCAGGTCGAACAGCTTGCGCGTGATCTCCGGCACCACGCCGCTGGTGGCGTTGGTGCCCCCGTCGCAGCCGATCAGCAGCATGGGGAACAGCACGGCGTCCCAGCCGGTGAGAAAGCTGAACTCGGGCCGGTGGGGCCGTACGGCCTTGATCATCCGGATCATGTGCGCCAAATCGCCCGAGGAATCCTTGATGGCCACCACGCGCGGGAACTCTTCTGCCAGCCGCTGCACCGTGGGCACGTCGATCGGCGAGGCAAACATCGGGATGTTATAGAGCGTGATGTCGATCGGGCTGTGGCGGGCGATATCGCGGAAATAAGCGTACACCGCGCTCGGGCTGAGTTTGTAGTAGAAGGGCGAGACAATGGCCACGGCCCGCACGCCCAGGCCGGCGTAGTACTCGCAGGCGGCCAGCGTCTCGCGCACGTTTGCCTCGGCCGCCCCTGCCAGGATGGGCACTCGCCCGCGAGCCTGGTCTGCCATGATGGCAATGATCCGCCGCCGCTCCTCAGGCGTGAAACGGGTAAACTCGCCGGTGGAGCCATTGGGATACAGCCCGTGCACGCCGCGGTCGATCAGCCAGTCTGTGTAGCGCCGCAACTCGGGCTCGTTGATCTGTCCCCGCTCGTCGAGCGGCACGATGTTCGGTGTGAAGATGCCGGTGAGTCGCTGGGTCATGGCAGCTTGGGGGGGGATGGAGAGAATAACTGCTTATGTAGCATAGCCCGCACAAGCCGCCTGTGCAGGGGTGATCAGGGCAAAACGAACCACCTGCTGCCCGAAGGTGCTCGGTGGCCACGCCCCCCACGCCCGCGCAGGCGGGAGTAACCAAGAACGGCCCCAGCGCAGCCACTCCCCTGTGTGGGTACCCTATGCCCGGCGCGCAGCCTGACAGGCGGTGCGAATGCTGGCGGCATGCCAGGCAAATACGCGCAGACTGGGTGGGAACGGTTGTCGCTCAGCGGCAGCTGGCAGAGAGAGTTGCTTGCCGCCAGTGGCGGCCTTGTGAGAGAATCGGCCCTGAGCGGCAGCGGAGAGAGACGCCATGAACCAGTTGCTCAGGATCGCGGCGGTGCAGTGCGACGTGGCCATTGGCCGGCCCGATGCCAATCTTGAGGCCATGGCCGGCCTGGCGAGCGAGGCCGCCGCACAGGGTGCACAGCTTGTGGTGTTTCCCGAGTGCGTGGTGACGGGCTACTGCTTTGACAGCGTGGCCGAGGCGCGCGCGCTTGCCGAGCCGGTGCCCGGCCCCGCCACACAGCGGCTGCATGAGGTGTGCAGCAAGCTGGGGCTGTACATCGTGGCGGGATTGCTGGAAAGGGATGGGGAGCGGCTGTACAACGCTTGCGTGTTGGTGGGGCCTGGTGGTTTGGTGGGCAGCTATCGCAAATTGCATCTGCCCTACCTGGGAGTCGACCGCTTTGCCACGCCGGGAGACCGGCCGCCCTCGGTGTGGGAGATCGCCACCGCGGCAGGCCCCTTAAGGCTGGGCATGAACATCTGTTATGACGCCTCCTTCCCGGAGTCGGCCCGCGTTATGGCACTGGCTGGCGCGGATCTGGTGGTGCTGCCCACCAACTGGCCGCCTGG
This sequence comes from Pirellulales bacterium, assembly GCA_023511675.1. GTDB lineage: Bacteria > Planctomycetota > Planctomycetia > Pirellulales > JAIMBC01 > JAIMBC01. The sequence goes on from JAIMBC010000295.1 coordinate 6,691, forward strand.
TGCTCAATGCACGGCCGAGCATGTGCTCAACACCAGGGCACTCGAGAACCACATCTACTATCTGGCGGCCAACCGCGTGGGACACGAACGGGGTTTTACGTTTATCGGCCGCTCGCGCATCTGCGACCCGCATGGCCGCACCCTCCAGGCGGCCGGCACCGAGCCCTGTACGCTGTGTGCTGAGATCGACCCGCAGCTGGCACGCAACAAGCACATCGTCCGCGTGCCCGGCAAGCACGAGATTCATCGCTTTCGCGACCGCCGTCCCGAAATGTACGGCCTGATCGTGCAACCGCGCCAGGAGTAGTTCTGCCATGAGCGAAGATCATATCCTGACCGAAGAGGAGCTGGGAGCCGCACTGCAG
>JAIMBC010000296.1 GCA_023511675.1 Pirellulales bacterium
GCGCCGGAGAATGAGTTCTTCAAGACCCAGGATGCAGAGGCATGGTAGACACGTTCGATCTTCTCAGCCGCTGGCTCCACATGCTGGCAGCCATGGGTGCCGTCGGCGGCATGCTGTTCATGCGGTTCGCATTGCTGCCCGCCACGGCACAACTGGCGCCCGAGTCCCGAGATGCGCTCCTCCAAGCCGTGCGCTCACGATGGGCCAAGGCCGTGATGGCGGCCATTGCCCTGCTGCTGTTGAGCGGCCTGTACAACATTTCGCGCAAGGAAATCACATACCAGGTCTCGCCCCTCTACCACGCGCTGTTTGGCGTCAAGTTTTTGTTGGCCATGGGGATCTTCTTCCTGGCCAGCGCACTCGTGGGGCGCTCCGAGGCCTATGCCGGAATCCGCCGCCACGCTGGCAGGTGGCTCCTTGTCAATCTACTGCTGGCGGTGTTGTTGGTCTGCATTTCGGGGGTGCTCCGCCAGATCGAGCTGCAACCCAAGAGTAGTGGCCCACAGCCGGCAAGCCGGGCTGAAGGTCCGGCCTTCTCTTGCGTGGATGTTTGCGCTACCCACTGCCTGCCGCCGACAGGTTCCACGCGCCCCGCGCGGGCGGAAGGCCATCGCCATGGATAAGAAGACGAAGAAAAAACTGGACGTGCTCCAGGAACGCCTGCAACGGCTGCGGGGCCAGCTTGCCGGTGCACGCAAGCAAATGGACGATCCACGCGAGGTAAAGCAGCTCGAACAGGAGGTCGAGAAGCTCACTGCCGAGATTGCCAAGCTCAAGCAGCGCTAAGCGCGCCGTACCCGTTGCGGCGTGTCGGGTCGCTTCACTTTGGCAGCGGTGAGCTTCGCTCCACCCGAGACCGGCACCTGCTTGCAACTGACGCAGCGGTGCTGCTCGGGATGCGGTGGCGAGGCAGCACGCCGCCTCATGCGCGCGGCCAGCCCTCGCAGCCTGAAGATGGTTGGTGAGCGGCAGAAAGGGTGCCAGAGTGGGCGACGAAAACGGGGATACGCCGGTTCAAGAACAGGCTCCTCACGAGGCATGGGGGGAAGGAGACGCTCCGCCAGAGCGCTCTGAAATGGGCGGCGGCCTTGCCCTTTGCAACTCCTGCTCGACCTCAGCCCAGTACAAGGTGCTAAGCCAATGCCGTCCCGGCGGGTTGGACGCTGTCGTTCATGTCTACCCCGTGGAGCGTGCCCGGCCGTTGAGGCAGGCACGCACATGCTGTGCTCCTGGGCGCGCCAGGCAGGCTAGCCGGACGGCCTCACCCTCCCACGCCCTGCCTGACGTGTTGACAGCCACGCGCCCAACCCCCATACTCAAAATTGTGCGAAGGCGGCTCGCGAGGGGCCGCCATCACGGGCCACGGCGCGCCATGCCCTCACGGGCATGCTCTCGACGTTACCACCGTAGTCTAAGGATCTGCACCGAACTCGGCGACGCTGCGTTCGCCTTGGGCATGTGAGTTGCTTGAGTTGCGGCAGCGTGCCCGGCCAACGCGTGACCACGCCCAAGGAGGAGACCATCATGGCCCGTACTTCGGATGTGCAAGGTGCGAGTCCATCGCATTTGCCCCACTGTACTGTGGCAGCCAGCACCAACATTGTCGAGGTGCGTCTGCGCATGGCACTGGCGGAGAGCCATTACAGTGCCTTGCGCTCGATCACCTGTCGCGTTGTGTGCGGGGAGGCAACGCTGGAAGGAGACCTGGAGTCTTATTACCAGAAGCAAGTCGCCCAGGCCATTGCGGCTCGCGTGCCGGGTGTGGTTCGGGTTCACAACCGCATTCAAGTGAAGCTGGCCCAGCCAGACCGCTGGTATGCAGGCCAGCAGGGAGGTTGACCCGTGTTGCTGATCACACGTAAGGCCGGCGAGGGGGTGATTGTGGGGGGCATGGTGCGGATTGTGTTGGTGGAAGTCAGGGGGAATCGAGTCAAGCTGGGCTTCGAAGCGCCCGCACGCGTCTCCATTCTCCGCGAGGAGTTATGCGACGAGACGCGGCAGGCGGCCCACGCGCAGCCACATGAAGAGCGTCGCAGCGGCCCGGATGAGTCTCCCTATTTCGCTGAGTGCCCGTAGCGGGCTCACCCCGGCACAGACTCCGGCGACTTGCGGCCAGCGGCTGGCATGCGGGTGAGTCGCGGGCCAGGCACACGGCTCTCGGGGCTCCCGCCGGGGCGGCCATTCTGTTTGTACCGGCATGCGTTGCTGTGTCGTACGAGGTAAGGGCGTTGTTGGCGGCTACTGTGTGGCCGCCAACTGCTGGAGCAGCCAGGCACGTGGTGTTCGTTAGCCCCCCTTGCGGGGCGGAGCGTTGCGGCCCCCTTTGGCCTTGGCGGTCGGCTTGGTAGAGCGTGCGCGCCGCGCTGGCGTCTTCTTGGCGGGCCGCTGGGCCGCAGTAGGGAGTTCAGCTTCAGCTTGATCGAACTCCGCGAAGTAACTCAAGACGTCCGTCTCTGTGAGGATGCCGACCAAAGAACCGTTTTCCACCACGGGCAGGGCCCCGAAGCGGCGTTGTACCATGATCCACGCGGCCTGCCGGATTTCGGTGTGTGGGGTGATCGTCACGGGGTCGCGCGTCATGATTTCGCGCACCAGCAGCGGTTCAAGCAGGAAATACAGGCCGCCCACGCCCATGATCTTCTTGCGCGTCTTGCGGGGGTCCAGCGTACGCTTGATATCCCGGTCGCTGATGATGCCGACCAGCTTGCCCTGCTGAACCACCAGCAGGTGGCGGATGCCGCGGCGCTGCAAGAGCCGGACGGCTTCTTCCACCGAGTCGTCGGGCGTAACGGTCACCAGCTCGCGCGTCATGATCTCTGAAACGTGCATCCTTCTTCTCCTTGTGGGGGTGGCAGCATACCTTCGCATGCACATTACGTGCCGGGTGCGGGTGCTAGGCAAGGCCAGCTATCTCAACTTGTCGGGTGGTGGGAGGCATGTTTTGGGCATTCCGCGGTAGGCTCGCCAGAAAGCTCGGTGACCACCTCCGTTACCAACTCGGCGGGTACCCGCTCGAAGTACATATTTTGTACCAGCACGCCCGCCGGAGCATCGGGCCAGACTTCTGAGGGCGGGGCGCTTTCCAGCGGGGGCTCGGCCATGCTGGTGCGCTTGATTTCCTGGGCGGCCACGGTCACGGGCCGAGCGACGCGACGTGCGGCCAAGGCGAGCAGCGTGCTGCCGGCCTTGTTCACAATGCTGCCGTCAGCACAGAGGGCATCAGCACCGAGCAGGACGCGGCTGACCTGGGGCATGACGAGCGCCGCCTGTGCATCGGTGATAAGCGTAACGGGAATGCCGGCCTCCGCCAGCCGGACGGCCGTGAGTCGTCCCTCGCACAACGGCCGTGCCTCGCAGACGAAGACGCGCCTGAGGCGGCTGCGCGCCTGGAGCAAGACGTGCAGCACGCTGTCGGAGAAACTGTGTACCAGCACCACTTCTCCGGGTTGGATTCTGGAAGCGGCGCATTCAATACTCCGGCGTGTCGCCTGCTGGAGAAGCTGTTGAAGCCGCTCGAGTGCTGCCAGAGCGCTTTCCTCCGTATCGCAGCTCGCCAGATTCTCCTGCGCCTGTTCGAGGACACGTGCCACGCCTTGCATCGAGGGCCGGCAGGCCGCCAGCGCTTTCAGCCCGGCGAGAATTCTTGGCTTGAGTGCTTCGAAGCGAGGCCGGCCCGCGCGGACCGCCACGGCCGCACTTGCGAGTGCTGCCTCGGCGAGTGCTGCGGCACCGTGGCTGCGGTCAGACGCCAGGAATCTCTCGGCTGCCGCGAGGTTCTCTTCCACTGCCTTCTCGGGAGGCCAGGGAGGCCAGACACGCGCAAACGTCTCGTACAGGCGAGGCACCGCCGGCTGTCTGGCCGCTGCGAGCATGTCTGCTACCGGCAGCCACTCGAACCTGGCAGCCTCCCAGTCGTGCCGCAGTTCCACCGGCGGATGCACGCGGAATAAAAAGGGATGGACGCGAAAGCTGCGTCCTTCGCCTGCTGCCAGCAGCGGCTCTCCCGCGGCGGCCAGCACCAGCGACCACCTTTGCAGCCCACATTCCTCATCCAACTCCTGGTATGCCTGCGCGAGCGGATCCGCTCGCTCCACATATCCGGAGATCCCTGCCCAATGGCCGGGAAATGTCGAAACCTCGCCGCTCCGCTGCGCGAGCAGCACACGCTCTCCATCCCAGACAAACGCCGTGACCACGTCTATCGGCTCGCTGGCCGCTTGAGGGCCTCGGTGCTCGCTGCGAGCAGGCATGGCGGTGCTGGGGAGAGGGCGTCAGGCACCAACGGTGGGCTGCAACGCTGGGGGCCATGCAGCTCGACCGGACGCCGCCAGGCCCCCCAGTCAAAGGCTGGCCCTTAGTTCTCCGAGGAGCGGCGCTGCGCCACCGAGTCGAACACGCGGACCTTGGTCCAGAGGTGCCGATGCTGCTCGATGAACTGCTGGTGTCGCTCGGAAACCTGGTACTTGTCGTGCGCCGCGCGGTTTTCGAACACCAGGTGCAGGCCGACGTCGAAGTCCCGGTCGTTCACCTCGCGATCCAGGTCGGAAAGTGTTCCGGCTGCATAGAACACCGTGCCGGGATGGCCCGTGAGCCACTTGTCGCAGGCAGCCACAAGCTGGGCGGCATGTTCGGGAGAGCGGTCGCGCACCGTGAAAAAGACGTTGTGTACCAGCATCATCTCAGATTCCGTGTTATTGGCCCGCACAGTGGAAGCGGGCGACAAACCAACAAGGGCCAGGGCCATCCCGCCGAGCGGGACGGCACACGCCAGCAACAGGGCGAGGGTAGGCAGATGGCGAATACGAAGCATGGTTCAGCCTCCTTGGGGTGGCATCGAGTTTGTACGAGGTGTGCAGGAGCGGCCGTGGTCACTCGCGCGGGCCTCGTTCGTCGTGGGAGCGGCTGGCGGCAGCGGCCGGCTCCTCGGTCCGCGCACGCTGACGGCTGCTCCAGGCGTGGCCATCCTCGCCCGCAGGCCGGTTGGGCGAGGGGCCGATCAGCTCTTGCAGCTCGTCTTCTTCGAGGATTTCGCGATCTGACAGGGCCTGCGCGACACACTCCAGTTTGTCGCGATGCTGCTGCAAGAGCGAGGCAGCCCGGTCGGCCGCCTGGTGCAAGATGCGGCTGACCTCTTCATCGATGATCTGGGCCGTGTGTTCGCTGAACTCCCGTTGTTCGTGCAGCTCCTTCCCCAGGAAAGGGTGCTCTTCTCCGGTACGGAAGGCCACAGGGCCCAAGCGTTCGCTCATCCCCCAGTGGGCCACCATGCGGCGTGCAAGCTGGGTCGCACGCTTGAGGTCGTCCTCCGCACCGGCGCTGTACTCATCGAACACCAGTTTCTCCGCGGCCCGGCCGCCCAGCATGTATGTCAGCCGTGCGTGCAACTCCGACTCACTGATGTTGAGCCGGTCTTCCTCGGGCAAGAGCTGCGTGACTCCCAATGAGCGTCCGCGGGGGATGATGGTCACCTTGTGCACACGATCGGCGCCCGGGATGAGCCACGCCAGCACGGCATGTCCCGCCTCGTGGTAGGCGGTCATCTGCTTTTCCTTGCCGCTGAGCACTTCCTCCCGTTTGGGACCCATCAGAATCTTGTCGCGGGCGAACTCGAAATCGTCCATGTCGACTCGATCCTTGCCTTGCCGGGTAGCCCACAAGGCGGCCTCATTAACCAGATTGCGGATGTCGGCACCTGTCAATCCCACGGTGCCGCGGGCAAGGCGCTGCAAGTCCACATCGTCGGCCAGCGGCACTTCTCGGCAGTGGACCTTGAACAGCTCGACGCGGCCCTTGAGGTTCGGCCGATCCACCGTTACATGGCGGTCGAACCGGCCGGGGCGCAACAGCGCCGGGTCCAGCACATCGGGCCGGTTGGTGGCGGCCAGCACAATCACCGACTCCGTGGGGCTGAAGCCATCCATCTCACTGAGGATCTGATTCAGCGTCTGTTCCCGCTCATCATGCCCGCCCCCCAAGCCCGCCCCTCGTACGCGGCCCACTGCATCGATCTCGTCGATAAACAAAATGCAGGGGGCATTCTCCTTGGCTGTCTTGAACAGGTCGCGCACACGGCTGGCCCCCACCCCCACAAACATCTGGATGAACTCCGAGCCATTGATCGAGAAAAAGGGCACGCCCGCCTCTCCGGCCACGGCCTTTCCCAGCAGCGTCTTGCCCGTCCCCGGCGGCCCCATCAGCAGCACGCCCTTGGGAATCTTCCCACCCAGCCGCTGGAACCGCTGCGGATTCTTCAAGAACTCCACGATTTCCGCGAGGTCCTGCTTCACGCCCTCCAGCCCCGCCACGTCGTTGAAGGTAATCCGCTGCTTGCTCGCCTCGTAACGCCGGGCCGGACTCTTGGTGAAGGCCGAGAAGATCCCCCCGCCCATCACCTGGTTCTGCGCGCGGCGGAACATGAACCACATCCCCCCCAGCACGACCGCCACCACCAACAAGTTCAGCAAGACGAACGTGACCGTGCTGTCGGTAACAGCCTCTGCCTGATACTGCGCACCGAGATGTTTACGGAGCAAGGCATCGACCTCGGGGCCAGCCAGCGGGCTGAGCACGCAATCGAAATTCGCATGCAATCTCTGCTGGACGGGATTGCCCTGGCCATCGAACTTCCCGGCGACGGGCACACTGGGGGGCTCCTTGAAGCGGCCCCGTACTTCCTGGCCAACAATGCGGACCTCGGCCACATTGCCCCGTTCCAGCTCTTGCAAGAACAGGCCGTAGCTGATGGTCGATCGCCGCGAGACGGCGCTCATCATCCAGACCACCGCCATGGCCGCTGCCACGATCAGCAGCAGCATGGCGGTAGGCGTGCCCAGCCGTGGGGCGGGCGGCCGCCGGTTCACAACGCGTTCGTTCGAAGAGGGGTCGTTCGTTTCCATCCGTCTCTTCCGTGTCTCGTGGCTGCCGAATTATACGCCATGGGCAGGCGTGTTTCGATCGTCGCCCTGGGCACGCGCCAGCACGTACAGGCG
>JAIMBC010000297.1 GCA_023511675.1 Pirellulales bacterium
GCCGTACCACCAGCAGCCAATCGTCGATCGCGGCGGCAGATTCCGCACACTCCCTCAGCCGAACCCGCCAGCGCTCGACCGGCACCTCCTCCTCCGCCCCTGCCAAGAACTCCTCCGGGAGGAGATCCAGACTGGCACGCAGCCCCGTCCAGGTCTCTTCCCACGCGGCCAGGGCCGATAGATACGCCTTGGCCAGCGGCACCAGAGCTGCTCGCCCTGCGGGTGTGAGCGCGCGCGAAGCAGCCTCCTCGGGCAAGAACCCCTGCCGCACCAGCTTTCGCAGCGTCTGGGCGTACTGGGCGTACTGTTGCAGCACTTGCCCGTCGCTCTCCACACCGCGCCAGTGTGGTCCAAAGAGCGCGGCGCCTTCGGCATCCAGAGATTCGATGTCCGCACGACACTGTCGCAACCGCGCCATCTGGACAAGCTGCCGCGGCAACCGCGGATCCCACACGCTGTGACCCTTGACCAGCGATGCCAGACGCAGCCCATCCGCATACCAGACCGGGTTGAGCCAGCGCCAGAAGCTGCCCGCCTGCCGACCGCGGCGCATGCCGATCCGCTCCCAGTCCAACGTGGCCAGCTCGGCACGCGGATGGAACCACGCTGCCAGTTCCTTGAGCAGCTCGGCACGTCTGCGGCAAAGCTCGATCAACCGACGCGCATCGGCAGGCAGGCGATCCCAGGCCGGGCTCGTCGGCACGCCAGGGCGAAGCTGCACTTTCCCCCCCAGCACCACCACAGCATCACGCAGGCGGCGGCAGTGCGCTAGCGTGGCGGGGGGGGCAATGTCTAGCTGACCCGCCACCGCAGCCGCCGCGGCCAGCATACGTTCGAACGCCCCCGCCGCGTCGTGCAAACGTCCTCCAAGCCGTTGCCGCTCTACCAGCGGCAGCTCGGCCACCCACACCCCATGCCAGGGATGGCCCCACCCCCCCGCTTGCTCCATGGCCCTGGCCAGGCCCGACAACACCTCCCGACAGTGATCCAATTGTTCCGCCGTCCACTCCAGTACGCCCTCCAGGTGAAACGCCGCCTCTGCCGCCTGCGCGTGCTCCACGCAACGCTCCATCGCCTCCCGTGGAGAGATCCCCAACCGCCCCAGCGGCTCGTGAAGCTGCCGCGCAAACTCCCGCAGCTCATTCCGCACACGCTCCAGCTCGTCGGCCGTGGCCTCTGCTGCCGCCGGAGGCTGGCACTCCGTACGCAACGCCCGCTCCAGCTCGTCCAGCACCTGCCGCTTGCTCACCTTGCGGCTGTGCAGCTCCAGCACAAAGGTCCCCAAACCCACGCCATCCAGCCGCCGCTTCACCACGTCGAGCGCCGCCGCCTTCTCCGCCACGAACAACACCCGCTTCCCTTCGGCCAATAGCTCCGCAATCATGTTCGTGATCGTCTGAGACTTGCCCGTGCCTGGCGGACCGTCGATCACCATGCTCGTGCCCGACCGTGCCGCCACCAGGGCGGCCTGCTGGCTGCTGTCCGCATCCAGCACCTGATACACCTCGTGCGGACGACGATCGTCCAGCGCTGCCGGCTCGATGGGCGGCGCAGCCGCCGTACCCGAACGCATCCCCACCAGCACCTGCACCAGCTTGTGCCGCCGCAGCCCATCCTCCGGCCAGCGGTCCGGATCCAAGTCCAGATACATCAACAACTTGGCAAACGAGAACAAGCCCAGGTGGGCCTCGCCATACAACCGCCAGCCCCTCAGACGGGCCACCTGCTCTTCCGCGGCCCGCCACAGCCCCTCCCACGGATCCTCCGCCGCCAGATCCAGCTCGGGGAATGTCAGGCGAAACTGCCGCCTGCACAGCTCCACCAGCACCGGGTTCACACGCGGATCGTCGTCCCGCGGCTTCAGCCGATACGGATCCCGCGCCGTCCGCCGCACCAGCTCGACCGGTACCAGCACCAACGGCGCGCGGCTGGGCGGCTTGCCATCATCCGCGACCCATTCCACCAGCCCCAGTGCCACGTAAAGAATATCGCACCCTTGTTCTTGCTGGGCACTCTCTGCTTCTCGGGCAAGATGGAACAGCCGATCGTGAAGCTGTTCCTCCTCGAGGTCAAGCTGTACCCGATACCTGCGGCGCGACTCGCCCTCCCCAGATTCTGCCTGCCACCACTGCCGTTCCCCGACCGCCGCCTGTTCCTCCACATCCTCCGATTGCAGCCCTCCCACTTCAGGGCGCCGCTGTTCCTCGATCGCCCCTGGCCGCGCAGGCGAGCCAGCCGGGGCCGCGCTGGATGGACGGGCCACAAAGTCGATGGTCCGCTGATCGACGGCCAGCCAGCGATACAACGTGGCCGGCTCGGGCCAACACAAGGTAACCGACCGCCGCCCCACCGGCTTGAAGTTCAGCAGCCGGTTGCGGCGCGTCAGATCCAGAAGCTGGCGTCGAACCTGTTCCAGCCGGTCGTCGATGCTCATGGAAGTTCTACTGGCAGCCCGCACATCGCACCGGCCGCGACTCCGACGTTATCCGCTCGCCGCAGCCTGCGTTCAGCCTCGCAGCCGCCACGCTCATGCTGCCCACTGTCTTAATTGCTCGCCGCAAGGCCCTCAAGACCGCTTCGCCTGCACGGGGCGTTCGGCCCGCCACGCCAGCCGATCCAGTACCCCTGCTTCCCTGCGACCGGACGCCAGCGCCAGGCGTACCTGGCTGCGCGCACCTGATTGCGGAGGCGGGCGCACGCGAGGGCACGTCTCCCCAGCAAGAGACGCCCGGTCTAGCAACCCCGTGGGCAGCCCTGGCGCTATCCGCAGGCAAGGCCGGGCACGATGGGCGGCACGTGGTGCTGAGGTACGCTCACCATAACCTATAGTGGGGTCGATGATGGGCTGCCCCCGCGCGGTCCCGCCCTGGACGGGGATGATGTGAACAAGCCTATGCCCGGGGCCTCAACGTGGATCGGCCGATCGCGTGCATGTGACCAGCACGAGCGGCGGCGTTGCGCACAGACGGTTCCCCACGCCGGCAGCACCGGCAGGCTGCGCCACGTTCGCCTCGCCTGGGCAGGCCCCTGCTACCTTGTTGCCCAACTTCCGCCGCTCGAGGCAGAACGGCTCGAGCGGCAACATTTGCGGCTGGCACTGCTCGGCCCTCTTCCAGCCGCTTTGCTCAATCTGGCACCACCTCGCTGCATACCACTGCCACGACGCTCGATCAGCAGATTGGCGTCTCCCCGTGGTTCCTTGCTTGGCGGCAAGGAGAGCAGGCGCCTGTGCGCGTGGTGTGGCCAGACCCTGTTCCTCCCTGCGCCCAGGCCTGGCACAATGAGCGTGCAGGCCACCGCGGCCTGGCATCCGCGGCTCAGGGCCGACGACGGGCGTCGTCGGCCTACGCTCACATCATTAGCTTCTGTACATCGGCGAGGGTCGACGATGCCCGGCAACTCGGCCAGATGCTGACGCCCCTCCGCTACGTTGGTGCCGCCGAGGTCAAAGACGAGCGCGAGCCGTTCGAGGAGAAGCGGAAACGCCTGGCCGCGGGCCTGAAAAACTCAGCAGGAACGGCCCGCCCGGCTCGAGAAGCGCATCTGGGCTAACCTGAAGGACATCGGCCATGGCGGGTAGACGGGAGAAGACCTCCATGTTTCAGGACGACTTCGCGGCTTTATTGGCCGACGTCAAGGGCCGCATCCAGGCCGCCTAGACGCGGGCCGTAGCGGTCGTTAATGCTAAACTGGTTGGCTTGTACTGGGACATCGGCCGCATCACCGACCGGCGACAGCAGCGGGAAGGCTGGGACGCGGCTGTCCATTTCCGCTTGGCGGCCGCACACAAGAATGCACTCCCGGAATAGCAGGGTTTCCCGGGCGGAACATCCACCAAACCATCGCTTTTTATCGGGCTTATCCCTCTCTCGGCGACTTTTCGACACCACCAGCGGCGCCCTTACCGCTGCCAGCACATGTGCCACCGGCGATGACGAAATCACAGGTGTCGCCACTTTCGCAACTGCCGGTTGCGAAAGTGTCCAGCTCAACATGGTGATCCAAACGGGGCGGACCATGTCATCCGGATGCGGAAGGTCAAGAACCGCCCCCCCGACGCCGCTACACGGTGCGAATGAGCCCCCACGGTTCGAGCTGCAACGTTCTGGTTCAGCCATGTGTATCGCCTTGGTCCTGAGCAGACGAATGATCATCAAATACAAGGCCGTGACGCAGTACAACGTCATTGTTGAGGCACATCGTGACAAAAGCCCAAAGGAAAGCAGCGCGGCCTCCGTGCGTCTATGGTTTCTGGGAAGCTCAACAACCTGATGTCGCAACCGGCTGTGCGTCCCCCATGCGTCTACAGGTCCTTACAACCGCGGCATGGATCAATGTCTGTGCGAGCAGGACGATGGGTGCGGCCACGTGCGATTCAGGTATCGTTGCTGCCCAATACGTCCTGCGCGTGGAGCTGATGTGCCAGGATGACTGAGACGTAGGTGATCAAACGGCGTCCAGAACCCGCCTGCTGGCCACCGGCGGGCTGGTCACACGGTCAATAAGGGTGCCGGCGGACGATTTCCGGGCAGCCGCGGTCTGCGGACATTTAGCCACGCCTTCACCCAATCTCAGCCCTACTGATGCTGCGGGTCAAGCTCCAGGGTCGTGTACGGTTGCGTACGCCGGCCCGCTGCACGGTTGCAGAACGGCTCCGTCATCCCGTTGTATGTACCTGCGGCAGGGCTGCGCACATTCCAACAATGATGAGGCTGGAGGGACTCGAACCCTCGACCTACGGATTAAAAGTCCGTTGCTCTACCTACTGAGCTACAGCCTCGGGCGGGCCGCCAGGGGAGGCCGGTGGGCCCCCCCCCGCAATAACTTCTCGGCACTGCAGAAGCGGCAGACGGCTAGCCGGGTGGCAAACCGCAGGACGCCGGCCGCAGGTGGCCTGGTGCCCGCGCGTCGCCTCGCAGGATTCTACTGCCAACCGTCGAGGCGGCAAACCCTCCCCCGTGCGTGCAGCGCTTCGGTTTGTATCTGGTTTGGCAGCAGGTGAGGCTTCTGTGGCCGGTGGGTGGGGGGAGCCGTGCTGCAAGCTGCGGGCGCTAGCGTGACGATTCGCACAAGAGCATCGCGCATCGCTCAGTTGCCGAGGGGCCGAGCGCGGCGTGTTTGCGGTGTTGGCCGCCTTTACAGAGGGGTGCTGGGATCAACCTGCGAGGCGAGGCCAGTCCCGCAAGGTGGGATCACGTTTCTGCAAGAGCCGGCTCAATCACCCGCATGGTCTGCCATTTGCCCTGCAAGAAGCGGGCAAGATAGATGCCGCCCAGCAGCAGAATCCACAGTGTGACCACGGCCCAGCACCAGTTGAGGCCATGCTGCCAGACGCGCAGCCCCAGCCAGGTGAGCAGCACCGCAAGCAGCGAGACGCCGATGGTGGTGGCGAGCACGAACTGTGTATCCCCCGCGCCCTTGATGGCGGAGGAGAAGATGATGTTCATGGCGTCGAACAGGCAATAGGCGGCCACGAAGCGGAGCAGCACCACCACCAGGCCGCGCAGTGCTGCAAACTCGCTGGGAGAGGCGTGGCGCTGGTGGAGGTAGAGGATGGCGTCTGGCGCAAGCACGTAGGCGGCAGAGATGGGCAGCATCAGTGCCACGGCCAGCCAGAAGCCGGCCCAGGCGGCCCGCGAGGCACGCTGGGGGTTGTTGTCTCCCAGAGACTGGCCGACGAGGGTGGAAACGGCCATGCCGATCCCCAGCACGGGCATGAACGCCAGGCTGTTGATGTTGAATCCCAGCAGCGACGCGGCCGTGGCTTGCACGCCCAGCGTGGCCACAAGCTGCACGAACAGGAAGAAAGCGATGGCCTCCGCCGCGTATTGCAAGCCGGCCGGGAAGCCGAATCGCAGCACACGCAGGCACAGCCGGCGATCGAATCGGCATCCGGCCCAGGTTCCGTAGAGGGCGGTGTGGCGGGGCCGCAGCCACAGGAGCAGGTACACCAAGAGCTTGGCGCCCAGGGCAAGGTTGGTAGCCCAGGCCGCCCCTGTAATCCCCATGGCGGGAAAGCCCCAGCGGCCGAAGATCCAGCAATAGTCGAGCACTACGTTGGCGGCGGCGGCCAGGGAATCGACCACCATCACGGTGACCACCCTGCCGCGGCCCGTGAAAAACGAGGAGATGGCCGCCGATGCCACCATGGCTCCCCCGCCATAGTTGAGCGTGGTGAAGTAGTCGATCTCCAGCGGTACCACGGCAGCTTCGTGCCCTGCCCCGCCGAACAGGGCATCAGCCGCCAGGCTCGCCGCCAGAATGCACGGCCACGATACCAGTGCCAACCACATGCCCTGCCACACCACCAGGCCAATGCGCTCAGGCCGGGCCGCACCATGGTACTGGGCCACAAAGGTGTTCACGTAACCCACCACGCCAAGCGGTAAGCAGATCACCGCCCAGTGCGCGGTGCCGGCGGTCAGGGCCGCGGCCGTGGCCACATCCGAGTGCCAAACCAAAAACAGCCGGTCGATGAACATCATCACCGTCCAGCTCATCGTGGAGATCACCAAGGGCACGGCCAGACGCAGGACCTCCCTGATGCCTCCCGGGGCGGACCAGAACTCGCGGAGCGTTTGCATGCGGCTGCTTGTCCAGCGTGACTGCGTTCACTATATAGGAGCTGACAAGTGTGATCGTGCCATTGTTCATGCGCATCGTGCTATGTTACCCGCTCGAACCCCGTCACCTGAGGCAAATTCAGGCCTGCGCACCGCATGCCGAGGTGGTGGATGCAGGCCAGCAGCGGGTAGCCGCAGAGATTCTCGAGGCAGACATTTTCTGTGGCCACGCCAAGGTACATCCCGTGCCCTGGGATGAGGTGGTGGCCCGCGGCAGGCTGAAGTGGATTCAATCGTCGGCTGCGGGACTGGACCACTGCCTGGTGCCGTCTGTGGTGGAGTCGCCCATCGTCGTTACCAGTGCCTCGGGCGTGCTGGCGGACCAGGTGGGCGAGCACGCCCTGGC
>JAIMBC010000003.1 GCA_023511675.1 Pirellulales bacterium
ATCCAGCACTGGTCGGTACTGTCCATACAGCACAGCAGTTCGTCCCGGGCGGTCACCTCAATGGCTGTTTTACCATACTCCCTCAGTTCGGACCGCACCACCACCCCGCCCAGTTGGTGCGCCATCAGATGCATGCCGTAGCAGATCCCCAGGATGGGTATCCCCAGGTCATAAATTGCGGGGTCACAGGAGGGCGCCCCATCTTCATACACGCTGGACGGTCCCCCGGAAAAAACAATACCCCTGGGATTCTTCGACTTTATTTCCGGCAGGGGTGTGTTAAAAGGGAGCATTTCACAAAAAACCTTCAGCTCCCGGATGCGCCTGGCGATTAACTGGCTGTACTGCCCGCCGAAATCAAGCACTATCACCATTTCCCGTTCAAGATCACTCATTTCGGGCTACCTCCGTTTATCCGTTGGAATACTTACCGGGTTTAAGCACCGCTATTTCCCTGAGATTTCTGTATTGTTCGCCGTAGTCAAGGCCGTACCCCACCACGAACTTATCGGGTATGGCAAACCCGTTGTAGTCGGGAACCACATCCGTCTTCCGGCGGGACGGCTTGTCCAGCAAGGTACATATTTTAAGGCTGGCCGGCTTCCTGGTGGAAAGGTTATCCAGCATATACTTCAATGTCAGCCCGGAATCCACAATATCCTCCACCAGTAAAACATGCCTGCCCTCTATGCTCTGGTCCAGGTCCTTCAGTATCTTGACCACCCCGGACGATTCGCTGGCCTTGCCGTAGCTGGAAACGGCCATGAAATCTATGGCCAGCGGCACCGTTATGTGCCTGATCAGATCCGCCATAAAGACGACGGCCCCTTTAAGAATTCCTACCACCAGGATCTCATATCCGCGGTAATCTTCGGAAATTCTCTTGCCAAGCTCATCCACCTTTTGGGCAATCTGTTCTTCCGTCAGCAGGATTTCCTGTATGTCGGGATGCAATGTAAAAAACACCTCCGGCTTTTTCGTCGATACCTGTCTATTTTACAAATCTTATTATATACCACCGCCTGTCAGCTGTCAGCCTGCAGCAAACCTATTCCCAAAAAAGAAAAAAGAATTGGGGTAATTCATCACTTACCCCAAATTTCCAACTGTTTTACTTGCTCTCTATGCTTTTCTCCAGGGGGGGATTGATTTTTATTTTTTCATTGAAATCTCTGAATCGCATTTCCACCGCCAGACCTTCGGACCCGCCGGGTATGTAGGCCTGCATGGAAGCTTTGCGGATCAGTTTTTTCCCGGGATCTATCCATACCCTGTACTTGAACTCGCTGTATTTATTCTCCAGGAACGGGTTAACCACGTTGGGCTTTAATTCCAGGACCACGGTCTTTTCCCCGTCCACCTTTTCGCTGCCCAGCTTTTTGATGACGGGGATATCCTTGAACTTAAACAGGCCCAGCGGGTTAAACTCGGTGATGAACAGTTCGGACTGCGCCAGGGAGTTTCCCTTCAGGGTGAACCACCTGTCGGACCAGGGGTCCTTCATATAGGTGGTGTCCTCGATCTGGATGAATTCCATCTGGGATTTCTGCATCGCTCCCTTGATATGGACCCTGTCGGGCTCAACCCGCTCCCCTTCAACCAGTATAATGGTGTCCTTGCCGCCCTGTTTGACCTCAACGCTGTAGCGGTAGCTGGAACAGGCCAGGGTATTATCCAGGGCTTTATTAAACAAGTCCTTTTCCGATCCGGTGAAATTGCTCAAAAGCGACGATCCCCACCACAGAACGATCAATAAAACCGCCGCCGCCACGGCAGACGGAAAGATGCGTCTCCTGTTCAACACGTACCAGCGCGGCCAAAGCAATAACTTCACCCCCGATCATCCATTACCAAATATATACTTGAAAGTCAGCTTAAATATGTATGTGGTATGATTTACCATAAACTAAACATGCTTTTCTAATAAAATATAAAGTGGAATAAGAGCCAAAAAACTGATAAAATTATGTAGCTTGAGTTTTCAACGGGGTGAAATTTTTGGATATCAAGGACATGCAAGCCGATGTGGACCGCTGGATAGGACAGTTTGAAGAGGGTTACTGGCACCCGCTGTCAATGCTGGCCAAGCTTACCGAGGAAGTAGGGGAACTGGCCAGGGAGGTTAACCACCTGTTTGGCGAAAAGCCCAAAAAGCCGGATGAACCGCCGGGCGACTTGGCTCTGGAGCTGGCCGACATATTATTCATTATTATTTGTTATGCCAATTCTTTAAATATTGACCTGGAGGAGGCCTTTAACCGCACCATGGCCAAGTACCGCCAGAGAGACAGTGAAAGGTGGACGCCCAAAAGCGGGAATTAGGAATTGGAAATCAATTCCGGACCCTGAATAACAGCTAAGGAGGATACGAATGGCTACGATTATCCCTTTCAGGGGAATCCGGTACAACCCCGATAAAATAAAAAACCTGGCCGACGTGGTAACACCCCCTTACGACGTTATCGATGCAGCCGCCCAGGACCGCTACTACCGGAAGCATCCCTACAACATAATCCGCCTGGAATACGGAAAGATCTTTGACGGCGACGGCCCCGGCGACAACCGCTATACCAGGGCGGCGGCCTTCTACCGGGACTGGCTGAAGGAAAACGTACTGGTGCAGGAAAAGGACCGCGCCCTCTACCTATACGAGCAGGAGTTCACCGCCGGCGGCATCTGGGGGAGATGCGGGGGCGGCCTGGGCAGCAGACAGCTCCTCATTGGCCGTGGCGTGGAGCGTGCCACCGAGTCCCAGAGCGGCCAGCATCAGACAGGCCACCAGCAGCAGCGGCATGTCCCAGCCCTTTGTGCGGCACTCTGGCAGGGACCGCACGCACCGCGCCGCCGGAGACAGCGCTTCCACCGCAGAAGGGCGGCGCAACGCCGCAGCTTTAGAAGCTGCCGTTACACCTCGTTCGCGGCGCCACGTCACATCCAGTGCGCCATGTGTCCTTGTGGCTGCGTGCATGCTGGTGGTTCCTGTATGGCGAGAAGCAAATGTCGCTCGGGGGGGCGGCACGCAGCGGCCATGCCCTGCCACACGATCGTGCGATCGCGCTGCGGGACGGCGTGCGCCCTGAGCATGATGGCTAGAACACAGCAAGGCGGGGAAGGCGTGCAGGCAATCTGTGACAGACGGGCCGCCTTACCGGCCAAGGGCGGCCGCTTCCACGGCAGGCATGTGGGTCATCCAGGCGCGGGGGGAACATGCAAGTAGCGGGCAGCCCTGTCTAGAATAGTTCCTTGATCTCGTGCTTACCCGTATCGACCAGCGGGAATGGCCGCTGCTGGGGACCCGGCAGCGTCGTCTCCAGATCCAGTCCCAGGCTGTGATAGATGGTGGCCACAACCTCCGCCGGTTCCACAGGCCGCTCGGCGGGCACCGCGCCGATCGGATCGCTACGGCCCACCACGCGACCTCCCTGCACGCCCCCGCCCGCAAAGTAGACCGTCCAGCATTGCGGCCAGTGGTCCCGGCCTCCCGCTGGATTCACACGCGGCGTGCGGCCAAACTCGGCCAGATTGCAAACGAGCGTGCTCTCCAGCAGCCCGCGAGCAGCCAGATCTTCCAGCAGCGCCGTGTAGCCCTGATCGTACATCGGCGCCACGATGTCTCGCATGCCCTCGATCGAGGTGAACGGCTTCGAACCGTGGATATCCCAGGTGATCTCGTCGAATACCGTAATGAACGTGTTGATCGTCACAAACCGCACCCCGGCCTCGATCAGCCGACGGGCCAGCAGGCAGCACTGGCCGAAGCGCGTCATGCCATACCGCTCGCGCACCTCTTGCGGCTCGCGCGACAAGTCGAACGCCTCGCGAGCCTGGGTGCTCGTCATCAGCCGAAACGCGGCCTGAAAGTTCTCGTCCAGCAGTTCCGCGCTGTTGCTCGCCTCGAAGCTCTTGACGGTTTGGTCCACAATCTCACGCAGGCGGCGGCGGCGGTCCAACCGTACTTCCCCGATCTGCGGAGGCGGCAACAAATCCGGCACCTGAAAGTTGGGCTGAGAGGGGTCGGCCATCAGCACAAAGGGGTCGTACGCCTTGCCCAGGAAGCCTGCGTCCTGGCCGTGGGGCAAGTTGCCGCCCGTGCGGCCCATGGGCTCAGGCAAGATCACATGGGGCGGCAAGTCCGACTTGCGGCCGCGCAGATACGCCAGGGCACAGCCGGCGTGCGGGCTGTTAATGCCGCCGGTAAACAGCCGGCCGGTCTGCATCATCTGGTGGCCCGTATCATGTACGGCTGCCGCCGTGTGGTAGCAGCTTCGCACCAGGGAATACTTGTCCGCATGCTGGGCCATGCGGGGAAAGATTTCCGAGATCTGGATGCCCGGGGCGTTGGTTTGCACGGCCTTGAAGGGGCCGCGGATCTCGACCGGGGCCTCCGGTTTGGGATCCCATGTGTCAAGCTGGCTGGGGGCGCCCAGGTTGAAAATCATGATCACCGAGCGGTCGTCATGGCCGTCGGCAACTTTGCCCTGGGCCTTGGCAGCCATCAGGTCGGTAAGGGTCAGTCCCACGGCGCCCAGGGCACCAGCCTGGAGGAAATCGCGTCGAGAAATACCGTCGCAAGTACGGCCTGAGCCGGCTCCCGTCACGTGCAACATGGCGCACTCTCCTTGTGGCTCGGCAGGCAGCCTCGACCCGCCGGCAATGCTGCTACGATGCTAACGCGCCGGGGGGAGAAGATCAACCGGTCGCAGGTTCCGCGCGGTGCCAGAACCCCGCCCTGCAACGGCGGGCTGCGCCTTTCTCTGCCGCTCTGGGCCACGGGCTACTCGAACGCTTTGCTGCGACACGCCGCTGGGATGGCATGGCCCGCCTGCCTGCGTCCGCCGCACTGCGTAGCCCCGCCGCTGGGCAAGGCCGAAGGGCCAGCGAGCAATCGCGGGGCGCTAGTTCAGCTTGCTCCCCTGCTCCACTCGGCCAGGTAACGGCCGCCAGGCGTCGCCTGCCCGGGTGGGGGTATGTCCGGCTGTTGGTCTATCCTCTTCGTCTCGTAACCTTGGGGAACTTCTGGCATCTCCATGCGTCAAAATGTACGGTGTGGTAGGCGCACGCTGCTGTGCCTACAGACGGCCCGTTGGACTGCGTGAGGAGGATCGTGCCATGAACCCTCTAGCGAAACCGAGGTCGACCGAGCATGCTTGCCCACGCCGGAAAGCTTGCCTGGACAGGCCGGCGCGTGCGGGGGGCACAACGAGTTGGGGGAGTTGCGTTGCCGCCCAGGTCTTGCTGGCCGCAGGTGTGCTGATACCGGCGGCGACGGCCCTGGCCCAGGACAGCGGTCAGGCCCAGTTGCCGCTCAGCCGGGTGGTGCTGTTCAGCTCCGGCGTAGGCTTCTTCGAGCATCAGGGAGAGGTCGAAGGTTCGGCCCGCGTCGAGCTGCGGTTCAACGTCAGCGACGTGAACGACCTGCTCAAGAGCATGGTGCTGATGGACCACGGCGGCGGGCAGATCGGCGCCGTCACGTACGGTTCGAAGGATCCCATCACCAAGACGCTCAAGACCTTCGCGGTGGACCTGACGGAGAATCCGACCCTGGCGCAGTTGCTCGCGCAGGTGCGTGGCGAACGGGTGGTGATCGAGGCGGGCTCGCGGATTGAGGGGACGATTCTAGGTATCGAGGTCCGAAAGCAACCGCTCGGGGAGGCCGTGACCGAGGTAGAAGTGCTCAACCTGCTTACAGATCAGGGGCTGCGCAGCATCCCGCTGGCGGGCGTGACGACCATCCGCCTGGCAGACGAGCGGCTGAATGCCGAGCTGCGGCAGGCTCTGAGCGTGCTTGCCCTGGGGCACGCCACGGAGAAAAAGACGGTGGTGCTGAACTTCACCGGCCAGGGCCGGCGCGAGGTACAGGTTGGTTACATCCAGGAGGCTCCCATCTGGAAGACCAGCTATCGGTTGGTGCTCGAGGACGATGCCCCGCCGCACCTGCAAGGTTGGGCCATTGTCGAGAATACGACCGAAACAGACTGGAACAATGTGGCGCTCACCTTGGTGAGCGGCCGGCCGATCTCGTTTGTCATGAACCTGTACGATCCGCTCTACGTACCCAGGCCGGTGGTGGAGCCGGAACTCTTCGCCAGCCTGCGGCCCCAGAAGTACCAGCAGGATCTGGCCGCGGCCGAGGCGGAGTTCCGCAAACAGGCCGACGGGGCTAATGCCCAACCGGCGGCCCCCGCGGACAAGCTAGCGGCCGGCCGTGCCTTGCGCCGCAATCGTGCCGCAGAGGCCACAGGCAGGGCCGGTGCTCTCGACCTCCGGCAAGGCGTGCGCTCGCTGGCGGAAGCAACGGAGGCGGGCGAACTCTTCCAGTACCGCATCGAGGGCGGGGTCACCCTCGCTCGGCAGCAGTCTGCCATGTTGCCCATCGTCAACGAGTCCGTGGAGGGAGAAAAAGTCTCCATTTTCAACCCGGCCGTGCACCCCAAGCACCCGCTCAACGGCTTGCAGCTTGTCAACTCGACGGAGCTGCACCTGATGCAAGGGCCCATCACCGTCTTCGATGGCGGGACCTACGCCGGCGATGCACAAATCGAAGACCTGGCCCCGGGCACACGCCGCCTGATCAGTTACGCCCTGGATCTGGACACGGAGGTCGTCGCCCAATCGACAGGCAGCAGCGATCTGCTGGTAAGCTGCAAGCTCACCAAGGGCCTGCTGCTCTCCACACGCAAGCTGGCACGCTCGCAGACCTACACGGTCAAGAATTCCGGACGGCGGCAGAAGAAGGTGCTCATCGAGCAGCCCTACGACTCTCTCTGGAAGCTCATCGAGCCTCAGCAGCCCGCGGAGCAGACGCGAGACCTGTACCGCTTTGCGGTTATGGCCCAACCGGGCAAGCCCGTAGAGCTGAAAGTGTCTGAAGAACGCCGGCTCGACGAGCGCGTCGCCCTCAACAACCTGGACGACAACACCATCAACATCTACCTCAACGCCCCCGTTGTCAGCCAGGCAGTCAAGGACGCCCTGGGGGAGATCATTCGGCGCAAGCGAGAGATTGCAGAAATCGTCCAGGCCAGACAGAACGCAGAGCAGCAGATTGCCATCGTCGATCAGGAGCAGGCCCGCATCAGGCAGAACATGGCCCAGTTGGAACGCAACTCGGAGCTGTATAACCGCTACGTGCAGAAGTTCTCCGAACAGGAGGATCGCGTCGAGCAGCTCCGCCAGCAAATCGCGCGGCTTACCGAGCGCGAGCAAGCGCTGCGCAAGGCGTTGGACGACTACTTGCTGCGCCTCGAGGTCGAATAGCGCACCCTCGTGCTTGTATGTCCGCTGGATGCGGTTCCCGTGGCGCCATCGCCCGGAGCCGCCCCCAGGTCGTGCAGGCATGGTCGCTGGCTTGGGCCGTTGTGCTTTCGCCCCTGCCCCTTCACGGCACCAGCAGAGAGCCTGAATACCTTGTTACACCTCAAGGGGGTGAAGGTACCTGCGCCAAATCGAAACGCCCTGCCCCTTCTCACAGGCCATCCGGCTGCGCAGTCGGCGGGGCCTGCCCTTGAGCGCCCCTGGCCTCCTGCCTGCGGCGTGCGTCCAGCGCACTGGCAAAGACGCCTCCGGCAAGAGCACAGAGGAGCAGCACGTTGCAATTCAGCGGAATATACGGCGATGATTCAGGCAGCCGCGTCTTCAACCATTCCGCGAGCGCATAGGGCAACAAGTTTACCCAATCGCTGTAGGAGAGCGTGGGTAGCAGGTAGTATAACCAACCTACCGAAGCAAATCCGATCCAGAATGCGCGGCTGGACCGAGGCGCAAAGACCACCCCAAGCAAGGCCAGGGAAAGCGCTAGAAGCAGCAGCGTGTAAACCAGAGACGACCAGATGGGCGTGCGCGAGACGGCCGCGCCGAAACAAAGCCCGCAGTAGGCCATCACGCCCAGCGCGCCGGCCAACGACATCTGCGATCGACTCATTATCCAACGCGCCTTAGCGTCGACCTGAGTGAGCCGCATCCCATCGCCGGCTTGGTTGCCCGGCGAATTGCAGCGTATCGAACGCGCGCACCAATGTAAAGCAGCAGATGCATGCACCCGCGGCTGGGGGGCCATGTCCGCCGTCTCGCTGGAGCTGGAGTCCTCGCCGCAACCAACGCTCATCGAGGCAGGCCACAACCCGCAATCTCGAGCAAGCTGGCGAGCCGTTCGAGCGTGGTGTGGGTGCCGGATGAAGGCGCAGCGTGCGCAGCTACAAGTTTACGGCGTGCAGTGCATCGACTACACTCCCTGCTGGAGGTACCGACCATGCTTGCGAGACGCACCTGCACCGGTCCGCTGCCGCGGCGCGAGTTTCTGCGGGCGGGATGTCTGGCACTGGGAGGGATCACGCTGGCAGACGTGCTTGCCGCACGTGCAGCCGCCGGAGAGACCACGCGCGACACATCTGTGATCCTGCTGTACTTGCATGGCGGTCCCTCCCATCTGGAGACGTACGACCTCAAGCCTGAGGCGCCGCTGGAATATCGCAGCATCTTCCGACCCATCTGCACGAATGTGCCGGGCATGGACCTCTGCGAGCACTTCCCGCTCCAGGCACGCCTGGCGGACAAGCTGGCGCTGGTTCGTTCTGTGCACCACGAGATGAGCAGCCACAGCGACGGCGGGATCGAGGTGCTCACGGGGAAGACTCCCACGCGGCCAGACCCGACGTCAACGTCGCGCAGCGAGCATCCGGACCTGGGGCACGTAGCATCGCGGCTGCGCGGGCTGCATGCCGACGGGCTGCCGCAGTATGTGGCGCTGCCTCAGAGGCTGTACATGACGCAGCCGGCGTACCTGGGCTTGGCACACAGTGCTTTTGCGGTGGGAGATCCTTCGAACCCCAGTTACGCGCCTCCCAACTTGCAGCTTGTGGCGGGCGTCGATGGCTCGCGGCTGGACGACCGCCGCGCGTTGCTGGAGCAGTTCGACCGTTTGCGGCGGGGCCTGGACTTGCAGGGCAGTTTGGAGGCGACGGACCGATTCCGGGCCACGGCCATGCAGATGCTCACCAGTTCTGCCGCCGCAGCGGCGTTCGACCTGAGTCGCGAGGAGGACGCCCTGCGTGACCGTTATGGGCGTCACCTCTGGGGCCAGGCATGCTTGCTCGCCCGACGGCTTGCCGAAGCCGGCACCGCCGTGATCACCATCTACATCGATACGCCCAGGACCGGCCAAGAATTCACCAACTGGGATGATCATATTCTGAATGCCGGACGGCCGGGGCACTTCGGCCGGTACATGGAAATCCGCTTGCCTTACTTCGACCAGGCCCTGTCGGCACTGGTCGAAGACATCTATGCACGCGGCGTGGATCGGCAGATCATGGTGGTGGCCCTGGGCGAGTTTGGCCGCACGCCACGCCTTTCTCAGAACAGCCAGGGCGTGGGCCGCGATCACTGGCCACAGGCGCAAAGCGTGCTCTTTTCCGGCGGCGGCCTCAAAACAGGCCAGGTGGTGGGGGCGACCAATCGGAAGGGAGAGTATCCGACATCTCGCCCGCTCTCTCCCAAGGACGTACTGGCCACGATCTATCGCCACCTGGGCATCGACCTGCGGCACGAGCTGCACGACTTTTCCGGACGCCCCATAGCCGTTCTGCCCTGGGGCGAGCCGATCGCCGAGCTGCTCTAAGGGCCTGTCCCCGAACGGATGGCCCAACCCAAACGGGCGGTGCATCTGGCGGCTGCCAGCCTCTGCTTCGACATGCCAAGCAGACTCGCCGACCGTCCCCGGCCCACGCCGAAGCGGTCCAGCCGCATCAGGTGACGCCCTGACACGTGCCGGCGAAAGTGTTTCGGGGAAACTGCCGCCGCCAAAATGCCCATCCTGTTAACGAGTTCTTCGCCACACCTTCCGCCCTGCCTGGATCTCCCAGCTTGAAACATGCCAGAGATCACGAAGGCTCAGCCCTCACCGCATCTTGCAAATCTGCCCCCTTTTCCCATCCTTCCAGTTCTAAAGGTTTCACCTTACCGGTGGGGCAAACTTTGCCGAAAAAATGAAGAGTACCGAAGCAGAGGCCGATTCAACGCAGTTGAAGGGCTGTGCTTTTCTGCCCCCAAGGCCGGGCCATGTGGTGTTCTAAGTGCCAGCAAGAGGTACCCGGAGTGCGCAACTCTGCCAGCGGCGTCCTGGCCTGCGTGCGCTGTGGCCAGGAGCCGGACCAGGTACCGCCATCTAGCGCCACCGCTACACTCCCCACGCCCGAAGAACGCGACCAACTGCTGCGGAACCTGGAGCACTGGAGCGATCATCCGCTTCTGGCAGAGCTAGATGACTGGGAACTGGGCGAACAGCTCCGCCACGTCGAGCGATTGCTTGCTGTGGATCCGCCGGGTAAGCTGCCCGCCCCGCGCCACTCAGGCTTCTCGCCGGGTGAGAAGTTGCATGAGCGAGAGAACGCCACGTCGCGCCGGCGCCTGGGCAGCTCTGGCTCAATGGCCCTGCGTGCGGCGCGGCTGCTGGCCTGGCTGGCCATCGCCCTTGGTGTGGCGGCCTTGGTTTGCGGCGCCGTGTTGCTGGCCCTGGCCCAGCTTCGCGGGCGCAGCGACCTCTGGGGCCTGGGCATACCTTTGTTTGCCGTGGGGCAACTCGGGGTGGTGATCGGCCTGGTTTGCGAGGCCGACTTTTCCCGCCGCGTCCGCCGCCCCCGCGGCAAGGCTGGCAGGCGTGCGTCCCAGCCTTCCCGCCTCCGCGCCCAAAGACAGACGTGTTAGGGCCTGTGCGGCGCGTTTGCTCGAACGAGGTCCGTGCGTCTCGCCGTTTGTTCAAGACGCCGACGTGATGGCCCCGCGCGCCACGTGACGCTGGAGGTGGGACAGACCCCCCCGGCCGGCCGCGCCGCCATGGCCCCGCAAGCCATCGCACGCCCGGCGAACCGAGCAAGCTATCAGAAAGTGCTTGCACGCATTTGTGCAGCAGACTGCTAGCCCCTTTGGCAACCGGGCGAAGCGAGGCCGCAACCGCTGTGTCGCTCCGACGGGGAGCTGCGCATCGCCACCAGGCATTGCGGTAGGCCCGCGCCCATAGGGGTGCTCCGTCCGGGGGAAGGCCGTCGGTTGAGTCGTGCTGGGGAAGGTCCGCGCCCGCACGGGTGGTCGGGAGCGGAGGTAGCCAGCACGCCGTGGGCTACAAGGTCTTCAACTTGCTCGGCACACAATCACGCAGCTTGCCTGGCCCTGGGGCGTAACGCTGAGATTGGCAAAGCTATGGCCCGGGTCGGCGAGCGTGCCGCACCTCACGGCCGCAATGGGGCACTCAGGGTCTGGCGTGGTGTAGTTGAGAATGGGGAAAAGGTTGCCCTTGGCCATCGCTAGCACGCCTGCGATGAGTTCCACCAGTCCGCTCGCGGCGCCCAGGTTCCCAAAATAGCTCTTGGCGGCGGTCACAGGAATTCGCTGTGCGGCCGGGCCGAGCACGCGATGCAGCGCCTGAGACTCTTCGATGTCGCAACTTTGCGTGCCCAGCCCATGTGCCTGAATATGGCCAAGCCGCTCCGGTGCGACCTCTGCTTCGCGGAGGGCCGCAGAGAGTGCATGGGCCAGAGCGTCACGCCGGCGAGCCACGCCATTGCGTGACGAAACGTGGGAGGCCCCCATCCCCGCAACACGTGCATAGATGGTGGCGCCGCGTGCCAAGGCCGCTTGCCGCTCTTCCAGCACCACGGCCGCGGCACCCTCGCCGAGGACCATGCCTTGCCGATGCAGATCAAACGGCTTGCATGCCGTGGAGGGTTCTGTACCATCTGCCGCCACTTCTTCTTGGATGACGGCGTGCAGGGCACGCATGGGATGCAGCCTGGAGCCGGTGGCGCCGGCCAGCATGCACTCGGCATGGCCGCGAACGATGGTACGAAACGCTTCGCCCACGGCCAGATTTGCTGAGGCCTCGCGCAGCGTGAGCGAGTTGTTGGGACCTCTCAGGTCGTTATAGATTGCCACGTGGCTGGCGGGCATGTTGGGCAGGTACTTCAGCAGCCACAGGGGTGAGAGCTGCGTCATGCCCTGGGTGGCCCAGCGAGAGAAGTCGAAGCCTTGCTTGGCATCGATGCAGGCCTGGTAGGCAGGCACCAGATCATACTGTTCGCTCAGCATGTAGTCGGCACCGAACACCACCCCGCACCGCTCGGGCTCATAGATGCCGGGACGCAGGCCCGCGTCGGCCAGAGCGAGCTGCGCCGCTGCAACACCCATCTGGCATTCGCGGCACATCAGCTTGAGCCCTTTGCGGATGGCCTTTTTCAGCTCGGGCTCCAGTGGGCCGAACTCTTCGATGCTGCCGTTAAACTTGGCTGGGGCACCGAGCTTGCCTGGGGCGGGAAACCAGTCCTCCATGCGTGCCACGCCGCTGCGGCCGCTGCACAGGGCTTCCCATAAGGCTTGGGTACTATTGCCCAGCGGCGAGACGACGCCCAGACCAGTAATCACCACCTGGCGGTCGGCGGGCACCAGCATGCGACTCCACATGAAAGATCCGGGAACAGGCCAAGAATTGTAATAGCGTTGCGCGAGGCCGTCGAGGCCGTCTGGGGAGGTATTGTATTCTTGGGGGCGGGATTCTTGGGGACGGCCCACCTGGCGAGGGGCCTGTGGGGGACGGGATCTTGGGGATGGAATAGTTGGGGTTGGGATTCTCTTGAGGACGCCCTGCGGCTGTAGCGGTCTGGCCGTGGGGGCGGCTGCAGCAGGAAGTTTACGGCCGCGGCGGTGTGCTGTTTACGGCATTGGGCCTTGCAGCCATCGACGTCTGTGCCGGAGCGTCGCGGCACGCGTGCTTGTAGGGTCGCAAGCCCCTTGGCGACGGGCGGGCTACGCACGGACCGACCCAGCCGGTGGACGTTGATGCCCCTTCAAGAGCCTCAGATTTCTTGTTGTGGGACGGCGCAAGGAAGGTTGCCCTGCGAGGCGGGGCAGCATAGAGTCATAAAGTTGTGGGTGAGTACATCCCGCAGGACGGAGTCAGCGGCGAGCCTTGGAGGTGCACCATGTGGCACAGGCGTGCGTTTTTGAGTTCGGCCGCGGCGGCGGCAGTGGCGGCCGGTTCGAGCAGGCTGGTGGCGGGGCTGGAAGCGGGGCGGACCCACGCCTCGCCAAAGGACGCCATGGCAGGGCCGCCGGAAGATGTGGCGTATGTGACCGCGACCTATGCCGGCACAGATGTCGAGCGGCCCGATTACCTGGCGGTGGTCGATGTGTCTCCTCGTTCGCCCACCTACTCGCAAGTGATTCACCGTTTGGAAATGCCGCATCGTGGCGACGAACTCCACCACTTCGGCTGGAATGCGTGCAGCAGTTGCCACGGCCAGCGCGCACGACGGTACCTGATCGTGCCCGGGCTGGTCTCCAGCCGGCTGCATGTGGTGGATGTGTCAGATCGCCGGCGGCCGCGGCTGCACCGCGTGATCGCTCCGGAGGAGGTAACCGCCAAGGCAGGCCTGACAGCACCACATACGGTGCATTGCCTGCCCGATGGGCAGATCATGATCTCGATGCTGGGCAACGATCGGCTGGAAGGCCCCGGGGGCTTCTTGCTGTTGGACGAGGCGTTTGACGTGCTGGGAAGTTGGGAGGCCACTCGCCAAGGGATGCACTACAACTACGATTTCTGGTACCAGCCGCGGCACAATGTGATGGTTTCCAGCGAGTGGGCGGCTCCCAGCACGACGCGGCCCGGTTTCAATCCGGACGATGTGCGGCAAGGCAAGTATGGCCGGCGTCTCCACTTCTGGGACTGGCAGCAGCGGCGCATTGTCCACAGCGCGGACCTGGGCGAAGAGGGGCTGATCCCATTGGAGGTCCGGTTTCAGCACAATCCCGACAGCAGTCACGGTTTTGTGGGGGCGGCGCTCTCCAGCAGCATCTGGCACTGGTACCGCGATGCCCAGGAGGATTGGCGTACCGAGAAGGTGGTTCAGGTGGAGCCGGTCGAGGTTGAGGGCTGGCCCTTCCCCGTGCCGGGACTGATCACCGACCTGGTACTTTCGCTCGACGATCACTGGCTGTACTTCTCCAACTGGCTGCACGGCGACGTGCGGCAGTACGACGTGAGCGATCCTGCGCATCCGCGGCTGGCAGGGAGGTTGTGGCTGGGCGGCGTGCTTGGCACGCAGCCCAGCCTGCGTGGCCGACCGCTATGTGGAGGCCCCCAGATGCTGCAACTCAGCCACGATGGGCGCCGCCTGTACGTGACAAATTCCCTGTTCAGTAGTTGGGACAACCAGTTCTACCCCTCGATTGCTCGACAGGGATCGTACATGGTGCAGATCGATTGCGACCCTGCCGGCGGCATGCAGGTCAATGAGGCGTTCTTCGTCGACTTTGGCAAGGAGCCGCACGGACCGGCGCGTGCCCACGAGATGCGCTTCCCAGATGGGGATTGCACATCCGATATCTGGGTGTAAGCCGGCCGAGCTGCCAGGGACGCCGGGACCTCGTTGACCCTCGCCAGCCGCTCATGGGCGAGGCGTCCAAGTTTGCGGGGACGAGGGGGGCACGCGGTTCCGGGCGACAGCGCCCCGAGGTAGGGCCGCGGGACGCTGCCCGCCCGTACTGTTCACGTGCAGCTGCTTCTTGAGGCGGTTAGAAGATCCCCAGTGCCCCGAGGCTATACCGCACGACCAGGCCGGCTGCCACCACGCTGACCATGCTCATCAACTTGAGGAGGATGTTCAGGCTGGGTCCGCTGGTGTCCTTGAAGGGATCTCCCACGGTATCGCCGACGACGGCCGCCTTGTGGGCATCGGTGCCCTTGCCGCCATGAGCGCCGCCCTCGATGAACTTCTTGGCATTGTCCCAGGCACCGCCTGAGTTGGCCATGAACACGGCCACGCAGAAGCCGGTGGTGAGCGCGCCGACCAGCAGCCCCATGACGCCGCTCACGTCCAGCACCAAGCCCGTGGCGACGGGAATGATCAGCGCCATCAGCGAGGGCGCGATCATCTCCCGCTGCGCGGCACGGGTACTGATGGCCACGGGCGTGGCATAGTCCGGCTTTTCGGTTCCCTGCATGATGCCCGGCCTGGTGCGAAACTGGTTGCGGACCTCCTCCACCATCCCCTTGGCAGCCCGGCCCACGGCCTTCATGGTCATGGCGCAGAAAGCGAACACGGCCATCGCGCCCAGGAACACGCCGACCAGCACCTTGGGATTCATCAGCGAGGCATCGTAGAAGCGCGTAAAGTCCGGCAGCGTGGCACGGTGCACATTGACAAGCTTGGCTCCGGTGAGTGAGACGGTAACCGTGCGATTCTCTCCGCTGCCGGAGGTCTGGAAAATGCCATCCGGCACTTTCGCGGCTCCCCCGGAAACGTCGAGGTCGTGCCAGCCCTTGATGCCCGCCACCGCGGCGGGCTCCACCAGCCAGTGATAGCGGATCTGGCCTTCTTTCCAGACGAGGAATTGGCTGGAGACCTTGTACAGGCCGTCCGGCGAGCCCTTCACGACGGCGGCGTTCCCCCAGCGCTCAAAGCCGACGCGCACCTCTTCAACGTAGGCGGCCAACAGCGCCAGCGCCGTCAGGGCTGCGGAGCCAATGGCAAAGCCCTTGCCGGTCGCCGCGGTGGTATTGCCGAGGCTGTCCAGGGCATCGGTCCGCTCGCGGACGACCGGATCCAGACCAGCCATCTGGGCGTTTCCGCCGGCATTGTCGGCAATGGGGCCGTAGGCGTCCGTGGCCAGCGTGATGCCCAGCGTGCTGAGCATGCCCACCGCCGAGATTCCCACACCGTACAGCCCTAGTGCAAAGGACGATGCGCTGCCGTAGCTCCAGCCATTGGCAAGGCCAAAGGCCAGCAGCATGCCGATGCCGACCGTGATCACGGGAAACCACGTGCTGATCATGCCCTCAGCAACGCCGCCGATGATGACCGTCGCCGGTCCTGTCACGGCCTGGTCTGCCAAAAACCGCGTCGGCTTAAATTCATTGCTGGTGGAGTACTCCGTCCACTTGCCGATCAACCAGCCCGCCAGCAACCCCACGATGACGCTTCCAGCCACGCCGGGCACGGCATTGAAGAGCATGGTGCCCTGAATGGGGGGCAGGATGTACCACGACAGCAGAATGGCCACGGCCACCACCAAAAACGTGCTGAAATTGATCCCCTTGGCAAGCGCCCGCAAGAGAGTCTTCTGTGTAGCACTTTCCTCGGTACGCACCAGATAGATGCCGATAATCGAAATCAGAATACCCGCTCCGGCAATGGCGAGCGGCAACAACATGGCGCGGAGCTGCGACTCTTCGGCACTCAGCCCTTCGGGCAACGCGCCTCCTGCCGCAAAGGCCGATACGCCCAGCGCGGCCGTGGCCAGGATCGAACCACAATACGACTCGTAGAGGTCGGCCCCCATGCCCGCCACGTCCCCCACATTGTCCCCCACGTTGTCGGCAATGGTCGCAGGGTTGCGCGGGTCATCCTCCGGAATCGAGTGCTCGACCTTGCCCACCAGGTCGGCACCCACGTCCGCCGCCTTGGTGAAAATGCCGCCGCCCACACGTGCAAACAGCGCCTGGCTGCTAGCGCCCATCCCGAAGCAGAGCATCGTCACGGTGATTTCCACCAGGCTCAAGGGCGGGAAGCCCAACATGGGGACCAGCCAGTACAGGGCGGCGAACCAGAGGCAAATATCCAGCAACCCCAGGCCGACGACGACCAACCCCATCACCGCCCCGGAGCGAAATGCGACCTGCAAGCCCTGGTTGAGCGATTTTTGCGCCCCCGCAGCCGTTCGGCTGCTGGCCCAGGTTGCGGTCTTCATCCCGCACCAACCGGCCAACCCGGAAAAGAAACCGCCGGTAAGAAAGGCAAACGGGACCCAGCGGCTTTGCACATTCAGCCCGAAGGCCGCCAGAGCCAACAGCAAGAAGATCACTACAAAGAACGCCGCCACCACCTTGTACTGCTGCTTGAGATAGGCATTGGCCCCCTCTCGCACAAACGAGGCGATTTCGACCATCCTGGGCGAACCCTCGTCTGCACGAATCATCCACCGGTAGAACAGCCAGGCCTGAGCCAGTGCCGCCAAGGCGCCGACCAGCGCCCCAGCCCAGACAATCACCTCTAGCGACACCCCTAGCAGCACCGGTACCCCTAGAACGTTCCCAAACGCCGCCCCCCACACGACCGGACTACCCCCCGCCTGCGCTACAGGCCATCCCTGTGTCAAAGGCGCTGCCTGGAAGGCAGGCGCCGCCTGAACTCCGGGGGCCGCCAACATGACGCCGAGTACACCCACCAGTCCCGCCAACTTGTCCTTCATCACTCCCTCATCAACATACAACCTCGGAGACCGTCTGCTGGACTCCTGCAACACAAACTCGAATGTTGAAGAGCGTAGCGAAAGCACGTCCTCCCTGCCAGGGCACTCTGCCCTCGTTCACCCCTGAAGGCCAAGCACGGATCCCTCCCATTGCCCCCGCGGCAGACTGGCCCCTTGGCAATCGCAAATTAACCCAGCCTGATTATCCCCGCCAAAGCTCGGCACGCAAGGGCAGCGTGGGGTACAACCCCCATCCCCCGCTCCTTCCGCCGCGAAGGAGGCGACATCGTCTCCGCAGCAGCTTTCCCTACCAGCCGTTTGCTCTTTTTGGAACGGGCAGACGTACGGCCTCTCAGCCACGCAGCCTGGCGTGATTGCGCGGGGCTGGGCCATGGTACCAGCCTCCACCGCTTGCCCTGCGCCCCTGAGCTGCGTCAGCGAAGCAGTGCCGAGCTGCCAAGCCCTCCGCGCCTCTCCAGTTGCCGCCTTGCCGCCGGAAATGGCCGCTTTTGGCCCTCGATTCCCAGGCTTTCGACCGCCAGTTCGTCCAGCCAGGCTACGCCGTAGCCGGTCAGCGCAAAGGTGAGGTACATCTCTCCATTAGCAGGCGCCACGCGGTAGAGCACGAACGGCTGCCAGTCTTCCGCCGCGGCCACACGTTCGGCCATACCCAGGCCGCCCAGCGAATCGATGATCATCAGCCCATCAATGCTGCCCGTCACCGGCCCTTCCAGCCATACTCGGCCCCGAATGCGCAGCCATTCGCCCTTCCTCACAGGTATGGCAGGAGACTCCACCCACACCGGGGCCGTCTCCACCAGATCGGGAGCAGGCACCCCTACCGCACGCTCCACTGCCAGGCGGACGGGGTGTACGCCATCCTCGGCATGCGCCGCTAGACGTGCTTCGGCCGCTACGCCGGGCAAGGCCACTGTAAAGCTCTGCCAGCCCGCCGCACGCATCTCTTCCTCTTGTGCATGTGCTGCGGCCGGCAGCCGGTTGGGGCCCCAGGTACCGCCGGCTCGTGCCGTAACGGCTGCGGCCAGCGGCAGACCCGCGAACGAGGCCAAGGCCGCGCTGCTGGCTGGCGTGCCCAACTCTTCCGACAGGGCCTCCCAGTGTGCACGCTCCAGTAGTCTCAACTCCCGCGCCGCAGATGTGGCAGCATGCAGAGCGGCGGACCAATCGCCTGCCTGCTGCAATGCGGTACACGACTCCAACAGCCGCTGCGCCTGGCCCAGGTGTGCCTCCGAGGCGCGCAGCCTTCGCCCCTGAGCCGCCAGGCGGCGATCGATGGCCAGGACTCGCTGCTGACGCCAGGCCGCCAGACTGCGGGTTAAATCAGCGCTGCGCCGCCCGAGCGCGGTAGCGCGGCGATGGAGGGCGCTGAGAATCGTCGCGTCGCTGGTGAGCAGCACCACGCCCGCCACATCGAGTTCTTGCAGCGTTACGTGCACACCGCCTGCTGCACGTTGCCGCTTCAGCGGCACGACGCCGCTCGGCGTAAGCTGGTAAGCCTCGTACGCCTCCGGCACGCCGGGAATGGTCAAGGTGATGCCCGTGGCAGAGGCACTGCCGCAGACGCATTGCGCGCCCCGCGCCAGCCACATGGGCAGCACTACCCAGACGCGGTCATTCTGTAACACGGGTGCCAGGATCTCTTGCTGGTCGCATTGCGCCACGCACGCCAAGCGGCTTCCGATCACCAGCGCCTCGAGCAGCTCTATTCGATGAAGCACCAGTGCCAGGGCGGCCGCCCGCGCCTGCGCCTCGGGACCCTGGCCATCCAGGCGTGAGTCGGACTGAAAGATCAGCCCCCGCACGCCAGCCGCCAGACAGACATGCACCAGCAACCCGAGCTGCTCCTCTCCCGGCACAGGCACGGCACTGCCCGGCTCGATGGCGGCCAATTGTTCCTCCAAGCCCGGCGCATAGGCCGTGGGGACATGCGCCCACCATGCGCTGGCGGCATCAGCCGTCTGGCAGAGCGCCCGCAGCCAGGCCGCCACGTCGCGCAGCTCGCAGGTGCTTCCCAAGATCAGCCGTTGCGCCCTGAGGATCTGGACGTACCGGCTCAGCTCTCGTGCGCCCGCCAAGGGCTCGGCCACCAACGGCCGTGGTGCGGGTGCATCGGCCTGGCGCAGCCTCCTGGCCTGGCGCGCCAGGCCGGGGACGTCTTGGGGTAGCAAACCGCCGCCCATCTCCCAGGCAAGCACGGGGCCGTAGTCGGATGTCTGCCCCGTAAACACGGCCTCCTCCAGCGCAGGCGGGGGACAAACCACCCACATTCCCTCGTGAGCAGCCTGGCGCAGCAGTTGTGCGTCAGGCGGGTCGTGCAGCCAAATGCCGTGAAAGCCCAACTGCTTGAGAAAGCCCAGAGACTCTCCGTGATACTCCGCTAATCGAGGAATGACCGGCCTGCCCTCTACGAGCAGCATTGTGCCCGCCAGTTCCACGGAGAGTCTAGGCAGGCTGGTCTTCACGGCTGCCGGCAAGGCGGCCTTGCCGTGCTGCGGCCTCGGCGGCCCGTGCAGCTCCAGATCATCCGTCCATATCGAAAGCTCCCCTGCCGCGGCCCGTACCAGCAGCACCACGCAGTCGAGATATGATTCCCTCTCGTCGATATTGCGGCGGTGCTCCAACCGCAAGCTGCGTACGCGGCGGCGGAGCGCCTCCGGCACCTGCTCCAGGCCGAGCTGCTGCCACTCGCCTGGAGTTTGATAACTTGTGCCCTCGATCAGGCAGGTAACGGGCTGGCCCGTGGCCGGGTCAAGGCTGCGAGGCAGCACGGCACGCACAGCCAGGGTTACCACGGGCTGGTCGCTACGCACCCATAGTGAGAGGCGGAGTTCGTCGACAATAGGCCACTGCCCCACCGGTAGTTCCAGCCGTAGTTCGCTCTGCTGCTGCCCCACGGACCAACGAAGCTGCTCGCAGCGCAGGCCGTTGTGCGCCAGCGCGACGCTGCGAGTCTGGTTGATGAGGCGATAGCCTGCGGTATCTTTCGGCACCTGCCAGGCAGGCTGCTCGGACTCAAACCCCTCTACCCATTGTGCTTGCGCGGCTGCTGCCAGGGATAGCCCTGCCCAGGCCGCCGCCAGGAGCATCGAGCCGCCCGTCAAGGGGCGTGACGCGGCGCGCCGGTTCCCGCTCATGCGAGATCGGACTCGGTTTGAAGCCGCGGCCGCCTCTCCCGCTGCGGCGGGGGCCGCCATGCAGGGGGCAGCCGCATCTGCTGGGCGCACGGCGTGTCGGAGCAATGCAGCTATGATGGGCATATGCGTCGTTGATGAGGTGCCACCGCGCTGCGCGCGGCCGGGCGCGTGCAGGGCATGCACTACCGGCCGGGCAGACCGGCCCACCTGCCCCCAGGAGCGCGGCCGAGGACTGGCTCAGACAGGCCCTGACGCGTCGCACACGGCCCGCGGACCTAGCCGCCGCAAATGGCAGCCAGGGGACCGCCCGCGGCGTTCTGCCGCGGCAGGGCAGGGGCTGCCGCGCGGCGCGGGTGGCAAGGCGCGCATGGCAAGGCGAGCTTGTATCACGGTTGGCGTTGGCGTTCCAGAGCGCCTTGTTGCCTGGTGGCAACGTGGCCTGCAAAACGACTGCGAGGGCCATCGGACTCAAGGTATTGGCGGGCAATGGTTTGCGAGACGCCGGCGGCATCCCGGACGTTTTGGCACTCGGGCTGCTTCCAGGGGCATGCAAGCATGTTGTCCCAGGACCTATTGAGGGCTAACCATGAGTTTTCCGCCACAGGCAGGTGCTCACGAGCAACAGGAACTTCCACCGGAAGTCGCGGAGCTGGAGCGGGGTGTGTCGGCCTTGCCGCTGGAGTTTCGCGCCCGCTTGTATCCGCTGGTTTTGCAAGTTGCCGAGAGCACCCGCCGCCGCCGCCGCATTCTTAACCTGGTGCAAGAGGCGCTAGGCCAATTGCGTTTGGACATGAAGTACTTGATCTTCGACCTCGAGGCCACGCGGCGCGAGCGCGACGAGCTGCTGCGGCGGTTGGAGGGATAAGAGCTGCACGTGGCGCGCCTCTCCTGGGGCAATGCGTGCGAACGGCCGCGATCGACGGGCCGCTTCCGCCGGCTTGGGAGGCAACTGCTGCTGCGAGCCGTCCCGCAGGCAGGGCGCGAAGGAAATCGTTGCGAGCCTCGCAGGCTTCGTCTACGATACGGAAAACGGTAGCACGGGTACCTACGGGCCGCAGGATCCCACAGCGCACGAATGCCGGAACTTACGTCCGAACAGCTCGCCCAGCGCGCCCTTGATCTGAACCTGCTCGACGACCGCCAGTTGCAGGAGGTGTGGAGCGGTTTCGGCCGCCGCAACGTGCCGGTACAGGAGTTCATCCAGGTGCTGCTGCGGCGCGAGTTGATGACCAACTTTCAACTCGAGCGCCTGCTCAAGGGGGAGCGTGCCGGCTTCTTTTACGGCGATTACAAGGTGCTCTATCTGGTGGCGGGGGGAACGTTTGCGCGGGTGTACCGCGCGGCCCATAAGGAAACGGGCGTGGTACGGGCGCTGAAGGTGCTCCGCAAGCGGTACAGCGATGATCCCCAGCAGACGGAGCACTTTTGCCGGGAGGGCATGGTGGGCATGACGCTGCGCCACCCGAACATCGTGCCCATCTTCGAGGTCTATTCCAAGGGGCTGACCCACTTTCTGGTGATGGAGTTTGTCGAAGGGCACAACCTCCGCGAGTTCCTGCGCATTCGCAAGCGCATTGCCCCGGCCGAAGCCACCCGTCTAGCATTAGACATGGCAGCAGCGCTGAAGCATGCCCTGGACCACGGCGTATGCCACCGCGACATGAAATTGACCAACGTGCTGATCTCCAGCCGCGGGCAGGCCAAGCTGGTCGATTTTGGCCTGGCGTCCACC
This sequence comes from Pirellulales bacterium, assembly GCA_023511675.1. Taxonomy (GTDB): domain Bacteria; phylum Planctomycetota; class Planctomycetia; order Pirellulales; family JAIMBC01; genus JAIMBC01. Next base: position 22,126 of record JAIMBC010000003.1, read on the forward strand.
GACGCTAACCTTACTGATGAATCGCTGGGAGAGCGGATCAACGCCCGCACCATCGACTACGCCGGGCTGGAGCGTGCCACGGGTGTTCGCAAGGATGATCTGCGCAGCGACATCTACTTCCTGGGCGTGATGTACTACCACATGCTGGTGGGCCGCTCCCCGCTGGTAGAGACGCGGGATCGCATCACCCGGCTGTCGCGTTCGCGCTACACGGATGTGGTGCCGATCCACCAGGCCGATCCGACGGTGCCTCGCGTGGTGGCGGCGGTGGTGAACAAGGCCATGCACCTGGATCCGGAGCGCCGCTATCAGACGCCCGGGGAGCTGCTCACAGACCTGCATGATGCCTACGAGCGTTTGAGCCGTGGGGAGCATGAGGCGGCCTCGCCGGCCGAGTTCGAATCAGGGGTTCCCACGGGATGGGCCCCGGCGCCGGTTCCAGCAGCGGCCAGTTCTCGGTCGGCGCGCTCGGTGATGTTTGTGGAGTCGAATCCGAGATTTCAGGACCTGCTGCGTTCTGCTTTCAAGAAGGCAGGCTATCGAGTGCTGGTGACAAGCGACCCGCAGCGGGCGTTGGCCCGTTTTGAGGAGGAAAAGCTGCCCGCGGCGGCGGTGGTGTTCAGTGCCAGCCAACTGGGCGAGTCGGCGGTGGAGGCATTTCGCGCCTTTGCCACGGGAGAACGCACGCGAGAGCTTCCGGCCATCCTGTTGGCGGAAGGGGATACCAAGCAGCTTGCCTCGCGGTTGCAGGCGGAGTTGGCGGCACACCGGCAACTGCTGTCAATGCCGATCAAGACCACGCACCTGCAACAGGCGCTGGACAAACTGCTGGAGCAGACCGCGCACGCCGCAGTGCCACAGCAGGAGGGGCAGGGCTAGCAGCCCTTCTGCCCTGGTCAAGGCCGCCGGCTCTTACGGAGGCTGGCCCGCGCGAGGTACAATTGCGGGGAGCTGGTGCCTGTTGTCTTTGTCCCTCATGATTGGCATTACCGACCGGCAGATCGACGTAACGCAGTTGCTGTGCGAGGTGCAGTCGCCCGCGGCGGGTGCCGTGGTGCTGTTCCTGGGGACGGCGCGGGAGCAGACCGGCGGCCGGGCCACGGCCTCGCTGGACTACGAGTGTTACGGCGAGATGGCGGAGAAGAAGCTGCGGGAACTGGCAGAGGAGGCACGTCGCCGCTGGCCGCTGGTGGGGTGTGCCCTGGTCCACCGCGTGGGCCGCGTAGAACTGGGAGAGGCGAGCGTGGCGGTGGCCGTCAGCAGTCCGCACCGCCAGGCGGCGTTCGAAGCGGGCCAGTGGCTGATCGAGACATTGAAAGCGGTGGTACCCATCTGGAAGCGCGAGAACTGGGCCGACGGCACCAGCGAATGGGTCCACCCGGCCGGGCAGTCTGATGCATGGGGTGCGCGGGGTGGTCCATGAGCCAGAATGCCGCGCTTGCGCCCCATGCCTCGGTGTGGGAGGGACCCCTGCTCGACGGCTTTGGCCGCCTGCACACCGATTTGCGGATCAGCGTCACGGACCGCTGTAACATCCGTTGCTTCTACTGCATGCCGGCCGAGAACGTGCAGTTCAGGCCGCGCGAGGAACTGCTCAGCTTCGAAGAGATCGCGCGGTTTGTATGCGTCGCGGTACGGCTGGGGATCAACAAGTTGCGGCTCACCGGCGGCGAGCCGCTGGTGCGGCACGATCTCCACAAGCTGGTGGCCCTGCTGGCGGGCATCCCGGGCGTGCGAGATCTGGCTCTGACCACCAACGGCATGCTGCTGGCCGAACAGGCCGAGGCACTGCGCCGCGCCGGTCTGCGGCGGCTGAATATCAGCCTCGATACGCTGTCGCCCAGCGCCTTCCGCCAGATCGCGCGGCGAGATGGTTTGGAGCGGGTGCTGGAGGGCATCGCGGCCGCGCAGCGCGTGGGGTTCGACTCGATCAAGCTGAATGCCATGGCGATCCGCGGCATCACCGAGGCCGAGGTGGTGCCCTTGGCACGCTTCGCACGGCAGCGCCAGTTGGAGCTGCGGTTTATTGAGTTCATGCCGCTCGATGCCGAAGGTCGTTGGCAATCAGACCAGGTGCTCTCGGGAGCGGAGATTCTGCAATTGCTCGAAGCAGAGTTCGGGCGGCTGGTCCCCGTACCGCCCAAACAGCCCGGACAGCCGGCCAGCGATTACCGCTATCAAGATGGCGGCGGACTGGTGGGGTTTATCAACCCCGTGACGCAGCCCTTCTGCCACGATTGCAACCGCCTGCGTTTGACAGCGGAGGGGCAGGTGCGCAATTGCCTGTTTTCTACAGTCGAGTGGGATGCTCGGGCATTGCTCCGCGGCAACGGCAGCGACGCCGATCTGGCATGGTTGATACGCCAGTGCGTGGCAGCCAAGAAGGCGGGCCACGGCATCAACAGCGAAGAGTTCGTTCGCCCCCAGCGAGCGATGTATCAGATAGGCGGCTAGCCGACGTGGCGCGGATCTACCTTGATAACGCCGCCACCAGTTGGCCCAAGCCACCGGCCGTGTACGAAGCCGTGGAGCACGCGCTGCGCACCGTTGGTGCCGCAGCGGGGCGTGCGGCCTATCGAGAGGCCATCGAGGCCGATGCCCTCGTTGCCGACGCACGCCGCCAGATTGCTACCCTGCTGGGCATTGCTCAGCCCCATCAGGTGGTGTTCACCTTCAATGGCACCGACAGCCTGAACCTGGCCCTGCACGGCCTTTTGGCCCGAGGCGGCCGCGTGGTGACCACCGCCGCCGAACACAACTCTGTACTCCGCCCCTTGCGCCGGCTGGAAGAGCAGGGCCAGATCTCCGTTGCCCGCGTGCCCGTCAGCAACGCGGGAGTGGTCGATCCCGACGATGTTCGCCGGGCCCTGGCAGACGGTGCGCGGCTGCTGGCTGTTACCCATGCCTCCAACGTAACGGGCGCGATTCAACCCGTTGCTGAGCTGGCGCGCCTCGCACACCAGTGCGGCGCCCTGGTACTGGTAGACGCCGCCCAGACCGCGGGAGAATTGCCGCTGGATGTTACCGCGCTGGATTGCGACCTGCTGGCCGCCCCAGGGCACAAGGGCCTGTTGGGGCCCCTGGGCACGGGCGTGCTGTACGTTCGGCCGGAGCTGGAGCGCGAGCTGGAAAGCTTCAGGCAGGGGGGAACCGGCAGCGAAAGCTGGCAGGACCGCCAGCCCGAAACCCTGCCGGACAAGTTCGAAAGCGGCAACCTCAACGTGCCGGGGCTGGCTGGGCTGGGTGCCGCCGCCGGCTGGCTGCTGCGTCGCGGCGTGGCCAGTATTGTGGAACACGCGCGGCGCCTGAGCCAGCGCCTCTATGAGGGGCTTGCCGGCATCGATGGCATTCGCCTGTTCGGCCCAAGCGATCCGGCTGCGCGCGTGGGCATTGTCAGCATCGCACTGGATCAACTCGATCCCCAGACCGCGGCGGCGGCACTCGACACGGCTTTTGGAATCCAAACGCGTGCTGGCCTGCACTGCGCCCCGCTCATGCACGCGGCCTTGGGAACGCTGCACGCTGGCGGCACGCTGCGCTTCAGTGTGGGCCCCTTCAATACCGATGAGGACATTGCCCTCACCCTCGCTGCCATGGAACAATTGGCCGGCAAGATGCTCAAGGTGGGAACATGAAACAGCCCCTCTGGTTCGCGGACGGCCTGCGTTTCTCGTGCACGCAGTGCGGCAACTGCTGCACCGGCGCGCCAGGTTATGTGTGGGTCACCGACCAGGAGGTGGCCGCGCTGGCCGCCCGGCTCGGCCTCGGCGTCGGGGAGTTCGAAGCCCAGTATGTCCGCCTCGTGAACGGACAGAAAAGCCTGATCGAGCTACCCAACGGCGATTGCATCTTCTTCGACAGCCAGACGCGCCTCTGCACCGTGTACGAAGACCGGCCGCAACAGTGCCGCACCTGGCCCTTCTGGCACTCCAACATCCGCTCGCCGGCGGCCTGGCAATATACGTGCAGCGTTTGCCCTGGTGCCGGCCGTGGACAGTTGTATTCCGCTGCCGAGGTGCTCGAGCGAGCTGAACGCATCAAACTCTAGCCGGCCATGACTCGTCGGACAATCGTGCCACGGCGCGGCGTCTCCTGCTCCAAGACGGCCAGGACTTGCCAGGCAGGGTGGTCGCACCCACGCATTGCATAAGGATGCCGTGCGCCATCCCGACCACGCGTGTGCCATCGAGTGAGAATGGCTGAAAGCCCTCTAGCAGGGCTGCCAGGGCCGCTCTCATCTGGCGGATTGCCTCGGGCAGATCTCTGGCACTCTCATGGCCGAGCCTCGCAGTCACCTCCGGCTCCGTGGCGTTGAGATTGTCATAGACGGCGGCGAGGGATGCCCCCACTCGGCCACGCGGCGGTCGATCGCTGGCGTTCATGGACTTGTGGAACCCAAGCGGGAAATGTCCATTAGCCCCCAACCGTAGACAACAGCCACGCCGTGCGAATTGGCGGCTGCCGTATCTGCCGAGAAGCAGATCGAGACTTGCCTCATCAAACACGCGCTGGAGCACCGCCTTGCACGGGAACCCCAGCAGACGAGGACCGGATAAATTCCGAAACGATCGGTCGGTAGGGCATCCTTGCCTCCTCGCTGGCGAACTTTATCTTCCGAGTTCCGTCGGCTTGCGTAGCCGCATATGAACAACACGCTTGCTACCATGGCAGCATTGCTTGCGCAGCCCCAGCTTCCGCCGTCTGCCGATGGTTGGCCGCGCGACAGGCCCGCATGCTGCCTCGGCAAGGCACGCCCTCCGCGCGCCACCCTCCACGCGTCAGCCCTTGACGCGCCAGCCCTTGACGCGTCAGCCCTTGACGCGGCAACTTTTTACGCCGCGATACAACGATAGGTAAACCAGCGTCCCTCGCAGGGCGGGCCGAAACTCAGGTGTAGCAGGCGTGCGGCCGGTTCCGCGATCAGGCAGGAGACGGTTTCCCAGTCCGCCCCGTGCGCGGCATGGCGGCAGATCGGCTCTGGCCGCGTGGTGTGGTCCGCCAGCAGCTCTTTTATCAGCTCGAGACTGATTGCCCCGCGGCGGTCGGCCAGCGAATGGCTGAGCCAGGCCTGTCGCTGGGCCGAACCGGGCATGGGCAGAGTGTGCGGCTCATGTGCCGCCAGCTCGGGGCTGAGGCAGTTGTTGGCGTGTGCGAGGAGACCCTGCTGGCAGCTCAGCACCTGTGTGCCTTCGGGAAGCACTTCCAGGTTGAACACGGCTCCGTCGGCGTCGGCAATCAGATAGTTGCCTGGGGCTGCCGCCGGCAAGGCGGCCACGCGCTCCGCAGCTTGCTGAGCCGATTCACACTCGAGAATCAGACGCCGCACCAGAGGGGGCGCCATCCAGGTACGGCCGGAACGGCTCCACAGAGAGTTCGCAAACACGCAAACCCCGCAACTATTCATGCCCACTCCCCCCAACTCTCCGGCCACACAATGCATGAGCATGGCCGGCCGGCCCTCCGGGCGAAGCAGGCCCACGAACATGCGGCTGCGATATGCTGGCGCCAGGTCGCGATTCTGTCCCACGAGCAAGCGGCCGTCCGCCGTGGTTTCTGCCAGGGCTGCAAAGGACGTACAGCCCCCGACCAACTCGCCGCTGCCCGGCCGCACTTGCAAGGCAGCCGCTTCGGCCAGCGAGATGCCGGCCCCGTGCGCCAGCCCCCGCAGCTCGTCGATCCAGTGGGGTGCCATGGCCTCGATCTGGCCAAGTTGGCCCTCGGCCCAGCAACACGCCTCTTGCTGGCTGAGGCCCGAAGCGGCGGCATGGCGCCAGATCGCATCGAGCTGCTCGCGAATCAACCGCCGCACCCGCACTCCATGCGCCCGGCCGACATCCCACGCATCGCCGGCAAGCTCCAGGTAGTCAAACTCGAACTTGGGTTCAGACGGATAGAGAGGCGGAAGCATGTGTCATGTATACGGAGGAGTAGGTAACCCGCGGAACCAGCACGTCGGCCATGCTCAGGCGTTCCGTTGGCGCTATGGCTTGAGCACCGGGCGGCCGCTGGGGGCAGCCAGCATCTGCTCCAGTATAGCGACTTTGCGTTTCATCGCCGCTACGCCGGCGGTTCGGCTGCGTTCATCCAGGCTCGGCGGGGGCAGATCAGCGTCCCGAGCGGCGCATGACCCTCGGGCCCACGGCCTGGCTGCCGCGTCGGGCCGTGAGAGCGCTGATATGGCCGCTGCTGTTACTGGGCCTCTGCAGGCAGTGGCACGAGATGCACGGCTGCATCGGTGCAAGCCGCCGCCACTCGATCTGCTTGGGGATGATAGGCGGCGTAATAGGCCACAGCAGGCAGGCGGTGTGAGAACAGCGGCTTGCCCTCGGCGGCATCCCAGACGTGCAGGTGGCCGGCATAGCCGCAGGAGAGCAGGCGTGTGCCCTGGGGATTGAACACCACACGGTAGATGTGGTCTGTGTGGCCCGTACCGGACCAGCGCAGCTCGCTGGTGGCTACATCCCAGACGCGCACGGTCTTGTCCAGGCCGCCGGCGGCCAGCAGTCGGCCATCCGGGCTGAAGCAGACGGTGTACACGGGTGCCGCGGGGCCGGGGAGCCGTTTCAGTTCGCTGCCGGTGGAGGCGTCCCAAATGCGCACCGTGGTATCGGCGCCGCCGGAGGCGAGGAGGGTTCCGTCCGGGCTATAGGCCACAGTATAGACGCTTCCCTGATGGCCGGTGATCTGCCGCACCTGATTGCCGGTGGAGGTGTCCCAGATGCGGATGGTTTGGTCGGCACTCGCGGAGGCGGCCAGCGGCGATTGGGGCGCAAAGGCCACGGCATAAACGGGACCGCCGTGCCCTGCAAGCGTGCGTACTGCCTGAGGGCTGGCCTCCAGCCATTCCTTGACGGAGCTGCCGCTGGCAGAGTAAAGCGTCTTGTTATCGGGAGCGATGGCGACGGCGGCGATAGGTGCAGCATCGGTGAAGTCGTCCAGCAGCCTGCCCTGCTGACTTTGGAAGACGCGGAGATGGCCATCGTCTCCGCCTGCCAGCAGGCGGCTATTGTCCTGGCTGTAGGCCAGCGTGCGCACGGCCGCTGGCGTCTGGAGCTGCTGGATGAGTTCGCCGCCCGGGGTCCAGACATAGACCGTGCGGTTCGCGGAGCCGGCGGCAATCTGCTGGCCGTCGGGCCTGGCTGCGAGCGCAAAGAGCGGCCCTTCGGCCCCCTCCAGCAAACGGTTCTGATTGCCGTTGCCGTCGAAGGAGCGCACACGGCCGTCCTCGCCGGCGGCAGCCAGTGAGCCGTCCGGCAGCCAGGCCACGGCATTCACGGGGCCGGGGCCGCAGGCAAGGGCGCGCAGCGCGCAGGTGCGTCTCAACCAGAGCGTGCCGTCTGCGGCGGCTGTTGCCAGCGTCCGGTTGTCATCGGCCCAGTGCACCGCCAGCGCGCCCATGCTGCCTGCCTCAAACTGCTCAAGGGAAAGGCCCGTTGATGGATCCCAGATCCGCACCAAACCATCGTCCGCGGCTGTGGCGAGCCGCTGGTTGTCTGGCGAGAATTTCAGTGCCGCTACGTTACCACCATGTGCCAGCCGCAGTGGTTCCGGCGGACCACCCTCGCGGGTCAGCTCGGCCACGTTCCACACGAGCACCTCCTTGCCCACGGCGACGGCCACACGCCCTCCATCACGCGAGACAGCTACGCGGCCCGGCTGGCCCCCCGCAAGCTGCACGGCGGCCAGTACGCTGCCGTCTGCCGCATTCCACATCACCAGCCGACCGTCCTGCCCGGCCGAGACCAGCCGAGAGCCATCCGCAAACCAGGCCACGCCGCTTGCACCACCCTTGTGGCCAGACAACAGCATGGCGAGCGAGGTGGCAACCAGCCGAGCGCCGCCGTCCGCCGTGCTGGCCAGCAGCCAGCGATTGTCTGGTGCAAAGGCCACGTTGCGCACCGCCGCCGGAAACTCGAAGCGTTCCAGCAAGCGTGCGTCCTGGCTGGCGTAGAGCCGCAGTTCGCCGTTCTCGCATCCGGCGGCAAACTTGTTTCCGTCGGGCGAGTAAGCCAGTGCCGTGATGCCGGCGGAGGCGCTTCGGCGCACAGCCTCCCCCGGCTGGGCCAGATTCCAGCGGAAGATGGTCCGGCCGCCAGCCGCCGCAAGTTCGGCTCCGCCGGGCCGCACGGCTAACGCGGCCAGCGGCGTATCGCCCGCCTCGAACTGCTGTACGGGGCTGCCCGCAACGTCGAACAGGCGCACACGGCCGTCGTCCCCCGCCGTGACAAACCTCGTGTCGTCCAGCCAGGCCACGGCCCCGCAGACCGATCGATGCGCTGCCACTGCCAGCTCGCAGGCCAGAGGCGTCACTGCGGCCGTACGATCCGCGGCAGCAGAGAAGAGCGTATTGCCCACGGCCGCCACGCCCAGCACCGGACCGCTGTGCCGCCCAACACGCTCCAGCTCGCGCCGCTGCGTCAGACTCCAAACGTGCACGGCACCGTCTTCACACGCAGCTGCAAGACGGTCGGGTTCGCGGAGTACTGCCAGCCCCTTCACCGGGGCTGGCAGCTCTAGGATCGCCTCCTGCTTGCCGAACGCCGCCGCCTGCGGATCCGCCAAGTTCCAGATGTGCAGCTTGCTGCCGGCCCCGCACAGCAGACGCTGGCCGTCGTGGCTCCATGCCACGCACGCGGCAGCCTCGCCTGCGTTCAGATTGGCCACTGCCTCCCCCTGCGCCAGGCTCCACACCCGCACCAAACCATCGGCCCCCGCGCTGGCGAGGCGCGACCCATCAGGCAGGTACGCCACACTCGATGCACCACCCTCATGTGTGCCAAGCACGGCAAGCAAAGACACCGCCAGCAGCCGGGCTTGATCGGCTCCGCCGGCCAGCACGGTCTTGCCGTCCGGCGCCATGGCAACGGTCATCAAAGGCGCAGTGCCGGCGCGAAGTTCTTCCAGCAAGTGGCCAGACGGAATCTCGAACACGCGCACCCGGCCATCTGCCAAGGCAGCCGCCAATCGTTCCCCTGAGGTTTTGAAGGCCAGGCCGACACACACCTGGGGAAGCTGCCAGCGCTGTACGGGTTGGCCTGTGCCTGTGTGCCACACCTGAACCGTCTCTCCGCTGGCCGCGGCGGCCAGACTGCCCGTCGGGGCAACCGCAACTGCGGCAATGGGACCTTCCAGGCCTTCCAGCGGCGTGCCTGCGGCGGCATCCGGGGGCCAGAGCAACACAGGCCCCTCTGCGCCGGCCGACACGATGGCCTCGCTGTCGGGCAGCCACGCGGCACGGGCTGGCCCTTGCTTCAAGGCGAGCACACGTTGAGCCGTGCGGGGCCAGAGGCGCACGGTACGATCGGCAGATGCTGATGCTACCCAACGGCCGTCGGCAGAGAGTGAGATTCCCAGCACGGCCGCGGCATGGCCCCGCAGGCGTTCGAGCGGCTGTCCCGTGGCGAGGTCGAAAATGGCGATGGACGCATCATCCAATGGGGCCAGCACCGTGTGGCCGGCGGAATCTACGGCCACACCGCGGGGGACGGTATCCAGCGAAAGAGAGACCGGGGGCGTCTGCGGGTGGCTGAGATCCCACGCCAGCAACTGGCGTGCTTCGCTGGCTGCGGCCAGCAGCTTGCCGTTGTTTGCGGCGGCCAGGCCAGTTACAGTCGCGGAGGCGGTCAACTCAGCGATCGGCTGCGCGGCTGTGCGCGACCAGAGTCGCACTGTGCCGTCTGCGCCGGCAGTGGCAAGCTGTTGATCATCGAGCCAGGCGAGGCTGGTGGCAGCACCCTGGTGAGCGGAGTAAAGCGCCAGCAACGAGCGGGTGAAGATGCGGACATGGCCGTCGGCTCCGCCCACGGCGATGTTGCGGTCGCTAGCAGCCAGGGCGGTGCAGCGCTGGGAGACGTTGGGCGTGGCAAACGTTTCTTCCAGGCGGCCGTCGCGGGAAACGACGCGCAGCAGGCCATCGGCGCATGCCAGGGCCAAACTGCCCTGGCCGCAGAAGGAGATTCCAGCAATATCAGCCGGCTGGGGGGGCAGGCTTGCCCCGGCAGCGCCGTCTGCCAGCCGCCACAGACGCACCACGCGATCGGCCCCGGCGGTTGCGGCCATTTCTTCACCGGCTGCCAGGTTTGTCAGACCGGCTCCATGGGCTGCGTTCCACGCAGGCGTGCCCTGAGCGTCGAACGTGCGCAGGCTGCCATCCGCAAGACCAACCAGCAGCCACTGTCTCGCGGCATACCTGACTTGGACCACAGGAGCGCCCAGAGCGTCGAGTTTGCGCAGCAAGGTTCCGTCGGCCAGCCGAAACACCGCCGCGGTTCCGTCGGCTCCACCGGCACAGATCTGATCTGCCGCGAGTGCCAGCGAGGTGAACTCGGCCTCATGTCCCGTACACTGAAGCACCTGCTGGAATGTGGCGGCATCCCACACACGCACGGTGCGGTCGGTGCTGCAAGTTACGATGCGGGCTGCATCCTGGCTCCAGGCCACGCCGGTTACGGGACCTGCATGGCCGCTCAACGTACCGGCGGCCTCTCCCGTGTTGAGATTCCATACCTTCACCATGTGGTCGGCTGAGGCGGTGGCCAATAGCTTCTGATCGGGACTGGCGGCCATGACCAGAATGGGCTGGCTATGGCCGGAGAGGAGTTGCGGGGCGACGGGCAGGCTCCACAAGCGCAGCGTGCCGTCTTCTCCCACAGAGGCCAGCACTCCCCCGCGTGGCGAGAAGGCCAGCGACCGCACCGCGCCTACATGACCAGCGAGGCTATAGCGATCCGCGCCGTCGGCAAGGCTCCACAGCCTGATCATGCCCGTGGCGCTCCCAGCCGCCAGGAGCGTCTCATCGCCGCTGGCGGCCAGCGACGTCACAGCACCGTTTTGTCCCTCGAACGCGCGCACCTGTTGCCCACTGGCTGCGTCCAGCAACCGGACCGTCTGATCGAGTCCACCGGAGACGACGTGGGTCCCTCCCCCCAGCACGACCACGGCCGTGGCCTGATCTGCATGGACCTGCCACGACCTCGCGGCTGCAAGCGGCAGCTCCCAGATGCGCAGGCTGCCGTCGGCCGACGCAGAGAGCAAGCGCGTGCCCGCCCCGTTGTACGACAGGCTATGCACCGCCCCTGCGGGGCTATGGAACTCTGCCAGCGGCGCGCCTTCGAAGTTCCAGAGGCGAATCTGCCCTGCCTGATCGGCAGTGGCAAGCTGAGGCTGCGCGGGATGGAACGCTGCTGCCGTGACGCCCTGCCCGTGAGCCTCCCAGGCACGAAGCTGGCTGCCATCGGCCAGCCTCCAAAGTCGCAGCACGCGGTCTGCGCCGGACGTGCAGGCCAACTCTCCAGTGGGGCTGATGGCCGCCACCGTCACAGGCTGGGCATGGCCGCTGAGGACGCGCGGCGCGGTGGGGAGCTGCCACAGACGAACGGTGCCATCGTCCGCCGCGGTCGCTAGGCCCTGGCCTTGCGGATGAAACGCCAGTCCCCGAACGGACGCGCCCCAGGCAAGCTGGAGCCGATCTGCCCCGTCGCCCGCGTTCCAGAACTGTATCACGCCATTGCTGCCGGCAGCGGCAAGCAAGCCGCCGTCTGGACTCACCGCCACCGCCCCTACGGCGCCTGGGACGTTATTGTACTGTCGCAGAGGCTGACCACTCGCAGCGTCGAAGGCGCGCACCGTCTGGTCCAAACTGCCTGTGTATGCCACCTGGCCCCCAGGCGCAGCAGCCACACAGGTCACCTGATCGGTGTGCCCAGACAAGCTGCGCGGCACGCTCTGGGGCAGGCGCCATAGCCGCACGGTTCCATCCCCGCTGGCGGAGACAAGTTGCTGCGAGTTGCCATGCCACGCTAACGACGTAACAGCCCCCCCTGCTGCGGTGAAGGCATGGAGCACGGCACCATCCTGGGTCTGAAGCAGGCGAATATTGCCGGCTGCATCGCCACTGGCCACCAAGGCATTGTCTCGTCGAAAGGCCAGCGCCGTGATGGGCTGCGCTTGTGGAGTCAGTTCTCGCACGATCTGGCCATTGGCGGCATTCCAGAGCCGCAGCTTGCCATCCGCCGTGCCGGTGACAGCCCACTGGCCGTCCGCACTGAGACAGGCCCTGGCTTCTGCCGCGTCATGCCCTGCCAGCTCTCGCGGAGCTTGCGGCAGTTGCCAGATGCGCACAAAGCCATCCGCACCCGTGGTGGCAAGCTGCTGGTTGTTGGGGTGGATGGCCACGTCCGTGACCGCGCCGAGATGCGCCGCGAGCATCTGACGGTCGCTGCCGTCTGCCGCATTCCAAAGCTTGACATGCCCCGTTTGGCTCCCAGACGCCAACAACCCGCCATCAGATGACACGGCCAGCACAGCCGGCTGGCCGGGCTGGCCCGCATAGCTGCGCGTGATCTGACCCGAGCTGTCCGTGGCGCGCACCTCTCCCGCGGCCGTGGCCGTGTACACCGCCTGCCCGTTCGGGGCGAAAGCCATGGCACGCAACTCGCCCGCGTGCACGGGAAGTTGTGTGGGAGGCATCTGCGGTAGCTGCCAGATCCGCGCCGCGCCGTCGCTACCGGCCGATGCCAACAGCGCGTTGTTCGGGCCATATGCCAGACTGGAGACCCTTCCGCCGGGGCTGAACAATGCTGCCATCTGCCGGCCGTCGGCGGGGTTCCATACCTGGATGCGGCCTGTCGCATCTGCCGAGGCCACCTCGGCACCATCGCGGCGGTAGGCGGCGGCGGTAACTGCAGCACTGTGCCCCTCGTACAGCAGCAGGGTGCTTCCCTCTGCACGCTGCCAGAGACGCAACGTGTGGTCGGCACTGCCGGTGACGGCGAGGGAGCCGTCTGGGCTGAGTGCCAGGCAGGTGATGGTCTGCTGGTGCCCCTGCCAGACGGCCAGGGGGTGGGGCACCAACATGTCCCACAGCCGCAGCGTGTTGTCTCGAGAGCCGGTGAGCAGCCGCGTTCCGTCGCTGGAAAGCGCCAGGCAAAGGACCTGGCCCTGATGGCCTTCCAGCGTGCGCAGGGTGGCGCCGGTGGCGACATCGAAGATGCGGACCGTGTTGTCGAAGCTGCCGCTGACCAGCAGTTCGCCGCTGGCAGCGAACTCGGCGGCGCTCACGCTGCTGGAGTGGCCCACGTACTTCTCGGGCGGCTGACCGCCCGCCGGTTGGGCCAGCAAGGCAGGGGCCGCCGCCAGCAGCGTGCCAAACAGGGCTGCCACCGTGTGCAGAGGCCGTGCGCCTCGACGATCGTATGGGAGCAAGCAGGGAGGATGTGCAGGGGTCATGGCAAGGTGCCTGCGAGGGGTCCGATCAAAGGTAGCATGGGTCGGGCAGACAAGTGTCTCGGCGGGTAGTTGCTGGCGGCGTTGGGGCCCGGCATCGGCCGACTAGCAGCCGCCAGCCGGGGAAAGATGGGTTGGTGTCTGGGGCGGGCGTGGCATGCGAGGTGCTCAGGGCGGGACGGTCTCGCTCTGCTGGACGTCTTGCGTGTCTGGCGGCAGCAGATGCACAAGTTGGCCGCTTTCGAAATGCCAGATGCGCAGGCTGCCGGAGTGTTCGATCGCTGCCAGCAATTGGGCATTGGCGGTGAGGTCGAGGGCGTTGACATAATCGGCCGCCTCCCAGGTGCGCAGCAGATTGCCGCCGTCGATTTCGTGCTGGCGGAGCAGCTTGTCTCCGCAGCCGGAGATGACGGTGGAGCTGCCGGGCAGGAATCGCAGTGCGGTGACCGGCTTGGCAAAGCCTTCGATGGCCAGCAGGGGCTCGCCGGCGAGAGGATTCCAGATGCGGACGACCCCCTCTGCGCCGGCGGAGGCGAGGCGTTCCCCATCGCTGCGCCAGGCCACGGCCAGTACATGGTGTGCGTGTCCCTCAAATCGTTGGAGTTCGCGCAGTTCCGGTACGCTAAACACCTTCACCAGCCGGTCCGCCCCTCCCGTAGCGAGATAGCGGCCATCCGGCGAAAACGCGGCTGCGAGCACGGTATCGCTGTGCGCCTGCGGCAGGTGGGCGATCAGCCGGCCGCTGGCCGCTTCCCAGAGCATCAGTTCCCCCGAGCGAGACGGATCTCCGCCTGCTGCGGCCAGCAGTGTGCCGTCGGGGCTGAACTCGAGGGCCAGCACGCGGTCTGCGGGCACATCCGCCTCTTCCCCCCCCAGTACACGGTGCAAGGGCCAGGCAGGCTCCAGCTCCCACGCGGCCGCGGTTAGCCCGCCCATGCTCGCCACGCCGCCAGCAACAAAGGCCAGGACGTGCACGGGCAGCGTGCCCGCTTCGATCACGTCGGCCGGCCGGCCCGTATCGTCTTGCCACAGGTAGATGGCGCCGCTCTCACCTGTGGTGGCGACCACGCCCGGTGGTAAGAAGGCCGCGGCCGTGACGGTCCGCAGCGAGGTCTGAAACTCGGCCTCCAGGCTCTGCTGCCGCGTACGGACCTCCTCGAGCGACTGCTGCAACATGCTCTTGATTGCCAGGCCGTTTTCGAGCTGGGTCTGGGCCTGGCGGTAAGCGGCCTGGGCATCTTCAGCCAGGCGGCGCGCTTCGCGCATGGCCTCCATGGCCTGCTGGGCGGCTTGCTGGGCTTGATCGGCTTCTGCCGCAAGCGCTGCGGCACGGGCCTGGGCCTCTGCCGCCATGGGGGCCAGGGTGGCGGCGCGCTCTTCGGCTGCTGCGAGCGATTCGCGGGCTTGGTTCAGACGCTCGGCGGCGCGTTGGGAGTCGTGCTCGGCAGCTTCGGCTGCCTGGGCCAGCTTTTCGTCGTCACGCTTGGCAGCGGCGGCGCTGCGAGCTTGCTCGGCGCGCTGCGCGGCGCGCGCGGCAGCCTGTTCCAGCCGGGTGACTTGCTGCATAGCATCAGCCAGGGCGCGTTGCGCCTGGCGTGCCTGACGCGTGGCGGCAAAGGCGGCGGCCTGTGCCTGTTGCCACGCGTCCATGGCGCTTCGGAGCGTTGCCATCCGCTGGGCGTGGTCCCGTTCGGCAGCCGCGAAGGCGGTTTGTCTCGACTCGGCCTCGCTGGCACGCGGCTGGGCATCGTTCTGGGCTTGCGCCAGCAGTTCTTCATGTGCCGACAGGCGCAACTGAAGGCTCTCGGCTTGTCGCGCCAGCTTGGCGGCCTCTGCGGCCAGTCTGAAGTCTCCTTGCAACTCGCCGAGGAGCTGGCCGTCTTCAAGATTCCACAACCGGGCCGCGCCGTTTTCTCCGCCCGCAATCAGGCGTGCGCCGTCCGGCCGCACGGCAAGGGCGCGCACCGCGGCGCCCAACTCAAGCTGGCGCACAAGCTGGGCCTCAGCATTCCACTCTCGGACACGCCCTGCTGCATCTGCGGTGAACAGCCGGCCGTCGCCCACGGCCTCCATGGCCGTGAGGGGGTCATCGTGCGCCCGGATCCGGCGAGTTGCCAGCAGCGCATGGCGTCGTATCGTGCCGTCGCTGCTGCACGAGATGACACGCAGCGGGGCATCCTGCTGCTGGCTATCGACCACATCGATCCCCACTCCCGTGACCGCCGCGGTGTGCGAGGCGTACGCCTGTACGCAGCGGCCCTCTTGCACCTCGAACAGGCGCACCTGGCCCGCCGCATCTCCGCCGGCGGCAAAGCGGCCGTCCGAGGAGAAGGCAACACACGTGACAGGCGCGGTGAACCCCGTCAGCTCGCGCGCAGGACTACCGTTCTGCTCGAGCAGACGGATGCGTCCATCGTCGCACGCGGCGGCCAGCACATTGCCGGTGGGACTGACGGCAACGTCCCACCCCGCACTGCCCAGCTCCGCTGCGAATGCGGGCCGCAACTCCCCGTCCCACACGAGAAGCCGGCCATCCTCACCCGCCGAGACGATGCGGCTGCCATCAGCACTCCAGGCCACGCTCCCCCTGCCTGCATGCGCGGCCGCCACTCTGGCCACGGGCAAGGCCGTACGCAACACGCTCCCCTCTGCTGCCACACACAGCACCTGGGAACCGGGCTGCCAGAACAAGGCATTGCACGGCGGGACATCCAGGGCAGACAACAACAGCCCTTGCGGGACATCCCAGGCATGGACGCCGTTGGCATCCGCTGCCGCCACAAGAGTACCCTGAGAGTCAAGAGCCAACGCGTGCGGCGGCGTGCCCTGGCCGTCTGTGGCCGTCGTGATGGTCTGGATCACGCGCAGCGTCTCCAGGTCGATCACCTGGATGCCGGCGCGGTCGGTGAACTGGTGGCCTGCTTCCTCTTGCCGGTTCTGCCCAGTGGCAGCCTCTGCCGGCGCCGCGGGATCGGCGGCGGGTGGCTGGGGCGCAAATCGCACCGCCACGGCCGCTCGCGACGCCCCCGATGCCATGGCGAGTGCCACGGCCGGTCCGGCGAGCGGGACCGTGCGTGCCGATCCGAGATCGCTCAACGGCGCCGTGCGCAGCACGCCATCGCTGCCCACGGTAATCACATTCGACTGATGGAGGGCCATCCCCGTAACGCTCCCCTGATGCGCCGCCACGGTAAGCGGCGATGCAAGCTGATGCATGTTCCAAAGGCAGACGCGTCCGTCGGCCTCCGCAGTCAACAGAGTTTGCTGGTCCACGAAGCACACGGCCGTGGCTTGCTGATCGTGGGCCGGCCAGTGCGCCAGCTCCGGCATGCGCCGATCTGCCAGGTCCCAAACGCGCACCGTGCCGTCGTCGGCGGCCGTGGCCAAACGCTGTGCATCGGGAGAAAAGGCCAGAGCGCGAATCTGCTTGGTGTGGCCCAACAAGAGATGCGTGGTTGCTCCCTGTTCGAGATCCCGGACCACGGCCGCCGGCCGCCCGTCGATTTCCTCCGCCGTGGCAAGCCAGCGGCCGTCGTAACTGAGGGCGGCAGCCGTGGGCCGTGCCTCGTTCTGGCAAAGGGCGGCCGCCTCCGCATCCAACTGCCAGAGCCTCAGCGCACCATCGTCCGTCGCAACGACCACCCGACGGCCCTCGGGATGCACGGCCAGATCGGCCACGCGAGCCTGCCCGAGCCGCAAAGTCTGCAAGATCTCATTTGCATCGAGCGAAGCGACCTCCACCCTGCCCACAGCCGGAGCGAACGCGGCCCGGCTGCCGTCTGGCCACAACGCCACACGCTCCAGATGACCGGCTTCTCCGCGGGCAACCGTGCTGATCCTGAGATCTTCGAGAGTCAAACGGCGGAGGCGGCCATCCTGCCCGCTCACCAGCGCGCTTCGTGCAGGGGATACGACCAACGACGTGGCCGGAGCAGACAACCGCGCAATGCGCTGAGAGGCCGGCTGCTGGAGTGCCCAGTACTGCACGTAGCCGTCGCCGCTGCTGGTGGCGATGTGCGTCTCGTCCACAAGGGCAAGGTGGCGCACGGGAGCCGGCGTGATCAGCCGCCGCAACTGCCGGCTACTCTCCACGCTCCACACGCGTACGGTTCCGTCCAGCCAGGCGGCGTACAGCACTTGGCCATCGGCAGAGAACCGAACCTGCGATATGCCCGCGGCGTGGCCCCGCAACACGCCTTCCAGGCGGCCATCGACTGCGGCCAGCAGATGGATCTGTGCGTCTCCCACCACCACCGCCACCAGACGGCCATCAGGGCTGGCAGCCAGAACGCCCGCCGACGGTCGCGCCGCGCCGCCATCCGCCATGCCCTCCTGCTGGGGCTCCGCCCCACTCCATTGCCAGCGGCGGACGTCCCTGGGACGACGCCAAACTCGTATTGTCTTGTACCCGCCCGCGGCCAGCAGTTCGCCGGTCGGATCGAAGGCGATGGCACGCACGCCGTCTCGATCGGCCTGCCCGCTCGCCAGGGCTGGGTCGGCAAGCTGTGCTACCAACCGTCCCGTCTGAGTCTGATACACAAACAACTGCGTCCCTCGGCTGAAGGCCACCAGGGCATCATCGCTGCTGAAGCGCACGGCCCAACCGGGCTTCCAGGCAGCAGGCGGCTGGCGCCAGCGCACCGCGGCACGCCGCGATGAGACGCTGCCCGAGGCACCCTCTTCGATCCAGCGACGCAATACCTCGAGTTCTGCGTCGCCAAGCGGCTCTGCTCCCACCTGATTGTCAGGCGGAGGCATGGCCGGCTCGGTGCGGCCGCTGGTTAGGGCCAGGAGCAGGCTGTCCACGGGATTGCCGGGTACCACGGCGGGGCCGCGGGAGCCGCCGGAGCGGATGGCCTCGGGCGTCTCCAGTACCAAGCCACCTTCGCTGCGAGACGCGCTATGGCACGCCAGGCAATGCGCTTGCAGAATGGGCAGCACATGCTCTTCAAAACGAACCTTGTCTGCCGCTGGCGTGCCGGGCTGCGGAGGTTGCCCCAGCACCGCCGGATTGCAGGCAACCATGCTCATGGCAAGCCCTGCACAGCAGAGGCCTGCCCAGACGCGAGACCAGTTCGGTGGGAAAGGCAGTTCGTGGGTAAAGCGAGTCGGCATCATTGCCAGTACATCAGGGGCTGTGCTTGCCATCGAGATCCTCCCCTGGCGCGGCCGCGGGCGCGATCCACACCCGGAGGGGCCGCAGCACCTCGACTCCCTGGCCGTTGAAGCCGAGCGAGAGCCGCAACACGGCCTGGTGCGTGCCGAGTGCCGCATCCGGGGCTGCTTCCACCCGCAAGGCGCCCGCGGTCTGCTGCGGCTCGAGATACAGGCCTGAGGCACCAAGGCCCGCGGCGCCCTCGGGCAGCCCTAGTTCGACGGAAACCCCCTCTTCAAAGCCGAACAGGCGTACGATCGAGATGGGCAGCTCGACGCTTGTACCCGGGGCAACGGTCAATTCAGCGGGCACCGTCAGCTCGAGAGGGGCTTCGGCCACATCGATGGTCACCGAAGTCGACGGATAGGCCGCGGCATAGCCACGCGTCGCGGCTGCTTCGGCCAGCTCCGCTGCCAGGCGTTCGAGTTCGGCAAACCACTCCGCGGCCTCTGCCGCGGCGCGCTCAGCGTGAGAAAGGGTCTGTTGGGCCTGGTCGAATTCAGCTACAGCGCGTTCGAGCGCTAGCCGGCGGTGTGCCAGTTCTTCTTGAATGCGCGTGAGCTGGCTAAGGGCAGCGTCTCGTCGTTCTTGGGCATCCCTGGAGCGTGCAGCCGCTTGTTGTAGCTGCTCGGCCAGAGCGGGGTCTGCGGGGGCTTCCTTGGCGGCGCGGCGAGCGGCCTCGAGTTGCTCGGCGGTCTGGGCCGCTTGCGCATCGGCTTCCGCACGTGCCTGTTCTGCGGCATCGAGTTCGATGCGGCCGTCTTCAACCTGGCTGCGTGCTTGCGCCAGGTTCTGCTCCGCCGCTGCGAAGGCCTCGGCGGCACGGTTGGCCGCCGCCTGCACCTCGGGCAGGGCCGCTTCCACAGCCGCCTTGCGTGCCGCGGCTGCTGCCGCGGCCTCGGGATTGCGGGCATACGGCACCTCGGCCACTCCCATCAGAGAGAACGTGTAGCGGCCTGTTGGGCAGTCTCCAGGCAGAATGAGTTCTAACGTGCCCGACGAGGCGGAACCTTCCAGATTCAGTTCATTGATCTGCTGCAAGCCGGGCGGACCGCCGCGCAGTGCAAAAGAGACGCTGCCCGCAAACCCCCCGCGCCGTACCACCTGTACGGGTATGGAAAGGCGGGCGCCGCGGCAGGTAGACAAGGCGGGCTGTTGCGTCTCCCCCAGTCGCGCGGTGAAAGGGGCCGCCTCTGCCAGAACGTGCAGCGGCAGCGCTGCACTCACCCGTGCGCGGGGCAAAGGAGGCCGCCGCGGATCGTAGGGCACCGTGCCGGCCAGCGCCGTGCGTTCCACCACGCGGCCGCCTAAGGTGGCCCTCGCCACCACGCGCAGGTATGCCAGCGCCGGCTCCACTGCTTCATCCGCCACCAGCGTCACACTTCCGGCAGACAACCCCGGCCCCAGCACGGCCGGCTCCGCGCTCACGCCCGGCGGCAGGCCTTCGATTTGCACCTCGACCTCTCCCGCAAAGCCCTGAATGCGATACAGAACCAGGTCGATGGTCTCCACGCCGCCAGCGCGCAGCACCAAGGGCCAGACAGCCGGCGAGCGATCGTTGGGATCCTCTCCCACTCCAGCGGTACGCGGCAGGGCAACCAGCGAGAAGTCTGGCTCGGCCTGGCGGATCAGCAGACAATACGCATGGCGCGGGTCGGCGGCTGGATTTCCGGTGAGATCCCGCAGCATCAGGCGGTATCGGCCGTCTGCCGGTGCCACAAAGAGCAGGGCGGGGTCTTTGGACTCGCAGTAGTCGGCCTGGTCGGGATGTGCGTCCAGGTCGTCGACGGCGGCCAGCTCGAGGGCTTGCTCGTTCCCCTCGTCGTCGCGCACAACCTGGTGGATCACCAGCAACGGGTCGGTCGGCAAGCCGAGACGGTGAGAGAGGACTTCGATCCACAACGCCTCACCGCCGTTTGCATCAAAGGCGTACCAATCTCGATCGGCGCGCGAGAAGGTGCCCACCAGCTCACAGGGTACTTGCAAGGGCTGCGGCCGAGCGGGCTGGTTGTTGGGCTCACGTTCCTGTGCCAGAGGCGCAGCGGCGAAGAATAGCCGTACCGGATTGGCCGTTCCGTGCTGCGAGCGAAACAAGAGGTCGATCCCATCGAGCGCCTGGGGCGCCAGCTCCAGGGGCAGGCCAGCATGTTCTCCCCACGCCAGGACGCCGCCCATGTCCGCCGCTGTTGGAAGCGAGAAGCCTGCCACATCCTGCGAGTCCATATCGGGCGCAGCCGGAACCGGCCCCTCCGTTGCGCTGTCTGGGTGGGGGGGCTGACCGGCCGCGCCGGCAGGGGGCAGTTCCGGCGAAGCAGAGGAGCGGACCGTGCCTGGCCGTGCAGGCGATGAATTTTCCGCTGCCGGCTCGGACGCCCGGGCCGCAGCCGTGGCACCTTCCAGCACGGCCTGAAGGAAGCGTACCGAGGCGTCGGGAAGAGACAGCTCTAGGGAAAGCTCTTCCAGCTCATGGTTTCCGATGCGCACTCCCTTGGCCCGCTTGCCCCCGATATTGCGGCCGTACAGGGTGATGCGGCTGCTTTGTCCGGCGGGGATGGCCGGCGGAAACACCATATCGATGTACGGCCCCGTCGTGGCATGCAGGCGGTACACATAGCCGAGCATGCCGTCTCCGCCGTACGCCGCGTCATGCACGGCCACATGGTAGATCGCGGGCCGCGCGGGAGTCACATCCAGGATGGCACGCCCGTACACGCCGCTCGTAGCCGTGGCAAGCTGGGCTCCCTGCTCGTCATGCAGCACGAGCGTGGGGGCAGCACGTGAGTCGATCTGCCTTGCCTCGCACACGATCAGCGTCCGTGCCGCCCCTAAGGCCAGGCGGTACACGTCCACGTCTCCTTCTCCCTCCAGCACGCCATTGGCCACCGCCTCCAGCGTCAGCTCCGTGGCTGCATCGCACTGGTTGTTCGGTTCCGTTTCACGCACTTCAGGCCGGCTGCCCACCATGAATGGCCGCGGATTGGAAAGACCGTACCTTCCCTGGACGCGCAGTTCATACGTGCCGGCAGCAACCTCCGCCCCGATTGAAACGATGAAGCGATTGGCCGCCACTTGCGGTTCGCTCTCCGTCAACCTGGGGGGGCGCATCAGCGGTTCGGCCGCAATGCCCGGATGAGAGGCGATCAGCCGTGCGGGCTCTGCCGCCGCCCCATCCAGGTCCGCGCCGGCTACCTCCACTTCCACACGGGTACCCGCCTGTCCTCCAGCGGGGAACAGGCCATACAGCCGCGCTATGGGCAACTGTGCCTCCGCAGCGCGCAGCACAAGCAGGAGCCACAAGCAAAGGCAGCCGCACGGTACTTTAGGCCGCATGAGCCATTGCCCTAGGTCTAGTGGTTGAACTGAAATTCCTTGGTGTTCACCAGGGCCCAGAGAATGTCTTCCAGGGCCTGGCGCTTGTCTTCAGCCCGCTGGAGGTGGCCGAGGGTGAGCTGCAACTCTTCCGCCGTGGGACGCCTGGCAAACGCCCAGGCATAGATTTCTTCGACGCGCTGGGTGTCGGTGAGCGACTCGTCCGCGGCGAGCCGAGCCGCCCGCCCCCCCTCCGCGGCGAGCCGAAGCTGGACCTCTTCCGAGTTCAGCAGGTGCAGGCTCTGCGCCAGGTTCGCCTCGCTGGAGCGTTCGCACTCGCAGGCACTGGTCCCCTCGGGCCGGCCGAAGATCTGCAAGAAGTAATTGCTAATGCTGCTATCGGGAAGCTGCACGGCTCGCGTTCCAGCAGGCAAGCCGGAGAATTCGGGTACCGTGCCGGTAAGCTGATGCAAGGCGTCATACAACACCTCGGCTTGCAGCCGCCTGGGATAATAGTGAGAGAAGTTGCGGCGATCGAACTGATTGAGCCCGCTCGGCTCGGAGGCGAGCTGATAGGTTTGAGAGCGGCAAATGGTGCGGATCAGCTCCTTGAGATCGAAGCCGCTGCGCACAAAATGCTGGGCCAGCGCCTGCAACAACTCCGGATGGGAGGGAGGATTGGTCACCCGCATGTCGTCTTCGGGATCGACAATGCCGCGGCCGAAGAAGTGCTTCCAGTAGCGATTCACCAGCGCCGCGGCAAAGTAGGGATTCTCCGCAGAGGCCATCCAGTCGACGAGCGCCTGCCGCGGATCGTCGTCGGGGTCGATCGTCAGGGGCGTGCCTCCCAGCACGGCCGGGGGTAGCGTCTCCCCGGTGCGGGGATTCACCGCGCCGGCCTGGCCGCGGTCGTGGAACACGGCCGGCTCGTCATTGCCAAGCCCCCCAGAACCTGGCTTGATCCCCACCCGAGAAAAGAATGCCGCCAGCGAGTAATAGTCGTGCTGGCTCCAACGCTCGAAGGGATGATGATGGCAGCGTGCGCACTGGATGCGCAGCCCGAGGAATAATTGCGCGGTATCCTCCACCTGCAATTCCATGGTGTTTACCATGCGATACCACGCCACCGGCGGATGCTCCAGAAGCTCGCCCGTGGCCGCCAGAATGCTGCGCACAAACTCGTCGTACGGCATGTTCTCGTATATCGCCTGGCGAATCCAGCCGTGGAAAGCGTATGTGCCTCGCGCCGCGTTATCGTTCGTGCGGCGGTTGCGCAGAATGGCATTCCACTTGGCGGCGAAAAAGTCGGCATATTCCGGCGAGGCCAGCAGCCGCTCGATCAGCCGCTCACGCTTGGCCGCGTCCCGCTCAGCCTCGAAGGCGCGCAACTCTTCCGCTGTAGGCAGCCGGCCGGCGATGTCGAGCGTGGCGCGGCGCAAGAACGTGGCATCATCGCACGGGGGAGAAGCGGGCAAGCCCAACGCTTGCAGGCGGGCGAACACCAGCTCGTCGATGAAGTTGCGTGGCTGCGGCATGGCGGGCGGAGGCCCATCTGCCGGCAGCGTGGCCCGAAACACGGCCACCTCCCCTTGATAGCGCGCCATGACTGCCACGTCTCCTATCCCGTCCAGCGCGCGCACCAGGCCGTTGCGCTTCACCTCAGCCATCTCTGCGTCGTTCGACTCGAACTGCGCCAGCGCCGTGACGTCTTGCTGCGTGCCGTCGCTGAAGCTGGCCAGCACCACAAGCTGCTGCTCGCCGCCCTGCCTCATCGTCCGTTGTGCGGGGTAGACATCCAGCCCCGCAATCACCGGATCCTCGGGCGTGCCGTA
Source organism: Pirellulales bacterium (assembly GCA_023511675.1). GTDB lineage: Bacteria > Planctomycetota > Planctomycetia > Pirellulales > JAIMBC01 > JAIMBC01. Next base: position 45,646 of record JAIMBC010000003.1, read on the forward strand.
GCGCAGGCCCTGCTCCATCCAGCGCACGAGAAGCTGATACTCGGGCCCATCCGCCTCCACACGCCGCCCCCCTCCGTGGGCCAGCGTGCCGGTCGCCTTCAGCAACAGCAAGCTCCGCTCGGGAGCCGCGGGAAACACCCTTCGCCCACGCGCCTCCTTGGTCAAATACTCATAGTCCTCGTCGGGATAAAACCCCAGCAGCGATAGCTTGAACCCGTTCTGCCCGCTCGACTTGCCGTGGCAGGCCCCCGCGTTGCACCCGTGCTTGGTGAAGATGGGCACAACCTGATTCACAAAGTTGATCGGCGGCGGGTCGGCCAACTGCGCCACCTGAAGCTCGATCCGCGCCCGCAGCTTGCCCGGCCCCCGCGCCGTCACGCGCACTCTGCCCTCGGCAATCGGCTTGACCAGCCCAGCCGCATCGACCTCCACCACGCCCGCCGGAAGCGCCTCGTAGTGCACGCGCCGCGTCAGGTCCACCAGTCGGCCGTCAGCAAGGCGGCCGGTCACCAGGAGCTGCTTGCGGGCATCGGCACCGTGCAATTCGTTTGGCCCGTGCTGTTCGAACAGGATTTCGACGACTTCGGCGGACGTGCCGGTGCCTTGCTTTGCCTGTGGATCGCTCTGACACGGGTCGCTCCACGCCAATGCCAGGGCGAAGCCCAGGACGGCGGCCGCCCCCGCGCAGCCAAACCGAGATCTGGTCTCGAGCGCAGTGCCTCCGCCACGCCCTGCCCTACGGGACGCTTCCTCACGCTGGCCGCCCGCAGATGGGCCGAGGGGGCCTTGCCCCGTACGGCCCCCCAACCGCGGTGGGCTCCAAAACAGGCTCTTCGGGGGCTTGCCGGGGTAAGAGCGTCCGCTCGAACATGCAACCCGCTCATCCCCGTGGGAAGATGCTCGTATCCGCATGGGAACTACTCCTCGGCCAGAACCATCTGCGGTACGGCGGCTCACCGCGGCACGTGCCAGCTTCGGGCGGCGCTGTGGTGGCAACCGCCACCAATGCGGGCCGCCAGGCAGCTCCCTCACCGCATGGCAGGTCCACATACCGTCCTGTACCGGAGGGACCACGGGCACATCCCTTCGCTAGGCCTAACGGGCAGGCAGCCACACGGGCCGCCTGGGCCTGGCGGCTCGAGGCATGCGCGGTCCTTTGCAACAACTTGACTGGTGCGGCTCGTTGGTTTCGTTATTCTCGCCGGCATGAGCCACGATGCAACCCACGGCCCCGGAGCAAGCTCCATTGAGACCATGCCCGCGGGGAAGCAAGCCAAGTTTGGCCCGCCGCGGGCGATGACACCACCCTCGTGACGGCAGCGGCAGCTTACTGCCGCCCCGCAGCCTTGTGGCGCTCGTAGAGCGAGGTGAAAAAGCAGATCAGCACGGCACCAATCGCCAGCCCCGCCAAGGCCCCCTGGGTGGCCCCTGCGTCTAACCCAAACTCAAGAGGTTGGAACGAAGGTGCCTCTCCACCGCGGACGATGGCACGATAGTAGCCTGGGGCAAAAGTGCCCACGCCCCAGCCAATCAGGGCGCCCAGCAGAGATCCGCCCCCCCACGCTCGCCAACTAGACTCCCAAGGCACGCCACTCAGTCATATGATTGCTCCTCATTCGCCTCGGCCCAGCGCGGCGCGGCAAATCGCCTTCACGGCCAAACAACCGGGGCCGCCGTGGCCGGCACTCGTGCCGCGGCCATGTTCCTGGCGTACGCCGCGCTGGCCACTTCCACACATTGTACATATTCCGGCGGCGCCAACTGCCGTGGGGCGGCTCACCTGGCCCGCTTGAGAGGCGGGCTCAGCGTGCAATTTCCAAAGCGCGGCGGACCTGCTCGTACCTGGCCCGCTCGAGAGGCGGGCTCGGCACCGCCCCCGCTGCCCGAGCCGCTGGAGGAACGTGCGCTGCACGCGATAACTGGTTCGACACCGCGAACGTCGGTCACCCAGCCTCCGCTCCCGCGGGAGGAACGTGCGGCTGGCACCTATTCCGCGCCCAGACCCCAGATTAGAATCATCAGCGGGATACGCATTTCCACGGTCGCCTACCGCGTCACCTGGCGCAACCACCAATTATGCAAGAGCACTCCGGCACCTGGGACAACTGCCTGGAGTACGTAGACATCACCGACGTGGGGTTGCGCCGCGCCAACAACCAGGACTCGTTGGCTTGCCGGCTGGCCAGCGATCGTGAGGAACTCCAACGGCGTGGCCACCTGTTCATGGTGGCTGACGGCATGGGCGCTCATGCCGCTGGCGAGAAGGCCAGCAAAATGGCGGTGGACGCCGTGCAGCATGCCTACTACAAGCTCCCGGAGGAGTCGCCCGAAGCGGCGGTGGTCAAGGCCATCGAAGATGCCAATCGCCAGATTCACAACTGGGGGCAGGCGAACCTCGACTTTCGCGGCATGGGTACCACCGCCAGCGTGTTGGTCTTGCTCCCGGAACGCGCGCTGGTGGCTCACGTCGGAGACAGCCGGGTGTACCGCCTGCGTGGCAACCAACTCGATCAGCTCACGTTCGACCACAGCCTGGTGTGGGAGCTGAAAGCGGCCCGCCAGATCCCAGACAACGAGGTTCCCAATTACATCCCCAAGAACATCATCACGCGCTCGCTGGGGCCTTCCGAGGCCGTGGAGGTGGACGTCGAAGGTCCCTTCCCCTTGTTGCCGGGCGACACCTTCCTGATTTGTAGCGATGGCCTCACGGGGCAGGTGGCAGATGACGAGATCGGCATGATCCTCAAGCATCTGCCCCTGGCAGAAGCCGCACGCGTGCTGGTGGACATTGCCCTGCTGCGCGGCGGGCCCGATAACATCAGCATCGTATTGGTACGCGTCAAAGGGGGGCAGCTCGCCAGCGGTGCCGCTGAGGGGAGCAGCGTGATGAGGGTGGTACGCGGCCCTCGCCGCCAGATTCCTGTCAGCATCTGGGTCTTGTTGGGACTTGCCCTGTTGGGGACGCTGTTGCTGGGCCTCGGCTCGCAATGGACGTATGCCTTGCTGCCGCTGGGCGCCTTTGTCGTGATCCTGATCGCCGCGCTTCTCTTCCGCCGCGGCCCGGCGCCGGCGGGCCGGCCGGCCGGAGGTTTGCACGGCCGGGCCCCGCATCGCAGCTATGTTTGCAAGCTGGATAGCGCCTATGTCGAAAAGCTGAGCAGCCTGGTCCAGCAGCTTGAAGAGGCAGCCCACAACGGCCGTCCAGACGGCACCCCATATACGATCGACTGGACCGCATACCGTCGTCACCGCGATGCAGGTCTACAGGCCTTCGCCCGCAAGGACCTGAGCACGGCCACCGTCGAGTTGTGCCGCGCACTGAGCTGCCTGATGCAACAACTCCGCTCCCAAAGCGCTCACGATGTCATTGCGCCCGCACCGCCGGTTGCCGATTCCGAGGGGCACTGACGCGGCCAGGCCGGCTCGCGGCAACTTCCGGCAGAAGCCGTTTGTGCAGCGATACCCTTCCGTGCAGGCCCATCGGGCGGCAACACGCAGGCCGGGTCTCAGCCATTACGTCCACGGCTAACGCTGCCGAGCGCGGTCGGCTTGTGCATGCAACGCCTTCCTTCCCGGGGGCGGCAGCAACGTGCTGGGTCGGCAGAACTCGGCGTGGGCTTCAAACCAGCGGCGCGCTGCTTGCCGCGCCTGATTCCACACCTGTGCCGCATGATCTGACGTGCCGGAGAGCAGGTTGCGGTCCAGGATGCAAGACAGTCGTGCCACCGCCGTGTTGCAATAGCGAAGCTGCGGGGTGCGGGCAGCCAGGTGTGGCGTTTCGAGTTCCAGCAGCGGCCGGAGAAAAGCCACGCGATTGGGCGTGTAGCGATTGGTCAGGCCCTGCACCACATGCTCGAAGCGCTCGTGCGAGGCCTGACGGTAGCCCGGTTTGTACAAAAGCGCAAGGAACTGCTCTTGCTGCTGCGGCGTGCCAAAATCTGCCGTTAGCGCAGCCGCGGCATGGTACGTGCCAGGGGGCAGGCCCAGGCGAGCCAGACATGCGGATGCGTGCTGCGCTGCCAGGGCGGCCAATGGATCGCCAGGGTCATCCACCACACGATAGGCCAGCGGCAGGCTAAAGGCTCCCCCTTGCTCGAGATAGGCGGCAAAGGCCTTGCGAAGCGGCCCTTGGGGCCCCTCGGCCCTTAGCCGCCGCACCAGCTCGTCGTAGTCTGCGGGAGGCGGCCCGAGTGACCGCGGCCACCAAGTCAACAGCGACTTCCATTCCTCGCCGCTAGGCCGCGGCCGCGGCCAGTAGGTGCGCAGATTGTATTCCTGAATGGTAACGGGCACGCCGAAGTCGAAGGCATACATTTCCGCCAGGGCACGCTCGGCCGGCCAGCGGTCGTATTCCATGCGGAACAAGGCGGCCAGCGTACCTGTACGATGGCGTCCCCCCTGGCAGTGCACCGCCACAGGCCAGTTGGCAGGATCGTCCATCATCCGAAAGAACTGCTCATACTGCCAGGGACTGACCCACGGCCAGCAGGCCTCTTCTCCCATCGGCCATTGCACCGGCCGAGCACCCAGCCCCGCCACGTAGTGCGACTCAAGGGCCCCGCCTTCCTCCCCTAAATCGATCAGTCCCGCATGCAGGCGCATATCCTCAAGCTGCAATGAGACCACGGTCTTGACGCCATAGCACTTGACCAGCACCTGCAAGCCCAGTTCGCTGGGCTGTGCCGAGCGATAAAACACACCCGGCCGCACCGCCTGAAAACGCTTGAGGTGCCCCTGCCAGAAGCCGAGCCATGCCAGGCCGCACAGCCCCAGGCTCGCGGCCAAGACGGCTAACCATAACCGGAGCCTCCGGCGAGGCAATTTCCCCTCTCCACCCAGCACGCTAGCACTCTCATCCATCGTGGCGGGGACCGTAACACAACCCGCGCTGGGCCGCAACGGCGATCTTGGCCGGTACGGCGCAGGCATTCTCACAACCCCGCTGCTGCTCTCGCCTGCGCTGGCTCACAAACCATCACCAAGCTGTGGACCTGCGGCGGCCTGCCTCTTGTGCCGGCCCGCTGGTGTGAGACGGTCCGCTGAGCTGGTGCACCGGCCGCATCTCTGCCCTGGCCTGCGACTCTTTGCCCACTCATGCGGCAAGGTCGGCCCCTGTGCCGGCCGTGTGAGGCACCGCGCAACGCTGGCCCGTTGACAACTCCCCCACGTTGGCCCACTGTGGTCCCCCCTTTCCGCGGCAAGCCGCCACTCCCCTCTACCCAGCGGCATGGCTGCCGCCGAGAATGAACCAGGGCATTTTGTGTTGCCGACGCTACGCCCCCCCTGCCATGCCGCGACCCGTGTACCTCGATTACCATGCCACCACGCCGGTCGATCCGCGCGTGCTGGCACACATGGAACCTTACTTCACCGAGCGGTTCGGCAACCCAGGCAGTGTAGGGCATGCCTATGGTTGGGAAGCCCGAGATGCCGTCGAGGCTGCACGGGCACAACTCGCCCAGCTCATTGGCGCCGCGCCACGAGAAATCGTCTTCACCAGCGGCGCCACCGAGAGCAATAACCTGGCCTTGCGCGGCACGGCCGAGCGAACGCGCGGCCGGCACATCGTGAGCGTGAAAACCGAACACCGCTCGGTCTTGGATCCCCTGGCCCGCCTGCAACGCCGCGGTTTCGATGTCACGCTGCTGGACGTCATCCAGGCCCCCCACCCCGTGGCCGGTTTGCTCGACCTCGATCGGCTCCGCCATGCCTTGCGGCCAGACACATTTCTCGTCTCGGTGATGCTGGCCAACAACGAGATCGGCGCGATCCAGCCGCTCGCAGAACTGGCCCGCATCTGCCACGATCGCGGCATCCTCGTTCACTGCGACGCCACCCAGGCCGTCGGCAAGCTGCCCGTGCATGTGGACGACCTGGGCGTGGATCTGATGAGCTTTACAGCTCACAAGATCTACGGCCCCAAAGGGATTGGCGCCCTCTACGTGCGGCACAGGCCGCCTGTGCCGCTGCAACCGCAGATCGACGGCGGCGGCCAGGAACGGGGACGACGCAGTGGCACGCTCAATGTGCCGGGCATCGTCGGCTTCGCCCGGGCGCTGGAGCTGTGTCTGGAGGAGCTGCCCGCGGAGGCCCCCAGGCTGGCTACACTCCGAAATCGCCTCTTCGATCGGCTGGCGGCAGCCCTGCCGGAGACGCAGTTGAACGGTCCCGCGCTGGACCAGCCGGCAGTGCGACTTGCGGGCAATCTCAATGTCAGCATCCCCCGCGTGGAGGGCGATGCGTTGCTGGCAGCTCTGCGAGACGTTGCCGTAAGTTCCGGCAGTGCATGCACATCTGCCGACCCGGAGCCCAGCCATGTGCTGCGGGCCCTGGGCGTGCAAGAGGCCTGGGTACGTGCCAGCCTGCGTTTTGGGCTGGGACGCTTCACGACCGAAGCGGATGTCGACTTTGCCGCCGCCTACGTGGCCGAGCAGGTCGAGCGGCTGAGGGCGCATGCGCTCTGATGGCTGGATACGTCTTTTCTTTTTCCGGCGGAGCGTATAATTTACGCAGCATAACCTGCGAAAATCCTGGGAAAGGAGTGTTCTTCAATCATGGCCGTAACTTTGACCGAGAAAGCCGCAAACGCTGTCAAGCAGATCATGGAACGCGAGATCCAGGCGGGCCGCCTGGAGCCAGGCGCGTTCCTGCGCGTGGGCGTGACCGGCGGTGGTTGCAGCGGCTTCACCTACAGCCTCGGCTTCGACAAGACGCTGGATGAGAAGCTCGACTCCCGGTACGAGTGCCATGGCGTGCCCGTGGTGGTGGACAAGAAGAGCGCCCTGTACCTCGACGGCACCACCGTCGATTACTACGACGGGATCGAGAAGCAGGGTTTCACGTTCGACAACCCCAATGCCGTGCGCTCCTGCGGCTGCGGCAGCTCCTTCTCCGCCTAGTCCGTCTGCGCAGTTCGTCACTGGGCACGCGCGGGGGAAGGCGTTTGCTGCGCGCGGGCAGCCGTTACCATACAGCCGCTCAACACGGCGCACGCGCGCTCACGTGGCGAGAGACGTAGCCGTACACAACGACCATTTTTGACGGGGATGGCAGCCTGCATGCCGGGCGGGGAGAGTACGAGTGCACGCACGCGAGATGGAGCATGCCAAGGCCGATTGCTGGAGAGAACCGGCGGTTGTGGGCGGCGAGGTTGCGGCCGTTCGAGCATAGCGGCTTGACGGGGGCCGAGTGGTGCCGCCCGGGAGCGCGGGCGTCCCGCCCGCTCCGATCCGGCAACACCTCCCTCCGTACCTGTGGCCCCCTGCCGTAGCATACAGCAGGGGTGCTTGCCCGCCCCCTCTATAACAGGGCAGTCCGCCTGATTCTGCGGGCGCGCAACGGCGCGCACGTCGAATGCCGGCGTTCGTAGTGACCGCATTCATGCGGTCCGTCGTGGCTCGTCGGACGCCATTCCCTCGTCGCGGGCGACCGCTACGAGCCGGGCGACTCCTGGAGCGGCGCCTGCAAGGGAGCGCCAGAACCCTCGCGCCGCTAGCGTTGACCAACCGGTGTACCACCAGGCATGTGTGGCCCTTGTGGTCGCCACAGGCGCCGCCAACGCGAGCAGGCCCACGAACCACCAGGCCAACAACCCCCCCCCAAACCGACGCCGGCCTGCAACCACGAGGCGGCGGCCTATTGCCTTCCCCTGTATCAAGCCGCGCTCAGCCTGGCAGAAACCTTCCATCTCCAGCTCCAGCCCAACAGAGAAGAGGCAACCCGTAACCCTAAACCGACCAACAGTTAACCACCCTCCGCAACCCGGGCGTCATCACACCCGACGCCACTTGACTGCCACCGGTACATCTCTCTCGCCCATGTTCGCCCACCCGGCGCGATGGTGCCGGTGTATGGTTACGTGCCAGATGCCCGCAGACATGCTCACGGCCCGGACCCCGGGCCTGGCAGCAGGTCCAAGACAAGATGGTCGTGTGGTTCGAGGTTCTGTATACCGCGATCGAGTCGCTCGGCCTCGTCCATGTCTGGCTCGAGCTGCAGGCGAGCGTGCAGGTACACCAGGCGTTCGGCCTGTTCGGCCGAGATCTGCTTGGGAGAAAGTTGCGCGCGGTGCCGCTGGGCCAGGACGTGTGCCGGGATGGGCTGATCCAGGGCATCGAGCGAGGCCACTGCGTGCTCGACGCGCCATTCTAATCCGTGTGACGTCCAGCAGAATTCCAGGGAGTTGGCGGGCAGCGTGGGCACGACCACGTGTGCAGGAGAGGCCGGCCGGACGACCAGCCGGTCGGCCATGAGCACCAGGCGTTTTAGTTGATGGCCGTTGGCCCAGATCAGGGCCTGCGTGCCGAGCTGGGCCTCCAGGACTACCGTGCCGCTATCCTGCACAGGCTGAGTGAATTGCCAGGCGCAATTGCCATCGCCAAACAGAATCGTATCGCGGGGGCGCAGGCGGGCCGGCGCATCCAGCTTGCGGCCATTGATGATCACGGGGCAGAGGCGATTCTTTTTGTCTCGGCAAGGGTTGAGGTGCCAGCCCGTGGCGTCTCGATAGAGCAGGGCATGGCGGGCGTGCAGTTTACCCAGTATGGGAACCTGCACTTCGGGATCGCGGGTGGTACCTACCACCGCCTGGCTTGCACTGAGGACCAACGCCCAGTTGCCGAGCAGCCAGGTCTGGCTGCGGTTTGTGACGGCCAGGGGAGGCTGCTGGTGCTGGATGCCTGAAGCCGATCTTTGGGAGGCGGCCTGGGCGAGCTGGTTCTCTAGCTCTTGCACCGCGCGGTGCGTGGGATACAGTTTGCGACATTCTTCCCAGTGGCGGCGTGCCGCAGCGATCTGTTGCTGTTCGAGGGCTGCCCGGCAGTGCTGCACGTGACGTTCGAAGTGTCGCAGGCGGCGCGTGCATTCCTCGCGCAACTCGGCGGCCTGCGGCGACCGTTCCAGCAGGTCCGCATCGACCTCGCTCGTAGGCACGGCGGCGATGACCTCCAGGGCGGTGTCGAGCCGGCCCACTGCCAGGTATTCCTGGGCTTTGGTCAGGCGACGGTGGAGACGTTGCTGTGCGTCGCGGTGCTGCTGCTGTGCCTCCGCGATCCGTTGTTGGATTGCCAGGCCATCCTGGTTGAGTGCGGCACACCGTGCGGCCAGCTCGAGCGTGCGTGCAGCCGCTTCGAGCCGGGGCAGGTCCCAGCGGGCAACCGGTTGGGCAGCGTTGGTCTGGGCAGCGTTGGTCTGGGCAGCGTTGGTCTGGGCAGCGTTGGTCTGGGCAGCGGCGAATTCTTCACGGGCGTGCCGTATCAGTTTGGCAGAAATCTCGGTCAAGAGCTGTCGCACGCGGCGGTGGCCTTGGTGGGGACAGGCCAGCAGTACGCTCGCGGCCTCGACCAGGTTACCGCGTTCGAGGGCATCCTGGGCAGCAGTGCATTCCGGAGGATCGAGCCAGCGCATGGCGAGCGAGGCAGCGGGTGGGTTCTGGGATTGTTAGGTGCGGGGGACACATCCAGCACAGTCCCCATTGTATAGGGCGAAGCAGCAGGGCGGATCTTGCGGTGGTGGAGAAAAAACTGTCGATCGGGGGCATCTGGCCGCACGGTGGAGCGTACCAGGGCCGCCGCGTATGGCGGCGACAGCGGAGGATGGTTGGAGCGTGGCAGGGCACAGGGCGACCACGATTCTCAGGTTCAGTCCTGGCGGCGCGGCGTACGAGGGTGGCGGGGCACAGGGAGCACCAGCCCTACGCCACCCGGCGCGCCACCGCGGCGTTCGAGAGCGCCGTGGCACAGGGGCGCTGGAGGCAGCGGGCATGTTGCCCTGGCCTAAAGCCAGTGCGGGCTTTGGCCGGCGGGCGGTTATAGAGCAGAGGATGCGGCGGCCTCGGCGGGTTCGACCCGTTCGAAGGTGAACTCGCCGTGCTGGCAGTCGACGCGAATACCGCTGCCAGGGGGGAACTGGCCGCGCAGCAGCTCGCTTGCCAGGGGGTTCTGGATGCGTTGCTGGATGACCCGCTTCAGCGGCCGAGCGCCAAAGGTGGGATCGTAGCCGGTGCGGGCGATTTCGTCGAGCGCTTCCGGCGTGACCTCGAGTGTGATGTCCTGGGCCGCGAGTTGCTTCTTGAGGCGCTCGATTTGCAGCTCGACGATGCGCCGGAGGTGTTTCTTTTCCAGGGGGTGGAAGATGATCACCTCATCGATGCGGTTGAGGAACTCGGGAAGGAAGCGTGCCTGGAGCGCCTCCTTGACGGCGGCACGCATCTCGGCCTCGGAGCCGCCTTCGCGGGCAATCTCCTGGATGGCCTGGCTGCCGAGGTTGGAGGTCATCACCACGATGGTGTTGGTGAAGTCCACGGTGCGGCCGTGGCCGTCGGTAAGGCGGCCGTCGTCGAGCACCTGCAAGAGGATGTTGAACACGTCGCGGTGGGCCTTTTCAATTTCGTCCAGCAGCACGACGGAGTAGGGACGGCGCCGCACGGCCTCGGTGAGCTTGCCGCCTTCCTCGTAGCCGATATATCCGGGCGGCGCGCCGATCAGCCGGCTGACGGTGTGGCGCTCCATGAACTCGCTCATGTCCAGCCGGACCATGGCGTTCTCGTCGTCGAACAGCACCTCCGCTAGTGCCTTGCACAGCTCGGTCTTGCCCACGCCGGTGGGGCCCAGGAAC
>JAIMBC010000030.1 GCA_023511675.1 Pirellulales bacterium
GTCGCCCAGGTGGATGGGGGCGGGCGGGGGCAGTTCTACAGCCGGCTCGGTCTCGGCGGGGGGCGGACTGGCCTCGGCGGCAGACGGCGGCGGGGGCTCCTGCAAGCGCGTGAGCGTGGCGATGAGAGCTGCGTCGTCCCGCTCTCCTTCCGTTCCCGTTTGCTCGACGTGCGTCAGGATCTCCCGCACCGTGTCCACCAGTGACAGCAGGGCCGTGGTGATCTCTGCGTTGAGCAGCAACACGCCGTCTCTCAGGCGGCTGAGCAGGTTTTCTCCCACGTGCGTCACGGCTTCCAGGCGCGTGAGCCCCAAGAAGCCGCATGTGCCCTTGATGGTGTGGATGGTGCGAAAGATGCTCGCCAGCCGCGCAGGGTCTCGGGGATCCTGTTCCAGCGCTACCAGGTCGCGGTCGAGCTGGTCGAGGTTCTCGCGGCTTTCGATGAGAAATTCTTTGAGGACGCTATCACCATGATCCATGTACGGCATCTCCGTTGCGCGCCCGAGATGCGGCGGGCTTGACTGCTGCTAGGGGCAAGGTCGGTTGGCGGATGAGCCGAGGCATCATCGGGCGGGCTTGTCACGATGCAGGAGTTGGGAAGCGGGCGCAGCCGCCGGTCAGGGACGCATCGCGACGATGTCCGCCTCGCCGCGGCATGCGCGATCGAACTGCCCCGAACCGGCCGGGCTTCGGCCGCCTCGTGTGATTGCTGGCGTGCCAGGCACCACGTTGTGCAAGGGCTGCGGCGCCGTGCGAAAGCCGTGGCGCGCTGGACCGCCAAGGATACATAGGTCAGGCTTACGTCAAGGCAAGCCAAAAAACTTCGCACGGACGCCGCGAATCCCCTGCGGTCCCGGGAGGCGCCCCAGGGTGCTATCCTACACAGAGGCTTGCGCTGGGTACGCGGGGACGGGTTGTTCATGCACGCACACCAGTACCTGCTGGCGCCGGAGGCGGCGTGCCGCCTGGCCGCCCTGGACATCGGCACCAATAGCATCCGCCTGATTGTGGCGGAGCCGCTGCGCGATGGCGGCTATCGCGTGCTCGACGACGAGCGGGCCTCCACGCGGCTGGGCCGATCGCTGGCCGCCACGGGCCGGCTGGATCCTCAAGCCGTGGTGGACTCGCTGGCCGCGCTGCGCCGCATGCAGCAGATTGCTACCGGCTTTCAGGTGCAGAGGCTGCGGGCCATTGGCACCTGCGCCCTGCGCGAAGCCGCCGACGGCCTTGAGTTCTGCCGCCGTGTTCAGGAGGAACTAGGCCTGGCCATCGAGATCATCTCTTCTCAGCAGGAAGCCCGCCTCGCCTTCCTCAGCGTGAGCCGCGCCTTCGATATCGAGGGCAAAAACGTGGCCGTGGCGGATATCGGGGGAGGCAGCACCGAGCTGGTGCTCGCCGCGGGTACCGTGATCGAAGATGTTTACGAAACACCCCTGGGCGCCGTACGGCTGGCCGAGATGTTCGGCAGCGGCGCGGAGCTTTCCGCCAGCGGCTATGAGCGAATGGTCCGCTACATCGATGCGGAACTGGCCAGCCGCACTCGCGGCACCCTGCTGGTACCTCACCTGCTCATCGGCTGCGGCGGGACGTTCACATCTTTGGCAGACATGCTCGCCGCACAGCACGGCCGGGCCGGCATGCCCGTGCGCGGCTTCGAGGTGCGCCGCGCCGAGCTGCGGCACCTGCTTGATCGTCTGCGCAAGCTGTCCTCCCGCGCACGCCGCAGCTTTCCCGGCCTGAGCCCCGAACGTGCGGATATCATCGTGCCCGGCCTCGCCGTGATCGATCGACTGCTGGAGCGGTTCCGGCTGAACCGCTTGCAAGTGCATGACGGCGGCGTCCGCGACGGCCTGCTGCTGACCATGATCGACGAGCTGACCGGTACGGTGCCTGCCAGGCTCGACCGGGAGGCAGCGGCCGAGCGCTTCGCTCGGCAGTGCGGGGCGGACGTCGTCCACAGCCGGCATGTGGGGCGGCTGGCAGGAGAAATCGTGGCCCAACTGGCACCCCTGGGCGAGTTCACACACGCAGACCGCAAGCTCGTCGAACTGGCCGCCCTGCTGCAAGACACGGGCTACCTGATCGACTACGAGCAGCACCACAAGCATAGCTATCACCTGATCATCAACAGCCGGCTGCCCGGCTTCGAGCCGAGAGAACTCGAACTGGTGGCCAACATTGCGCGATACCACCGCGGCGCTCGGCCCAAGCGCAAGCACGAGAACTACCGGCGTCTTTCCAAGCCAGATCGCAAGCGCGTGAAACGTCTGGCCGCCATCCTGCGTCTGGCGGGCGGCCTCGATCGCAGCAACACCCAGCAGGTGGAGGGCGTGCGAACCGAGGTGGCTGGGGAAGTGATCCGCCTGCATGTGCTTGCCGCCTGCGAGCCGGAACTCGACCTCTGGGCCGCTCGCCGCCGCGCACGCCCGTTTGAAAAGGCGTTCAAGCGGCGGCTGGAGATCGAGTGGGAGCCGCATCCTCCCAAGCAGGAAGGAACCTGAGACGCTGGCTCCTTCCGTTCCCTACTGCGATTGCCAGCAGTTCCCAGGCTCCTGCCCGCGAACGCACTGCGTGGAGGCTCCAGCCTTCCTGCACGCCTGTCGCGCCCTGCCGCTCGCATCCCCACCTGGCAGACAACGGCCTGGCAGCGAGAGACAGGCGGGCCGCCGGTCGTGATTGGCGCGCGTCGAGATCCAGTGCAACCAAGAATCGTGCCTCTACGCAGGCGCGATGCCCCACTGCGGCCTGCGCAAGGAAGGCGCCGCCATGAGACATGAGCAACGCCGAGGGCAGCGGCGAGATGACCTGCGAGGACGCGAATACTGCGTTCCTTAGGGCGCCCGCCGCGGCGGCGAGGTACATGGCAGAGTGCCATTGGAGTCCGACAGGTTGAGCCCCACCGCCGGGGTACCTTGGTGCTGAGCGAGGGCTGCGACCGTCCGCTGCCGGGCACCAAGGGAAGCACTGCCGCGGTTTGGCGGAGGCGGGACTGGCGCGCAGGTGTGGCAATACCCCTGGGCGGCCGCGAACGCTGCGTATACTATAAATATGTATACTATCGCGGGGGGCCGCTATGGCGGCCCGATGAGGTGCATGAGCCGTACACTGCGTGCCGGGCGCCGCCGGGTCGGTACGCGAGTTGCTGCGTCTTCCTGTGAAGGGGACATCCCATGCGAGTCCGTCACTTGGCACATCGACCATTCGTCACGGCAAAGCCTCCCGCGGGCACATGGAGCGGCGGGATTGCCTGCTCTCCGTGCCACCTGAGCCGCCTGGCAAACAAGGAGCCGCCCCATGTCTAGCGTTGATGGCACTACCGAGCCACAGTTGCCGCTGAAGAACGAGCAAATCGCCACGGTGTTGGACGAGGTGGCCGACCTGCTGGAGGCGCAGGGGGCCAACATGTACCGGGTGCGCGCGTATCGCAACGCGGCAGAGACGCTGCGGCGGCTGGCGCGGCAGGCGCACGAGATTTTGGACGAGCAGGGGTTGGCGGGGCTGGAGCTGCTGCCGGGCATTGGGGCGTCTCTGGCACGCTCCATCGAGCGGCTGGCGCGGACGGGCAAGCTGGGGCTGTGGCAGCGGCTACGTGGCCGGGCGGGGCCGGAACATCTGTTTGCCACGTTGCCCGGCGTGGGAGAGGAGATGGCCAGCCGCATCCACGAGCAGCTCGGCATCGAGTCCCTCGCGGAGCTGGAGGCAGCCGCTCACGACGGCCGGCTGGCTCGTTTGCCGGGCATGGGACCAAAGCGTATCCGAGGCATACGCGAGGCGCTGGCGGGGCGTTTCCGACGCCCGTCGGCGGGTGTGCGGCCCGCGGCGGCGCAGACGCAACCGCCGCTCGCCGAGCCTGCTTCGGCACGGCCGCCCGCTGAACCGCCGGTGGCAGAACTCCTCGAGGTGGACGAGGAGTACCGCCGCGAAGCCGGGGCGGGCCGCCTGCCGCGGATTGCGCCCGTGCGTTTCAACCCCACGGGCGAGGCCTGGCTGCCGGTGTTGCACACGCAGCGCGGCGACCGGCACTACACCGCTCTCTACTCCAACACGGCGCGAGCGCACGAGCTAGGCACGACGCGAGACTGGGTGGTAATCTACCGCGACGACGAAGGCGGCCATGGTCAGTGGACCGTGGTCACTGGGCGCTTTGGGCGGCTGCGCGGCCGCCGCGTGGTGCGGGGCCGCGAGGCGGAGTGCCTGGAGCATTACCGCGTCCAGCAGGCAGCACGCGAGAGACGGAGATAGCGGCCCTGCCGCATGACTGCCTGGTAGGCGCTTGCGGCCGCACTGCGCTTGCCGCCAAGCGGCCGGGCATGCCAGCCTGCGGTACGCCGGCCTAGGAAACCGGCGGCGCCACGCGCGCCCGCGCATCGACGATCCGGCAGCCCGCGCCCGGCGGGAGGGCGAAGATGGGGTTGAGATCGAGTTCGGCCAGCTCGGGGAGCTGTTCACCCAGCCAGGAGAGACGAAGCAAGATCTCTTCCACGGCCGGGATGTCGGCCGGCGGATGGCCGCGATAACCTTGCAGCAGTTGCCAGCCGCGGATGCTGCGCACCATTTCGGCCGCGTCCCGATCGGTAAGGGGTGTGACGCGGAAGCAAACGTCTTGCAGCAGCTCGACATAGGTCCCGCCCAGACCGAAGGCGACCAGCGGCCCGAATACAGGATCGAGCGTTATCCCAGCCATGACCTCGGTACCCTGACGAATCATGGGCTGCACCAGCACGGCTGCCCGAGCCGCTGCGGTGGACTTGCCTTGCGGCTCCGGTGAGTTGGAAACGAGAAAGCGCTGGTGCAGGTGATCGAATGCCTCGCGCACGGCGCGTGCGTCGGCCAGATTGAGCCACACGCCGCCCTGCTCCGTCTTGTGTACCACGTGCGGTGCCGCGAGTTTGACCGCGACCGGGTAGCCAAAGCGGCAGGCCAGCGCCACCGCTTCGTCGGCAGAACGCGCCACGGCTCCCTCCAGGTGCAGGCCAGCGGAAGCCAGCAGCCGCTGCGTCTGTTCGGCCCCCAGCCAACCCCCACCCGCCTCGAGGGCCTCCTGGCACACCTGGCGAGCCGCCGCCGGGTCGAGAGCGGGCAACGCGGGGTAATTGCCCAGAGGCTGGCGCCGCCACCTGGCATAGGCCGCCAGCTTGCCCAGCACACGTGCGGGCGCCTCGGGATAGGCGAAGCAAGGCAGCCTGCCGGGGCCGCTGCCTGCGAGCGTGAGCCCCACCTGTTCGGGCATCAAGCAGGCCAGAACGGTCCGCTCGCCGTGTTGCGAGCGTCGCGCGTGGCACATACCCTCCTGGATGGCCTGCAAGAAATCTCCGCTAGGAGTGAGCGTTGGGGAAACATAGATCACCACCAGGGCATCGACCTCTCCGCAATGCAACAAGATCTGCACGGCACGGCGGTAGTCATCAGGCGTGGCCGAGGCGATCATGTCCACCGGGTTGGCCAGGCTGGCTGTGGCCGGCAAGAACGCTGCAAGCTGCCGGCGCGTGTCAGGGGACAACTCAGGCAACACCAGGCTGGCGGCCTCGCAGGCGTCAGCACACAGGATGGCCGGCCCCCCCGCATTGGTCAGGATGGCCACACGGCCTCCTGCGGGCAGCGGCTGGCACTCCAGTACCGCTGCCAAATCCAGGAGTTCCTCCAGGGTCTCTGCACGAATCACGCCGGTTTGCTGGAACAGTCCCGCCACGGCCGCGTCGGGTACCGCCAGGGCCGCCGTGTGTGAACCAGCGGCACGTCGTCCGGCACGCGTCCGCCCCGCCTTGACGGCTACGATGGGCTTGCACCGGCCGACGCGCCGTGCGATCCGCGCAAAGCGTCTCGGGTTGCCAAATGACTCCAGGTACAGCAAGATCACCCGGGTGGCCTCGTCCTGCTCCCAGTACTCCAGCAGGTCGTTGCTGGAAACGTCCGCCCGGTTGCCCACACTCACACAGCTTGAGATACCCAGCCCAAGCTGCGTGGCGGCCGCCAGCAGCGCCAGGCTGAGCGCGCCGCTATCGGAAGACATGGCGATGTGGCCTGCCGGAGGAGAGACGGGCACAAACGTGGCATTGAGCCGCGTGTGGGGGCCCGTGGCCAGCACTCCCAGGCAGTTTGGCCCGATCAGTCGCATACCGTGGCGGCGAACCTTTTCCGCCAGTTGCTGCTGCAACAGCCGGCCTTCTGCCCCCAGCTCGGCAAAGCCCGCAGAAATGACCACCACCGCCGGAACTCCCACTGTTCCGCACTCATCCACCACACCCAGCACGGCCTGACGAGGCACGGCGATGACCACCAGGTCGGGCCGCTGTGGCAACTCGGCCAACGATCGGTACGGCCGCAGGCCGTGCAGCTCCGCTGCCTGCGGATGGACGGCATACACGCTGCCGGAGAAGCCGCTGGACAAGAGCGCATCGAGCAAGCGATAACCGATGCTCGCCGGATCGCGCGAGGCCCCCACCACGGCAACAACGACGGGTCGGAAGAACGGCCGCAGCGATGAGACGGTGCCAAGCGTTGCCGCTTCGTCAGTACTCATGTGCGCTCGCGACGGCGTGCCCCCGGCCAACGCTTCTGACTCTGTCCGGGGCGTGCGTCCACTCTCGCAGGGGTGTTGGTTCTGGTTCACGGGAGGCCGTCTTGGGGTAGGTGGTCTGGCGACTCTTGCCGGCCATAGCAGCGGACGTGCTACGCTGTTTCGGCTCCGTCCCCGGCCGTGCACGATCTGCTGCTTTATCAGCCAGCGGCTGCGCCTTACAGCATACAACCCGCGTGCCAAAGGGGGGCGGGAAGGCCACGCCGCTCCCGCGGATGGGAAGCGCAGGTGATCGGCCTCCGCGTGAGCCGGCACATCATGGGATAGTGCGCCGTCGGATGCGTCATGTTGTACCTCTACGTGTGCCAGAGCGCAACGCGCCCTGATTGGGCCTCACCCTGCGCGACAGGCAATGTGGAACACGCCGCAGCGAACAGGCCACCGCGTGCAGTGTCAGGGCAGGATGCCGAGCGACTCCAGTCGCTATTCAACAAGCAGCGCCTGGCACATTGCCTCCAGGTGCCTGGAGAGCCGGTCCCACGGATTGGCGGCAGTCGGATCATTGGGCCGATAGACCCCTTCGGTCACATAGATCCAACGCGCATGCTGGCGCACCATCCGCAGCGCCTCCTTGTTCAGCTCCGCCTGGGAATGCACCAGCACGGCGCGGGTGTGCGGCGGATGGTCCGCGTAGCCCCCGGCAGCGCCACCTGCCAGACGAGCCTCCGCGGGCCAGTTAGGGCCCTCGTGAATCACGATCACGTCGGCCGCCTCCTGCGCGAAGTAGCGGGCGGGAGTATCTGCGCCTGGATTGGCCACCGTGGGCCAGCAGCCCCGCTCGTGCGCATAGCGGCTGAGGCCCGCCTGGTACTCGACCGCTCGATCTTCATCCTCATAGATCATCTCGTCGAAGAAGATGCCATGCACCCGCGGATAAAACTCCAGCCAGCGGTCGACATCTCGTTGCACATCCTGCCGCGGCCTGCGGCCATAACTTGTGCTCACATAGCCGAGCACCACGCAGCCCGCACCGCGGAGGCGGTCGATGGCCCTGGTGTAGTTGGGATCCGTCCGCTCGCCTGGCCCCGAGGCGGGATTGACGATCACCCACATCGGCAACGTCTCATAACGGCGTTTGGCCTCGATCAGGCGGCGATAGGCCTCGTTCCGCTCAAGCCGGCCGGGATACACGTACAGCGGTACCAGCAGGCCCGTGCGCTGTTGCGCTCGCAGATGGAACTCTTGGGCGCGTGCCAGGCGGCGCGCGGCCGGCTCCTCGGGAGGCACGCCCACGGCAAGCACGCCAGAGACAAGCACGTACGCCGCGCTGCAAACGGCGAGGAACCGCTCAGCCATCGAGCGTAAAGAGGCGGCGGCAGGAGAAAGGGAATGCGTGGTCATGGGGCGGGCTTCCGCTGACTGAGTGAACTCCGTTTCGAGCCGCCCGGGCGGCAGCGGCTGCCTTGGGCGGAGACGCAAGCTTTCCCAGCGGCTTGCCCGGCACGCGGCATTGGGGGATGGGCATCGACCACACCGCTCCCAAGGCCCGGGGCGCCGCGCGGCGGCGCTGGTCAGTTCTCCTTCTTCGCCAGATGCTTGTCGAACCAGTTGGCGATCAGGGCCATATCTGCCAGCAGGTCCGGCCAGCCGTGGCCTGCCCCCTCCTTGATGACAAGTTCGGCCGTCACGCCCGCTCGGTGCAGCTTCTCGACCATGATTTGGGCCTGCTGGATGGGCACGAGCACGTCTGCATCCCCATGAATGATCAGCGTGGGCGGATCGTCGGCTGAGACGTGGTTCACCGGCGAGATCTGCCGGCCAATCTTGAGGATCTCCTCCTCCTCTGTGATGCGGACAAAGGCACGCTTCTGCTGATCATAACGCTGGAAGTCAAACGGTGCCGCAAAGTCCTTCAGCACGCCGCGGCCCAAGGCAATCTCGCCTTCCTTGCCGTAGTTGAGAAAGTCCGTGGGCGGGAAGAAGCAGGCCACGGCCTGCACACGGCTGGAGGTACGTGCCACGGGATCGTTCGCGCTGGCATTGCCCTCGTCTCCGGCCGTGCCCTGCATCAGCGAGAGATGGCCGCCGGCACTGGCCCCGGTGATGCCGAAGCGTTGCGGATCCACGCCATACTCCTCGGCGTGCAACCTGATGAAACGCACTGCCCGATTTAGATCCTCGATGCACTCGGGTATGGTGAACCTGGGCTGGCTGCCGTGTACCACGGCAAACACCGTGTAGCCGCGGTTGAGCAGCTCGGTCACGAACAGGGGCTGGATGGCCTCCTTGGCCGAGAACCAGCCGCCGCTGATCACCCACACCACCGCGGCGCCGTTGGGCTGCTCGGGCCTGAGCACGTCGAATGTGAGGGCCAGCCCGAACTTGCGGCCGTAGATCACATCCTCCTGGCGGCTGAAGTTCACGTCCCCGCCCACGGCAGCCGTGGGAAGCAGGGCCAGGGCGACAAGGGTGAGAAGCAGTCGGCGTATCAAGGTCGCATCCTCCGACAAGATCGCAGGGTCGAAATCGCAGCCAAGTAGCAACGGCAGCCACCGGCCAGAGCATTGCCGCTCAGTGTACGTCCCCGCAGTCTCGATGCAACGGCACGCCGGGCCGGACCATACTGGGGCCAAGCGAAGGCTTGACAGCCCTCCCAGCAGACCGATAAACTTAGCTAACTAAGCTTAATACCATCGTCGATGAGGTGCCCCGCATGCCTCAATGGCCTGAGCCCACGGAACGAGAACTGGAGATCCTCAAGGTGTTGTGGGAACGTGGCGAGGCCTCGGTGCGCGAGGTGTACGAGGCGTTGCGCCCCCGGCTGGGCATCGCCCAGAATACGGTGCAAGCCTTCTTGAGAATCATGGATGAGAAGCAGTTGGTGGCCCACCGGCAAGAGGGCCGCACGTTCATCTACCGCCCCCTTGCAGATCGGGAGCAGACGCACCGCCGGCTGGTAAGCCGGCTGCTTGATCAGGCATTCGACGGGGCCATCGATCGACTGGTGCACAGTGCTTTCGCCGTACGGCAGCCCAGCCAGACCGAACTTGCCGAGCTGGAAAAGCTGCTTGAAGAAGCCCGCCGTGCCGCAGAAGGCCCCCGTCCCACCGGGAGGCGCACGTGAACACGCTCATCGAACTCGTCGCCCAGCATGCTGGCCTGATCGCCCTGGGGAGCAGCCTGCTGTTGGCCGCGGGGGCGCTGGCCATGGTTTGTTGCGCATCGCCCGCACATCGCCTGCGGCTGGGGATGCTCGCGCTTGCCGGCGTACTGGTGTGGCTGCCGCTGGCGCTCATCCCCTGGCCGCGCCCGGATCTTCTGGCGCTCCTTCGGCGCGATGCTGCGATCCCAGCATTGCATACGCCCGCTCCCCCAACAGCGGCGGCTGGGACAAGCCAGGGCCAAGCCGCAAGGCCGCGCCCGGCCGCGACTGCCTCGCCGGAGGGCCCCCGGCAGGCAGATGATGAGCCTTCCCCTGCACAGAGGGCGGTCGTTACGCCGCCGGAGGGCTCGCACACGCGGCCGCCGGGCGTGCCCGCCTTGCCAGAGCTGGCCCCCGGGCAGGCCGATATGGCCGCCGCTGGAGTGCCCCCTCCTGCCGAGCGGCAGCCAGCGCTCCGCCGTGTCGAGGCGGATGCGTCGGCTTCGGTGCGGGGAGCAGGCGCGAGCGCCGCATTGCGAAGCCACAACGCGGCTGGCGGGCCGAGCCTGCGCCGGGTGGGAGCCCTGGTGACGATCACAGGTTCGGCCTGCATTGTCTGGCTGGTGGTGGGCCATGCGCTGTTGGCCCGGCTGCGCTGGACGTCTCAACCGCCCCCGTGGTGGCTGGCGCGGCTGTACGCAGAGGTGTGCGCACACGCAGGGGGCGTGGCCGCAGCGCGCCGCCAGGCGTGCTTGCGCGTCTCGCGGCTATTGCGCCGGCCGGTGGTATGCGGCCTGTGGCGGCAAGTTGTTTTGCTGCCGGAGGCTATCTGCTGCCCGGGGCTGGAGGGGTTGTTGCGTTCGGTGTTGCAGCATGAGTTGGCCCACGTGCGGCATGGCGATGCGTGGCTGAGACTCTTAGGCAACATCGCGCTGCCGCTGTTGTGCCTGCACCCACTCTACTGGTGGATTTGCCGCCGCATCCGCCTGGACAGCGAGTTGCTGGCCGATGACGCGGCGGCCGAAGCACAAGGTGTTTTCTTGTACGCCGGCCACATGATCGAGCTGGCGCGGCGGTGTCGTACCGCCGGCAGCCTGTGGCCCGCAGCGGCGGGCATGCTCGGCACGCGTACGCAGTTCTACAGGAGGATGAAGATGCTCATGCAACGAAAGCAACCATTGCCATCAGGTCCCACGGGGCGCTGGTGGGCGGCCGCCCTGCTGGGGGCACTGGCGGCGGTACTTCCCACAGTCGTGTTTGTGGGGGCACGCCCGCTGGCCGCACAAGGGGCCGGGGAGGATGAAAAGAGCTACGCCATGCGGCAGGAATTGCTGCGGCATGCGCAGCAAGCCATTGCCGAGCTGGAATCGCAAGGCCAGGACGTACCCGAGACTCTGCGCGAGCTTGCCGGCCGGCTGGCCGAGCCGATGGCGGCCGAAGAGCTGAAAGAAGCCGCCGCCGCTCTCAAGACCGTGTTCCGCAAGCTGAAGGGGGGGGAGAAGAATCTTGGCGACAAGCTCGACGGCCTGCGCGAGAAGCTGCTACAGCGTGCCCGCCGGGCCATCAAGCATCTGGAGTCGCACGGCAAGGAGGTGCCCGCCGCGCTGCGCAAGCTTGCAGAACGGCTGGTCGAGCCCGCCACGGCCGAGGAACTGAAGGACGCCGCGGCACAACTGGACTCGCTGGCAGGCGACGTGAAGGGGGCCCCCGACGAGAAGCCGTTGCCAGAAGCCGCTCGGCGGGAGAAGCTCCGCCAGCAGGCAGTGGGCCGCCTGGAGAAAATCGTCGGGCGTCTTGTCGACGGAGGCCAGGATGTGCCCGCGGAGGCACCAGCACTGCTCGAGCGCTTGCGTGCGGCCGAAGATCCCGCCGAGGTCGACGGGCTGTTGAAGCAAGCGGCGTCTCTTGTGGAGAAATTGCGTGACGCCGACGGTGATCACGATCGGCCTGGCCAGGACAAGGCTACCCTTCGCCAACAGCTCCCGGATCAACTGGCCGGCGGCTGGAAGCGGGTTTTTGACCGGCTCGCGGCGTTTCGCGATCGCTTGGCGCGGCAGCAGGCTAAGGAGGTGCCGGAACTCATCGAGCTGTCCGAGGAACTGATGCGCATACAGCGGAAGCAAGAACTCCTTTGGCGGGATGCCGAGGCAAAGATCGCGGCGCTGGCTGCCGAGATCGAAAAGCTGCGAGCAGCCCTCGGCAAGCAGCCCTTGGAGGACAAGCAAGACGTTCCGCGGAAGGATGCTGAACACAAGCAACGCAAGTTGGAGTTGGATCTGGATATGGTCGCGCCGAGGGGGCAGAAACACGTGCACCGAAAGCCGGGAACAGCGGCCACGGACATGGACCTGTTTGGGGGCATCAACTCTCTCCACGAGCTACTGGGCCTGGCTGAGCGCTACATCGAAGCACAAGGCGAGGTCGAGCAGCGGCGCGAGCACTTCGAGCGGATTGCCAGACTCCCGGAGGAGGAACGTGCCGGATACGAGCAGACGTTGGCCGAGCTGGAGCACAACATTTCTGTCGCGGAGCGACGGGCCAGGCTCTTGCGCGCGGCACTGGAATCGCTGCGCAGCGCCGCCGAGAGGTCGGTCGAGGCGGCTCGCAGAGAGCTAGAGGCCGCGCGTCAAGCGGCCGGCAGTGGCGGTGCGTCCCCGGCTGATCTGGCTGCCGCGGAGCGGCGGCTCATCAACGCCCAGTCGACCGTGCAGCTCTTGAATGCCATCCTGGAGCCATAGCGCCGTGCCTTGCGGCACATCGGCGGCAAACGGCGATGCTCAAGCCCAGGGGCGGCTGGCCGCGGCCTGGCGGGCCGGGAGCGCAGCGGCGCGTGTGCCACGCGCCGCTGGCGTACTGCCCACGCACCGGCTAGCGCCGCTTTCCGGTCCCCTCACCCACCCTGCGCAGTAACAGATCGCGCAGGCGTGCGACCTCCTGGCGCAGCTCCCGCAGCTCGGCGCGTAGGCGCGCCTGGGCCGTGGTGGTTGTCTCCTCGTCGGCGGGCTGTGCCGGCGCGCCGTCGGGATCGAATTGCTCCGGCTGCTCGTGGCGGCGGGCCTCACGGCGGAGCTGAGCCGCCATGTAGCGTACCTCGTCCGCCAGGTCATAGAAGCGGTGTCGCTCCAGATCGTGCGCGACGATCTCAAGCTGCCGGCTCGACTCGCGCAAGCACTCCGTCAGATCCGCCTCGCTGTGGGGGGCGGGCAACGACTCGATGCCTCGCACTTCCTCAGGCTCCTCGCCGGCGCGAACTCCTGCGGACAATGCATCGAATTCGCTCGGCCCGCCGGCATGATCCGCCGGGTCTTCGGCAAGCGGTGCACGCACCACGGTGTCTGGCTCAGATTCATCACCTGTTTGCGCGTAGAGCACCTCTTGCTCGGCAGCAGCCCTCGGCGCGACGGTCGTGGCTGTAGAGGCGCCCTCGCCAGCCGAGTACCGGCTGCGAATCCATTGCACAAAGGTCGCACCGGCATCGTCGGCCGCGCCGCCCCACGTCCCCCCGCCCGCAGCACAGTACTCCGGCTCGCTGAAGATGGTGCCTTGCAGCGGGTCGTCTCCCAAGCGCTGCTTCACATCCCAGAGCACCGCCGCAGGCTCGTCCGGCGGAAGCGTTTCGGTTATGGGCCGCGCCTGCGGATCCAGCCCAAGCAGGCCACGCAAGAACGCGCCCAGATGGGCCACTACCGGTGCCTCGCCTGCTGCCTCGGCTACGGGGTGCGAGGCGGCATGCCCGCAGCGCGGGCAACGGCACTGTGCGTCCTGGCTGGCGATCACGGGAGGTCTGGCCACAGCCGTCCAGCCCTGATGCGGGCGGTCTTCCTCCCCTGTGCTGGCAAACTGCGGGCTGGTTGCTGCTGGCCCTCGAGTTTGCCACGCGGCCTGCCGCCGGGATGACCGGCGGGAGGGCACAAGGGCCTGTCGTGGCTTCTCCTGGGTCTCCCCCATGAAGATCTCCACGGCAGGCGGTTGAGGCCCGCCTGCTCGCTTGAAGGCGTTCGACGTGCCGTCTGGTGCGTCGGATGCAGCGTCACCAACAGCGGTGGAGGCGGGCGGATTCTGAATGGCGGGTGCTTCGGAAGTCGCTGTGATGGAAGGATCGGCTACTGCCCAGCGAGAGCTGAGGGGGGCTAGCACGAACGAGACTGCAAGCAACAGGGCACCGACGGCGAGGGGCTCCGTCGGCGGCGTGAAGCGGCCTGCCGACGTGGGGCGGAAGAACCGAGTAGGTGCAAGCATGAGAATGCCTCCTTGTCCTGCTGGCGAGATCCGGGGTGGCTGCCATCCCTGGGGCGGCAGAGTATAGGCCGCACGTCCGGGCGAGCAAAGCCCAGTCTCTCGGTCTGACGAAGAAGCGAAGAAGCGAAGGACAGTGTGACGCCATGCTCGTGTGCAGGTGTCGGAGTGGAAGCGGAGGTTTTGGCCTCGGGGGCGATGCGCGTCGACACGCTCGGGCAGGGCATGGCGCGCGGGGCGCATCGAGAGGAGTCGATCGTAGCGAAGCGGCATGCGAGGCCGATGCCTCGGCTGCCTGCTAGCCTGCCATACCGCCCGAGCTGCCATGCTGGGTGCCCGGCCAGGCGGTGTGTTTCTCACGGCAATCAGCGGCGCGAGGGCGCCAGGGCACGGCGCCAGTCCTGGCCATGGTCGGTGATGCGCGTTGATGGCTCGTCGGCGCGAAGAAGCTGAGAGGCGGGGATGCGAACTCGCGGGCACCCAGGCTGCATACGGGGGCACGAGCCGGGCCACGCCCGGCCGCGATCAGAGCGGAGTTGCTTAACACCTGGCTGCCCGCAAGGCGCGCAGTTGCACGACTTACCCCCGGCAAGTCTGGTTGCCTGACCGCGGCCCCTTGCAGTTCGAGCCGAGCGATCGGGTACCGGCTAGCAACCCAGCGGTTTCAGTCGATGATGCCGACATGTCTGAGAGCCATAAAGCTTTGGGGCGCCATCCTCTGCATATTTTGCAACAACTCATTGAGCTGCTGCGCGTGATAGTCGTCATCCCGGACTGGCTTCTTGAGCAGCCGATACAAATCCGGGAAGGCACGCTTGAAGCAATCCATGTGGTGCTCGTTAATGAAGTAAGAGGATTGCTGGATGTCGATATTCAACTTATAAGCGAGCCGCTGCACGCGATGGTGGGCGGCCAAGCCCCCTAATTTTTGCAAGGCAGGACCCGTCTGGCGGCGAAAGGCGCGGAGCTTCAGACGCACCGCGGCATACAGTTCGCAGAAACCTCGGTCCGTCCGCATGATCGGGTCGCGCAGATCAGTGCCGTGCTTCGTCAAGAACTTGTATGCCAGGGCGGCAATGATCTGACCAGCCTCGTTCGTCGTGTACACGCCGGTATTGTGCTGGCCGGGCATCGTCAAGAACTTGAAACGTGTTGTCGTGTTCTGCGGGGCGGCTCGAACGGCAGCGGGTTTCATGATCCACCGAGCCTCATCCTCCATGAAAATCGCCGTGTAACGCAGAACGTTCGGGGGGATTTCCTTCTGCACCCTTCCGTGGTTGAAGGGGCCTGGAACGGGATCGACAGCGAAGATATTCACTTGAAGATGGCTGGTCTGGTTGTCCTCATGCAGGGCGTGGGCAAGCATGTGGCATGTCACCGCTCCGCGACTCCAGCCCGCCATGTTGATGGTTGAGGGGGGGGCAGGCTGCTGCAGCAGCCCCTTGATGACCGTCATCGCCCGATCCACGTTCTCATTCCAACCGTAGCCGAAGGCCACGCCCAGACCGGCGGTAACGAAACGCGGCACAAACTTCTTATCTCCCGGCAAATGGGCTTGCACAGACCCTTTGGCGGGTATCTTGCCCACCCCATCCGTGATCATCCAGTGGACCTCTTCCCACCCCCGAGTGCGTGTCGCCAGGTGAGCGATCAGTTCCTGCGTTTGGTCGCGATTGAAACCCGTACCACAGTTATAAACAGTGAACACACGCGTCATTTGGAGCGACCCGTTGAGCAAGTGTGTAAGCCAGTTCTCCTTGAGCTGTAGGCTGGCTTCGTGACCCGGCTGCAACGCACCGCTCCAATGGTGGGGTTGCGCGAGGGCGGAGAGCCCGCCGACACGGCAGTTTATCGCGGGGGCGGCGGCGGCGTCAAGAGAAATGCCGGAGCGATTTTTTTTCTGGAGCGGAGCGGGGCCGAAGGGCCGGAGGCTCCCTGCCGGTTGGCTTTGACACGCCTGCGGGCGGAGGGAATAATCTGCGGCCTTTTCTCTGCACGGGGGATCTCGGTCTGTGGCCCGCTCTGCAAAACACGCGCGTTGGCTGGCTGCGCTTGCGGTGGGATGGGTGTGTTGGCAGGCAGTACCCGACGCGCCCGCGCAAGTCCTGGTCGAACTGGAGCCCCTGTACGAGCCCAACTTTAGCGAGTCGCAGCAGCCGAGCCTTTCCCCGGCTGATACCTCGCTTTTGCCGGCCGGAGACGGTTCGGCTACCGAACAGTCCGGCGGCACTGCTAGTTCCGGCGCTCCCGCAGCAACTCTCCCCGGAGCGGGCCGGGGGGCCGGAACCGAACCGCCCCTCATCGATTCCCACGGCCAGTGGCTGGAAGCCCCCGGCGCGTGGGCTGCCGCGGACGAGCCCTGGATCGGCCCACTTTCCGAGCGGCCCAGGTTGGTGCGCCCGCTGCGGCAGGAAAGCTGGCTGCTGCGGCCCTATCACATCGGCTGGCTGGCCGGCGGCATGTTCGCAGACAACCCGCGCGACGGAGACATCGACGCCGGCAACGGCTTTGTGGCCGGCCTGCGCGCAGGCTGGGATCTCGGTCCCCATTGGGGCCTGGAGAGCCAGGTAGCCCTCCATACGCACGCCCTGACGGACGTGCAAGGGAGGGAACTGTTCAGCGACAACAAGGTCTGGCTCTGGAACGCCAGCACGCTGGTGTATCCGCTGGGAGAGACGCAGCTTCGGCCTTTTTTCATAGCGGGCATGGGGCTGGCGGATGTGAGTTTCAATGGCTCGCAGACGGGCCGCATCCACGAGACGTTGTTCACGATTCCCTTCGGCGGCGGCGTGAAGTACCGCTATAACAGCCGGCTGGCCTTTCGGTTGGACGTGGTCGATACGGTGATCTTTTCCGGCTCGCCCCGGCTGGACGATATGCATTATCTGAGCGTCACGGGGGCGTTCGAGTGGCACTTTGGCGGCCGACGGCGGCGCAGCTACTGGCCCTGGAATCCTGGCCGCAACTGGTGGTAGGGCAGCCCCACGCCAACGGCTGCTGGGGGCGGTTCCGGGGAGCTAGGTGCTAATGCTTCGCGCGCCGAGCACGAGCTGGAGCTTCCTGTGGCGTGCGAGGCAACTACAATGAAACGCCGAGTTCCTGATCACCCCGGTATGAAAACTACGATGAGCCCAAGCCGGATCGCTGCGCACGCCGCCCTTTGCCTGTTCTGCGGTTTTTCGCTGCTGGCTGGACCCGCGGCCGTGGCGCAACTTTCCCCGGAGGAAGAGCTGCGTACTCTGGCCGCCGCCAGGGGGATGGAGGTCTCTCTCTATGCCTCCGAGCCGCTGATCACCAACCCCGCGGCCATCGATATCGATACGCACGGCCGCGTGTGGGTGGCGGAGATCCAGTGGTATCGCGCGGCTGCCAAGAATCCGCCGGCAGACAAGATCAAGGTACTGGAAGACACCGATGGGGACGGCCGTGCCGACCGCGTGACCGTGTTTGCAGATGGCGTGTTCGCCCCGATGAGCATTTGCGTTGCTGGAGAGCAGGTCTACGTGGCCACCAGTCCGGACCTGTGGGTGTACGAGGACCGCGACGGCGACCTGCGTGCCGACGGGCCGCCCAGGCGGCTGCTGACGGGCTTTGGCGGTTACAACCACGACCACGGCGCGCATAGCCTGGTGCTGGGGCCAGACCACAAGTGGTGGATGGCGCACGGCGATGCCGGCTTCGACGTCACAGGCACGGATGGATCGAGGGCGGCGTACCGTTGGGGAGCCATGCTCCGCGGCGAACTCGATGGCACGCAGCTCGAGACGGTGGCCGTGAACTTCCGCAACCCCTACGAGCTGTGCGTGAGTTCGTTCGGCGAGGCGTATTGCAGCGACAACGACAACGACGGCAACTTCAGTACCCGCGTGTGCTGGATTCTGGAGGGAGGCAATTACGGCTGGTATGGAGGCCCGCCGGCGCGGGTGCCTGCCGGCACGCCGTTTGGGGAGCACTGGCACTTCCGCGGGCATATCCCGGGGCATGTGCCGGCCACGCTGGTGACGGGCTTTGGCTCTCCGTGCGGCATTGCTTTCTATGAGGGAGACGCATTTGGTCCGCACTACAAGAATGCTCCCTGGCACGCCGATGCCGGCCCGCGGGAGGTGCGGCTCTATCGGCACGAACCGGCCGGGGCGGGCAAGCGTGCCACCAGCGAGGTGATCCTCACCACGGTGGGAGACGGCTACTTTCGCCCTGACGACGTGTGCGTGCATCCCGATGGCAGCGTGTACATCTCGGACTGGTACGATGGGGGCGTGGGCGGCCACGCCTATAACAACCCGGATCAGGGTCGGATCTTCGTGTTGCGGCCCGCGGGCAAGCGGCTACAGCCCGTGGCTCCGCCGGGTCCCTATCATACGATCGACGAGGCGCTGGCCGGGCTGAAGAGCCCCAACCTTGCCACGCAGTACCTGGCGCGTGAGCGGCTGCTGGCCGAGGGGCAGGACAGCGTTCCCGCTCTGGTGCGTCTGCTCGATGACACCGAGCCCAATTACCGTGCCCGCGCGCTGTGGGTGCTGGATCGGATCGGCGGCGCGGCACGGGAGCACGTGGTGCGTCAGTTGCAAAATGAGGATGCCGCGTTTCGTGCCCTGGCTGTGAGAATCTTGCGGCGGCACGGCGGGGAGTTTGCCCGGCAGATCCTGGCGATGGCACGTGATCCAGCCCCCGAGGTGCTGCGGGAAGTTCTGCTGGCCCTGCCGCACATCGAGGGGGAACAGCCGCTGGCAATCCTGACGGAACTGGCAACGAGCTTCGATGGCGGGGACCGCTACTTGCTGGAGACCATCAACATTGCCGCGGCAGGCCGCAAGCCGATGCTAGTGGCAGCACTGCTCCAGCGCGGCCTGACGTCGCTGGGCGCTATCCAGCTCTTGCAAGCGCTGGACCCGCAGGCCGCCGCCGAGTTGCTGACGCGCAGCCTGACGGCAGCCAGCGTCGACGATGCGGTGCGGGCCAGCCTGCTAGCGCTTTTGGGAGGCACGCCATCGCCCGAGGCAGGCGAAACCGTGCTACGCCTGGCGGCCGACGCGAAGGCGCCCGCGGAGCTGCGGCGGTTGGCACTCCACCTGTTGGCCGTCAATCTCGGCGGGCCCTGGCAAGAACTGAGAAACAGTTCGCAGTTGGCGGCGATGCTGCCTCCTCTGCTCGCAGATGCCGAGCTGCGCCAGCCTGCCCTGGCTCTCATCCGCCAGCAGGGACTCGACGCACTGGGAGGTAGCGTGCTCGCCCTGGTCCGCAATCCCGAGATACCTGACGCTGAACGCATCGAGGCGGTGGAAACGCTGGCCGCCCTGCGAGGCCAGCCTGCTGACGGTGCCGAGGAGGCGCTGCTCGACCTGGTTCGCACGGGCGGCTCGGCCGTGCGGACCGCCTCGCTGGCAGCGCTGGTCGATTTGCAGCTCTGGCGGGCTGTACAGCCGCTCTTGGCGGGCGGCCTCGCCGAGGCGGAACGCACCACCCTCCTTGAGCGTATGATGGCCGCCAGCGGCGGCGCCCTGGTTGTGCTTCGCTGGCTGGATCGCGGCGAGTTGCCCGCGGACCTCCGCGAGCCCGCGATCGCCCTGGCGGAAACCCATCCCGATGCCAACGTGCGCGTGCTGTTCGAACGCTTCATTCCGCCGCAGCGACGGCCCCGCCGGTTGGGAGAGGCCGTCAAACCCGAGGAACTGCTGGCCATGCCCGCGGATCCGCGCCGCGGCGAGCAGATCTTCTTTCACAGCTCCGCCGCACAATGCAAGAACTGCCACGCCGTGCATGGCATGGGCGGCAGCGTCGGGCCCGACCTCAGCCAGATTGGCCGCAAGTATGAACGCGCCGCCCTGCTGGAGACCATCCTGGACCCCTCCCGCGCCATGGCGCCCGAGTACATCCCCTACCTGTTGCAAACCACGGATGGCCGCGTGTATGCCGGCTTTATCGTGGAGAACACAGACGATCACGTGCTGCTCAAGGATGTGCAGGGCAACCTGGTGCGGGTGCGAACCGATGAGATCGACGCGCTGGAAAAACAGCAGAAGTCTCTGATGCCCGAACTGGTGCTGCGCGACGTGACGGCCCAGGACGCCGCCGACCTGTTGGCCTATCTGGAGTCTCTGAATCAGGCCGTTCAGCCTGTGAGCCGCCTGCGGGTCCTCGGCCCCTTTGCCAGCCCAGACGGCCAGGGTATTGAGCGCGACTTTGGGCCGGAGTCCCAGGCCGCCGCCCCGGACTTGCAGCGCGAGTACCCTGGTGCCCCAGATCGCACCTGCCGGTGGGAGCTGTGGGAGACGCGTCCCGGCGCTTCGGGAGCGGTGTTCGACCAGGTGCAGCGCTGCCAGGCCCGCGGCCTGCCCGCAGAGGGGGTCACCCATTACTGCCTGCTGTACCTGGACAGCGTGGCAGAGCAGCCGGCCACGCTGCTGGTGGGCACCGACGATAGCGGCAAGATCTGGCTGAATGGCGAGGTCGTCTACACGTACGTGGGGAACCGGGCTGTCACGCCTGCTGAGGATCGCGTGGAGGTACGCCTGCGCCAGGGCCGCAACGTGCTGTTGATCAAGGTCGAGAACCATCAGGGTCCTGGCGGCCTGTCCCTGTCGATCGGCAGTGGGGGGGCGGTGCGGCTGGCCACGGAGTAGCGGGGGCAGGGCGCGCGGCGGCCGCCGGTCTGCGGCAGCGGAAGCGGGCTTTGTGCGTAGGCTGAGCGGCTTTGGCAACCAACCAAGATAGCGGTGCAGGGCGTTCCGCTACGGTTGGGGCACGGCCCGCAGCGCGAGCTGATCGAACCAGATCTCTCCGGTGGCCCCGAACAGACCGATGCGGAGGATGGCCTCGCGTGCACGGGGCGGGACGGGGATCTCCTTGCGTTCCTCGCGCCAGTCGAAGCTGCCGCGCCAGGGCCCCAGGCCCGACTCTCCCAGCATGGCGCGCCGCTCGTCATAGAACATGATCATGGCCACGGGCAGCTCGCCGTCTGGGGAGGGCTGCACGCTGCGCCATTTGACCGAGAGAGACAATTCGAGCGCCTTGACCTTGCGGCCATCGACGGCGAATGCCTGCAAGGCCTGGCTGCCCAGGCCGGATGTGGTGTTGAAGAAGCGGAGGTAGCGCTCGCCTTCGGGGGCGCGGGGGTCTTGCACCAATTCGGCCTGGCGCAGGTAGTGCCAGCCGCGCGGCAGGCGGCCGCCCGGCTCGTCGGCCAGCCCCTCGGCCAGTTCTTCGAAGCCTCCGTTGACCAGGGCTGGCCGCTCGGGATCCGGCTGGACTTGCCGCTGCGCTTCTGCTGCCCCGGTCATGGGCACGAACAACGTGGGCCGCAAGGCGGTCTGCTGGAGCTGGCCTTCTTGTTTGCGGAACAAGTACAGCGTTTGCTGGTAGCGTTCTCCCAGCGGGATGACCATCAAACCGCCGTCGCGCAACTGGTCGATGAGGGGCTGCGGCACGTTCTCTGGCGAACAGGTGACAATGATCTTGTCGAAGGGCGCGTGCTCTTCCCAGCCCAGGTAGCCGTCTCCGATACGGGTGTGGACGTTGTCGTACTGCAAACGCTTGAGCGTGCGCTGGGCGCGCTGGCCCAGGCTTTCGACGATCTCGATGGTGTAGACTTCCTTGACCAGCGGGCTGAGCACGGCGGCCTGATAGCCGCTGCCGGTGCCGATCTCCAGCACGCGATCCTCGGGTTGAGGCTCGAGGACCTGGGTCATGTAGGCCACCACAAAGGGCGGGGAGATGGTCTGCCCCTCGCCGATGGGCAGTGCCATGTCCAACCAGGCCTGTTTGCGTTGCCCCGGCGGCACGAACTCGTGGCGTGGCGTGTCGTGGATGGCCTGCAGTACCCGCGCGTCGGTAATACCGGCGGTGCGCAGCTCTTGCACCAGGCGGCGGCGTGCCTGGTCGAGGGCGGACTTCTGGTCCTTGGCACGCGACTGGGCCGCCGCGGCCTGTGGCAGGAGCAGCAGCGCGGCGGCGATCAGGGCGCCCAGCCGGCCGTGGCTGCATGCCAGCCATCGCCATGGGAGGGGGGCCTGTGTGGACCTACGCGGCGGCGCGTTGGCCCATGCGGCTGCGTGCATCATGGGAACTCCTCCACGTCGATCTGGCCCATCACCACCTCGACCTCGAAAGTCGCCCCCTCGCGGAGAATCTCCAGGCGGGCGCGCGTCCCCGGCCGCCGCCTGGCGATCAGTGCGGTCAGGGCCTCAAAGGTATCGACGGCTCGGCCGTCGAAGCGGGTGATCACGTCTCCCGGCACGATCGCTGCACGCGAGGCGGCCGTGTTGGGCCGCACATACTCGACCTGGCAGCCCTGGCTGTTGCGACTGCCTTGAATGCCCAAGAGGGCACCGGCACGGCGGTCGATGCGCGCCTGGGGCATGCGCTGTTTCAGCAGGGCCTCGCCCACATCGGTCACGCCGGTGCCGTAGAGCTGCACCAGCCGCAAGTTGGGCAGGGACCGCAGCCGTTGCACGCTGGCATCTGTGAACTGCTTCCCTTGCAGGCCCAACGCTTCCAGCTCCGGCAGCCAGCGCAGCTCGGCGAGGATGCTGTCGTCTCCCTGCCAGCTCTTGCCCAGAATCACGTAGCTGACCTGCGCTTCGTCTCCCCACGTGCTGGTGGCAAGTACCTTGCCGCCGCTGGCCTCCAGGGTGCGGATCACGCGCCTTTGCTGGATGCGGCCCAGCCGTGCCCGGCCCCAGTGCGCGCTGCGGGCGACCAGCGGCTGGGGCCGCGCGGAAAGCTGATCCAGGCCCCGCTCGGCCGCGGCCTGCGCGGCGGGATCTCCTGATTGCACCAGGCCCACCAGCACGTCGATGGCACGGCGCACCAGTTCGGGCCGCTGCTCGTCCACGGCGGCCAAGAGAGGCTCCACGGCCGCCGCCCCGTACGACGCCACATACTCCATGGCGCGCTGGCGGCTTGCGAAGCGGTCGGCATCGAGCTGCTGGATCCAGCTTGCCAGTTCGCCATCTCCGCGCGCCAGACGGCTGCCCCCCGGCAGCACGCCCAGCAGCAGCGGCATCAGCAGGGCAAACGCCAGAAGCACCCGATGCCTTGCCACGCCAAGGGGCGCGTGCGGCGCAGGCAGCGGCAGCCGGCGTCGGCGGGCACCCGACAACGCGTGGCGGCAGGATGGTGGGGAGCAATCGGTCACAGGTAGCGGCCGCAGTTACACTTGTGCCAGGGATACCAAGGGTACGCTCAATTATCGCATTTTTCCTGGGTTCGTCAGCCCGAACTCAGAAGGGCGGGAGCGGCGCCATGGAGTGCCGTGAGCCTGCCGGCCATGGCGGCCCGGCTCGAGCGGGCGTCCCGCCCTGCTGCTAGTTTACTTGGCGGGTAGGGCAGCTATACTCCGCATGTTTGATGGAGTCGCCGCCGACTCCCCGTGGACCGGTCTCGAGTCAGGAAAGTCCCCCTCTATGAACCGAAGCTGGCTATTCGTTTGTAGCTGCATCGCGCTGGTCACCTCTGCCTTCACATTCATTGTCCGCGGCGACGTGCTGCAAGACATGGGAGATGCCTTCCAGCTTACCCAGCAGCAAAAGGGAGGGATCGAAGGGGCTGTGTTCATGGGCATGGCCCTCTCGATGCTGGTGGGAGGCTTCATCTGCGACCTGTTGGGC
This sequence comes from Pirellulales bacterium, assembly GCA_023511675.1. Lineage (GTDB taxonomy): Bacteria > Planctomycetota > Planctomycetia > Pirellulales > JAIMBC01 > JAIMBC01. The sequence continues at coordinate 23,499 of JAIMBC010000030.1, forward strand.
ATGAAGCGGATCATGATCCTGGCCTTCCTCTGCCACCTCATCGGCTCGCTGGGGACGATCTTCGCCCCGCACTCCACCATCAGTTACTACTGGTTGTTCACCTCCTCGCTGTTGATGGGTTTTGGCAACGGCTTCACCGAGGTCGGCATCAACCCGCTGGTGGCCACGCTCTACGCGCACAACAAGACGCACTACCTGAATATCCTCCATGCCTGGTGGCCGGGGGGGCTGATCATCGGCGGCATTGCGGCACGCCTGGTGGGCAAGGGGCTGGATCTGACCGTCGTGCCGCCCATCGAAGGCCTGGGCGTGAACTGGCAAGTCAGCTTGTGCCTGATTGCCGCACCCGCGGCGGTTTACGGCCTGATGTTGATCCCCGCTCGATTTCCCAAGACCGAGCGCGTGCAGTCGGGGGTTTCGACCATTGACATGTTCAAGGAATGTCTGCGGCCGCTGTTTTTGATCTGGGCATTTTGCATGCTGCTGACAGCGGCCACGGAGCTGGGACCGCAGAAGTGGCAAGAGTCGGTGATTCCCAACATCGCGGGCGTTTCGGGGACGCTGGTGCTGGTCTACACCTCGGGCATGATGTTCGTACTGCGGCATTTTGCGGGTCCCATCGCGCACCGCATCTCGCCGGTGGGGATGATGGCGGGCAGTGCCGTACTCTCGGCCGTGGGCTTGTACCTGTTGAGCACGGCCACCACGGTGGGCACGGTGTTTGGGTACGCAACCGTTTTCGGGTTGGGGATCGCTTATTTTTGGCCGACCATGCTGGGTTTTACTTCCGAGCGCTTTCCCAAGGGGGGGGCGTTGGCGCTGGCATTGATGGGATCTGCCGGCAACCTGTCGATCTCGCAGGTACTGCCGGTGATGGGCCGGATCGTGGACCATTTTGGCGTACAAGAGCTGCACAAGTTGGATGGAGAGGTGCGTACCGTGCTGGATTTGCCGCCGTCGCAGCGTGATGGAGAGGCGGAAGCGCGCCTGGCCGCTGTATCCGAGAGGCTGGGCGGATTGCGGCCGAGCGTTGCCGAATACGAGGCCGCCTACAGCGATCCAGCCCTGGTTGCCCGGTACACCCAGGAAGAATTCGAGGCGGCACAGGCTCGTGCCCGCACGCTGTTGCTCTTGCCTCGCGGCGACCGGGGCACGCTGGAGGCCGACCCCATCCTGGCAGCACTTTCCGGTCCCCTGGTCGACGCCTTCGCCGAGGATGGTTGGACCAAGACCGCCCTGGACACCCCCAGCAACGGACCGCTTGCCGGTAACGGCGTGGAAGCCGTGCGCGGCCGCCTGGCAGAAGCCGCTCGCCGCAAGGCTGCTGCCCGCGCGTACTTTCTGGTAGACAGCGTGGTGGCCAACCAGGCACTCAATGTCGATACCATCAATCTCATTGCCGCAGACTTTGTGCAGGCCGTCGTCGAGCTGCAACAGCGCAATCCGACCAAGGCCCAGGCGCTGTTGGCCAAGGAACGCACACGCAGGCGGTTGGCAGAGTTTGTCAAGCTGCAAGCCGAGGCACCGCCCCAGGACTCCGCTCAGGCTCGAGCACACCAGGTGCGCCTGAGCGAGGCGCTCAGCCAGCTTACCGCTGCCCTGGTGGCCAAGGATGCCCTGAACATCGAGGAGCTAAATGACGATACCTCGGCAGATCTGGCCGAAGTGAAGCTGCGTCTGATCAAGCTGCGGCTGGTCAAGGACGCCCAGGCCACGGGGTATTCACTGGCTTTCCGCTTTGTCAGTGCCCTGCCGGCCTTGCTGGTGGTGATCTTTACGGGGATTATCCTGTACGACCGCGCCCGCGGCGGTTACAAGGCCGAGGTGTTGTCTGGCGGGCACGGTTAGGCAGCCCCCGGCAAGCTGGGCCGCTTGCTCCAGGGCCGTTATCAAGCAGGCCGGGCATCGGAACGCGTCGCCAGCGCAAGCACGTGTTCGCGCCGTGCCGCCAGGTGGGGAAACACGTCGTTGGGTTCGAGCCGCGCAGCGCGATCGATCAGCGCAAGCGCGTGCTTCACGTCGGCCTGGCCGTGGAAACGCAGCTCCCATTGCGGCGGCCAGAACCATCGTTGTTTGTAGACTACCCCCGCGTATCGCTGCCCCCGCTCGTCACAGAACTGGTAGCGCCGCTGGCCGCGTCGATGCCTTCAATCCAGTCTGGCGGCTGGTCTGGTCCGGCAAACAACTCCAGCGTTCCGTCGTCTTGCAGCACGAGCATCATGGCGCTCGCCCCCTTTCAGGTCCAGCAGCGGCCCCTGGGCCGCTCGGCCCTGCGGGCCATTGTTCCCCTGGGGAAATCATAGCTTGTGCCACACCGCTCAGGCGGCCGCTCAGCCGCCCCGGGAATGTCACAAACCGCAGGTTCGACGATATGGGAGGCACCGCGGCGAGGACTGCCGAGCACGCCGCCGGTCTTACCCCCTTGAGGGGTGTAGCGGGCCCTGCCGGCGCCCGCGCGTGGCCGCCCGCCACGGGAGCGAACGCTGCGTGGCCTGATGAGCGCCTGCGCCCGCATTAACCCTGTGTTTGCCGACGGTACGTCAAGAGGTTACAACATTGTTGCAACAAATCCCCAGGAGGCCCTCCATGGCCAAGCATCCCCCACACAGCGGCCCGCGCGGCACTCCTGCCGGTCCGCGCGGAAGTCCTGCGGACCCGGCTGCCAGGGCAGCGCGCCTCCAGCACCATGAGCGCAAGTTCCTGGAGGCACTGGCCCTGATTGTCGAATCGGGCCGTGCCCGCAGTGTGGAGGACTTGATCCGTTACGCACAGCAGGCGGGTGAGGCGCAGGCAGCCGCGTACCTGCAAACGCTGGCCGGCGAGGGCCTGCCCGTAGACCTGGCCTACGATGCCTTGCACGTGCATTTGCGGATTGTGGCGCACAAGCGCAACAGCGAGCTGTTGCGTGCCTGTCAGGGCAAGCGCGTGGGCCTGGTGGTTCCGTTGCCGCCGCACGTACTGGACGCATTTGTGGGGGTGGCAGACGTGCGGATCCTGGTGCCTGATGGTGCCCACCTGCCGCCACACCTGCGGGACCGCGTGCCGGACGTGGTGCGCGGCAGCCGGGCGGCACGCCAGCTTGCCGCGGGCCTCGAGGTGGTGGTGTTTGAGGCCTATCGCGCTCAGGGCGCCTGGTACGTCGAGGCGGGCACCTCGGACGTGGTGGATTTGCGCGTCCTGCCGCCCGAAGCGCGGTTGGTGGTCCACCTGCGGCCGCACCGCCACGCCTCGGACGTACCGCTGGAACTCGGCAGCCGCGCGGCGGAGGTACTCTGATGGTTCGCCCGGCTGCGTGCGCGCTGGTGATCCTGGCGTGTGGTAGCTGGTGCGTCGCCGCCATGGCGTGGGAGCACGAAGCTGGCGGACGCGATGGCGGCGCGGGCGCGGCGGGAACGTCCGCGGCCACGGGTGCAAGCCACGCCGGCCAAGAGCACGGCGAGGAAGGACGCGCTCGCCGCACGCCCTCTGAGAGTGTTCGTCGTTTGCGGCAGCTTAAGCGGGTCTGGCACGAGCTGCCGCCGGCGGTGCATGAGCGGGTGGCGGCGGTGATTGTCAAGGGCTTGCACGGCGGCGGCCCCGCGGGCAAGCGGCCCGAGATCGAGCCGCGCTGGGACGGCATTGCTGCCTGCTGGCCGCACCTCTCCGCCGAGGTCCAGGAGGAGGTGCTGCGCGTGGCCCGCGTGGAGCACTCACCCTGGGTGGGGCTGTTGATGCTCGGCTTGTTGTTTGCCGCCTTCTTTGCCATGACCCGCTTTGACGTGCCGCTGCCCTTGGCCATGAGCCTGGTGGCCTGCGCCTTCTTGGGCATGCAGCCGCAGCATGCCGAGAGCATCCTGCAAGAGGGCTTTCGCCATTATGCCAACATTGTGATCCTGTTCACGGCCGTGGCGATTCCGGCACACATGATCGAGCGGTCGCAGGGCTTTCGCTGGGCCGCAGCCTGGCTGGGGTTTCAGTTCGGTCGCTTGCGGCTGAGCTGGCCGCGTGTCGCGACGCCGCTGTTGGTACTGGTGATGCTGGCGGCCACCTACGTGACAGCGGGGTTGATGCACAACGTGACCTCGATCCTGATCATGACGCCGATCATCATCCGGCTGTGCGATTCATACGGTGTGCCGTCGCGGTGGATCCTGTCGGCGGCGCTGATCGCCAGCAACCTGGGCGGATTTTCCACGCGCTGGGGCGACACGCCCAACATCATCGAGAGCGCCACCTGGGGACTAAGCGCCGCGGATTTCATGCGTGAGGTGGTGCCGGCCAACCTGCTGGTGCTGCTGGTGCTGGCTGGGGCCGCCACGTGGCTGACGCAGCGGACGCTCTCGCAGCGTGCGGCCTCTGCCTCGGCCACGCTGGCCGGCAGTCCGAATACCTTGCAGATTGCCACGGGGGCTGCGGGCTGGAGGGAAGAACAGCAGCGGATCGACGTGGATCGGCGGCTGCTGCTGGCCGGCCTGGCTGCGCTGGCGGGGTTCATCGTGCTGCACGTGGTCTATGACGAGCAAAAGATCATGATCGGGGCGCTGGCGATCGTGGCCGCGGTGTTGTGCGAACGCTCGCCCGAACGGCTGGAGACGCTCAAGTCTCTCGGGTATGAGGTGTACCTGGCGTTTGCGGCCATCTTTGTGCTGGCCGGCTGCGTGGAGTATTCCTGGATCGGCTTCATGCTGCGCAAGCAGATTGTGGCCACGCAGGCGGCGCCGTGGGCCATTGCGATCACGGGCTACCTGGGCACCATGTTCACGGAGGCGGCGAGCTGGGCCACGGCCGCCTCGGGCCAGATTTACGGCCTGGCTCAGACGCAGGGTCTGGAAGCGGCTCAGAGTCATTCTGCGGCCTGGGCCCTGGGCGGCGGCATTTGCGCAGGCAGCAGTTCGATCATCACGGCTGCCAGTGCGGGCATCATCCTCTGCGAAGAGAGCGGCCGCTTTAAAGACGACAAGCACCGCATTACCTTCCGCCGTTACTTGCCCTTTGGCCTGAGTTTCTCTTTGTTCATGCTGGTGTTCTACGGCGTGTATTTCACCCTGTTTCGCTACTAGGAACGCCTGCGATGAGTACCGCCACCAAGCCTGCCGGACCGTTGGCTGCCTTTGTTCGTGAGATGCGCACGGTGGGGCAGCGCTGGCGCCAGGTGTGGCAGATGGTCGCCCGGGAGCACCGCCGCGCCCTGCTGGCGGGCATTCTGGTGATGCTGGTCAACGCCGGGGCCACGGCCGTGTTCCCCTTCTGGATCGGCGGCCTGGTCGATTGCGTCCAGGGGAAGCAGCCGTTGAGTCGGCTCTCGTTCATACCGATGTGGGCAACCGGTCTGGACGACGCCTACGACTGGAAGCAGGGACGCACCGGCCACGACGAGCTGGCCGAGCGGCTGCCGGGAGAGCTGCTGGTGCGCGTGGTGTTGACCTTTCTGGTGTTCGTGGCCGGCGCGTATCTGGTCCGCGAGCTGTCTCTGGTGGCGCGCAAGTACCTGGTGGAGGGCACCAGCACGCGGATCGAGAAGGAGACGGCGGTCAAACTGGTGACGCACCTGCTCAAGGGAGACTTGCACGTCTTGTCGCGCGAGCGGATTGGCGCCCTGCACGGGCGCATCCATCGCAGCGTGGAGGGGTTTGTCAAGCTGCTCAAGCTGGGTTTCATGGACCTGTTTCCGGCGTTGTGCGTCGTCGGCTCGTCGCTGGTGCTGGCGCTGACGCAACAGCCGCGCGTGGGGCTGGTAATGGCGGGCGTGATACCCGTCTCGCTGGCACTGACCATCTGGCAGATGACTTCGCAAAAGGGGATCCGCTTGCAGTTGCTGCGCAGCAAGGAGGCGCTCGATGGCACGGTGGTCGAGCAGTTGGGCGGCATCGAGTACATCCGCGCGGCCAACACGCACACTCAGGAGGCAGAGCGGGTGGCCCACGCCGCCGAGACGCGGCGGCTGAAGGCCATTCGCCATCACATGGCCATGGCCTGGTTCGGCTGCTTCAAGGCACTCAACGAGGGCCTGTTCCACATCATCGTCATCGCCTACGCCATCTATCTGGCCACCATCCGCCCCCCCGTGATCAGCCTGGGAGACGTGCTCACCTTCTCCACGCTGTTCCTCAGCGTGATCCATCCGCTGAAGGAAGTGCATCGCATCCTCGATGAGGCCCATGAGAGCAGCCTCCAGGTGGGTGATCTCCTCGACATGCTGCACACGCCTGTGGACAAGTCCTTCTTCCTGCCCACGCTGCGCTATCCGGAGCTGGAGCTGGGCGAGCCGATGATCGTGACCGAGGGCCTGACGGTCGAGTATCGCACGCCGGACGGCCGCACCAAGCGGGCGCTGGACAATGTCAGCCTGAGCATCCGGCACGGCGAGACGATTGGCGCCGTGGGCCGCTCGGGTTCTGGCAAGTCGACCTGGCTCAAGGTGGTGATGCGGCTGGTACACCCCACTTCGGGCCGGGTGATTCTGGGCGGAGAACCCCTGGAAGCAGCCAGCCGCGAGGTGATCGCCAAGCTGATCGGGTATGTGAGCCAAACGCCGTTCGTGTTCGCCGGCACGATTCAGGAGAACATCGCCTATGGCAACGCGGGCGCCAGCTTCGACGACGTGGTGCGCGCCGCACAGATGGCCTGCATCCATGATGAAATCATGGCCATGCCTGGTGGGTACCAGTTCCACGTTGCGGAGCGGGGGCACAATCTCTCCGGCGGGCAACGGCAGCGGATCGCCCTGGCCCGCGCCTTTTTGAAGAACCCGCCCATCCTGATTCTGGATGAGGGAACCTCGGCACTCGACAACATCAGCGAGCGCGCCGTGCAGCGTGCCATCGCCGCCGCGCGGGCCGACCGCACCGTGATCATGGTGGCGCACCGCCTTACCACCCTGCGCGACGCGGACCGGATCCTGGTGTTCGACGAGGGCCGCATCGTGGAGCAGGGCACGTACGAGGAGCTGCTCCAGCATGGCGGCGTCTTCGCCCAACTCGTCCACAGCGCGGGCGACGTGCCCAGCGGCGTGTGAACGCCCCGCACCGCCTGCGGCCGTGCCATTGATAGGTCTGACGATAAGTCTGATGGGATCGATCGGAGCAATCGGGCCGATGCGACCGGCCCGGCCGCCAGGCTGTGCGTCCGGGCACGCCATGCGGGCTAGCGCTAGCAAGCAGGCCCAGCCGCTCAGCGAAAATCCCGCGAGCGGCTGGCCAGACGGACGGAGACCTGATGCAGGTCTTCCAGCTTGCTCGCCAGGACGTGGATCACGGCGCCCTGCCGCTCCAATCGGCCATGGGCCAGCAGGGCCGTGGCCGTGCTCGCCGCGCGATGGTAACGCTCCCAGATTTCGGGCCGCACCACCAGGTTGGCCGTGCCGGACTCGTCCTCCAGCGTGACGAACGTGATGCCCCGCGCCGTGCCGGGCCGCTGCCGCACCAGCACCAGGCCCGCCACGCGGAGCAACTTCCCGTGTCTCAGCCGCGCCAGCTCGGCGGCCCGCACCACGCCAAGCCGCTCCAGCTCGTCCCGCAGAAAAGACAGCGGATGCCCCTTGAGCGACAGGCCGGTGGTGCGGTAATCGGCCAGTACCTCTTCAAAGGCGTGCATGGC
>JAIMBC010000298.1 GCA_023511675.1 Pirellulales bacterium
TGGAAGGACAGCCGCCGCCCGAACCCTGCAAGTTCTGCCGCGCCATCGGCTATCGCGGCCGTACCGGGCTGTTCGAGCTGCTGGTGGTGGATGATCACGTGCGGCAGGCGATCGTCAGTCACCCGCGGCTCGACGTGCTGCAAAACGCCTGCCGCCAGGCAGGCATGCGCACCTTGCAGGACGAGGGGTTGCTGCTGGTAGCTCGCGGTGTGACCTCGCTCCCCGAGCTGGTTCGTGTGCTCAAGGAATAAGGCCGAGGCCGCTTCCATGCTGTGGTCCATTATATATTTCCTCGTCATGATCGGCGTTTGGCTGGCAGTGGTTGCCACGACCTTTCGCGAGGGCCTCTGGTCCTTGATCTTGCTCACGTGCAACATGCTCTTCGCCACCATCATGGCCCTCAATTATTTCGAGCCGCTGGCCAGCCTGCTGGTCTCCATGTGGCGTGACCTCTACTGGTTCGCACCTGGCATCAGCTTCTGGACACTGCTGGGAACGTTCCTGCTCGTCGGCCGCCTGGCGACCGACGCACTTTCCAGGGTCAAGCTCAAGTTTCACCTCGCCATCGAACTGATCGGCCGAATTCTTCTTTGCCTGGGACTGGCCACCAACACCATTTACACCGTGCAAGCGGGTTTCTTCCATAGCAATCTACCTGTGGCTGTCTTCGCCAATCAGGGAGGATCCTTCCTGCTTAGCAATTACCTGCTGGCATCCGGATACACCTGGTATCTGACGCCCGTATATTATTCAGCGTACACGTTCTCGCGCATGCCCGTCGATGAGCAATCCGCCGCCATCGTGAAGCTGCCCGTTAAATACCTTATCTGGCGCATGGAGTATGCCAAGCGCGAAGGCATGACGCCTCGCTAACGCATCCTGGCGTTCAGCCCACCCCCTGCCGGCGTGCCAGCACCGCCGCGGCATGTGCCGCAGCGGCCTCCGAGACGTTCGTACCAAGAGTGTCGGCCAGCGAGACGATCTGCACGCCGAGTCGCAACTGTTCTATGAGCCGGCGGGCCAGGAACTCTCCCTGTCCAGAGACGATCACCACACCAGGCGGCTCCGCCAAACGCGAGAGCACCAGCCGTGCCTGACGCGCCAAGAGCGCAAGCTGCGCGGCCGAAACCGCCCGCGCCCCGGCATGCGCCTCCTCCAGCGTGAACATGCTGCTGTCTGCACAAATGGTACGCGCCAGCCGTGCCTGTGCACATGCGATGGTGGCGGGCCGCCCATCCGCCGTGTGGCAAGACAATCCCACTCCCACCGCAGGCTCTTCTGCAAGATCTCCCAGCAACACGTAAGCGTCCAGTGTGGTGGCAAACCATTCCTGGGCCACGGGTACCCGTCTACCACGCCACGGAAGCGAGCCGACCAGCCCGCAGACGGGCGTGCGCACCACCCCTGTGTACACCAACTCGCCACACGCCAGTCGCTCCGGATCCGTCAAGCCCGCTGGCCGCGGCTGCCCCCCTTCCAGGGGAATCAGATCCGTGGTCGTCGAGCCGATGTCCAGCAGCAAGGCTGCCCCCTGCGGGACGAGACTGCCGGCAAATGCCGCCAGCGCGCGCCAGTTGCTTGCCGCCGCCAGCAGCGGCTCCGCCACGGCTTCCTGAGTCGCGACGAACCGCCCGTCCACCAGATACACCCATACCGGCCGCCCTTCTGCCGCGGCACACACCGCTGCCACGATGGCTGCTACGCCCTCTGCCTTGGTCGAGTAGCAATCCGCCAGCTCGCCGGTCATGGTGGCAGCGATGGCGTCCGCCGGCCCGCAGCCGGCTAACAGTTGTCCAATCGCCGCTGTCAAACCTTGAGGGTCTTTCCAGAGGGCAAAGGGCCGCGTGACGGCAAACCCCAGCCCGTCGGCCGCTTTCAAGTTCGCCCCGCCAATATCTAGGCCCAGGATGCGCATGGTGCCCAGGATATCTGTCGTCTGCAAGGGAACGAGCCCTGTTCCTCTGCACCGCTCTTGCACGGAACACGCCCAGCAACAGGGCCAGCCTTGTCCAGAGCATCCGCAACGCGAGCCTGCAGCGGCAGCGCGGGGTCAGGCAACAGCGCTCCTCCCACCACGAGACCGGCTGTCGGCTCTGACAACGGTCGACATGCTGTCTCCCTGGGGCCACGTGTCGGACGTCTCCCCCCGCCCAGGGCTGCAAGAATCGTGTTTCCCAAGCACAAACTCCTGGATGCGAAAGCGCCGCACGCTACAACCGGCAATTCGTGATGCGAGTTTCCAGGATGGCGCTGGCGCCGAGGGCTTCGAGCCGTTCCATGATCTCGATCACCTCGTGCCGCCGGACCATCACGCGCACGGCGCACCAATCGGGATCCTCCAGCGCACTGACGGTGGGCGAGTTGAAGCCGGGCGTGATCTGCTCGGCCTCGCGCAGCCGCGCGCGGGGGACGTTATACTCCAAGAGCGAGTAGCTGCGTGCAATCACCACGCCTTCCAGCCGCCGCACCACGCGGTCTGCCAGTTGCGGCTCCCGCTGGGCGAGGTTCTGGATCAGCACGGTCTGGTAGCGGCCGATCTCGTCCAGAATGCGCAACTGATTGGCCGCCAGCGTGCTGCCGGTCTCGACCAGGTCCACCACGGCATCCGCCACGCCTAGCGCCACCATCACCTCCACCGAACCGCGGATGGCCACCAGATGCACTTCCGTGCCGTGCTGCCGCAGGTACTGCTGCGTGCAATGCGGAAAGCTGGTGGCCACGCGCAGGCCGGCAAGCTGGTGCGGATGTTCAATGCTCGATGCCTCCGGCACGCAGATGGCCAGCCGGCAGTGCCCCACGCCCAGGGCCAGCCGCTCCGCCACCTGCACCGCGCTTTCCGCCACCAGATCGCTGCCTGTGATGCCCAGGTCGATGGCACCCTCCGCACAGAGCACGGGAATGTCTTCGGTGCGCAAGAAGGCCACTTCCAGCGGCAGCTCGCGAACGCGGGCAAACAGGCTGCGTTCCTGCCGGCGGAAGCTCAGCCCGGCCTCCATCAACAGCTCGGCGGCCACCTCGGCCAGACGGCCCTTGCTGGGAATGCCGATGCGAAAGGTGCTCATGGCTGCCGCTGGCTGCTACGCGCCGCCTTCTCGTCCAGGCCGGAAATGCCGAACCGGCGGGCCAGCTCGGCCTCCACGTCCGCCAGCCGCACGTCGCGATGGGCCAGCATCACAAACAAATGGTAGATCAGATCGGCAGCCTCATGAATCATGCTGTGGCGCGGATCCCCCTCGGTCTCGTTGGCCGCCTCGATCAGTTCTTCGGTCTCCTCCAGCAGCTTGTCGGCAATCTTGCCGGTGCCGCCCTCAAAGAGCTGCGTCGTGTACGAGTGCTCCGGCATGCGCTGCTTGCGATCTTCAATAACCTGCATTAGCCGTGCAAAAATCGTCTCGTTGCCAGTCACGCGTGGTATTCCATCCTCGGGACGAACGGGCGGCCTGCCCGCGCCGCCGCGCCAGCGGGGTTGCGGATCTTCTGTGAGCCCTGGGGGCGCGCCTGCCTGCGCGGCTCTGCCAGAGGCTATGCGTGCATCATGCGCACAGGCGGAGCTAGAATCTAGGCTGTTTTGCGATTTTGAGCAATCCGGGATGAGCCAGATCTTTCAGCCCCTCGATGGCTGGTTTGTCACCGGCGCCACCGCCAGCGGCAAGACCGCAGTGGGCTGCGCGCTGGCCGAGCGGATCGGCGGCGAGGTCATTTCGGTGGACTCCATGGCCGTGTACCAGGGGCTGGACATCGGTACGGCCAAGCCCACGCCCGCCGAACGCAAGCGCGTCGCGCACCATCTGATCGATGTGCTGCCTCCAACAGAAGAGTTCAGCCTGGCACAGTATGTCGCCCTGGCGCACCAGGCGGCGGCCGACGTCCGCAGCAGAGGGCGCGAGGTAGTGTTCGTAGGCGGCACCACCCTGTACCTGAAGGCCCTGTTGCGAGGCCTGTACACCGGGCCAGCGCCCGACTGGCAGTTCCGCGCCGAGATGGCTGCACGAGCCGCCAGCGAGCGGCCAGGCTGGCTGCATGCACAGGTGGCTCGGGTCGATCCCGCTGCCGCTGCCCGGCTGCATCCCGGCGATAGGCGGCGCCTGATCCGGGCCCTGGAAGTGTACCACCTCACGGGAACCCCCCTGAGCACCTGGCAGCAGCAGTTCGAACAGGCACGGCCGGCTGAGGCCTGCCGGGTCTTCTGGCTCGACTGGCCCCGCCCGGTGCTGTACGCACGCATCGAGGCACGCGTCGATGCCATGTTTGATGCGGGTTTGGTGGAGGAGGTGCACAGGCTGCTCGCCGCTGGCGTACATTTCAGCCGCACGGCGCGCCAGGCGCTCGGCTACCGAGAGGTGCTGGAACATCTCCACTCCGCACGCGACCTGGCCGCGACCGTGGCCCTGGTAAAAACGCGTTCGCGCCAGTTCGCCAAGCGGCAGCTCACCTGGCTGCGCAGCCTGAGCGAGTGCCGCCGCATCGAGCTGGCCGAGCCGCTGGAGGCAGACTGCGTGGTGGCACGCCTGATCGCTCTTGCAGGTTGTGCCGCCCATGGTCGCCGCCAAACCCCGTGACTCGAACAGGGTAACCGTACACCAGCACCAGGGGGCCGGGGCGGCGGGGGACGCGCCGGGCGGCCGGGAGGTGGCAGGATGGGCCGCAAGGGGCAGGGGGCCGGAGCGGGTAGGGGTCGGGTTCGCCAGAGGGTGTTGAGGTCGGCCAAAGGGCCCAGGCAAAGGCGGCTTGGTGGGAGCTGGGAGGAGGCTGAGGGAGATACGCCAAGGACTTGGAGGGATGAGATCGCAGTGCCCTCAACGAGTCGTGCGGATAGGCCAGGGGACGCTCTCGCCGGGCCAGGTCCGTACATAGGGACGCGCCGGCGGCGGTGGCGTCCGCCCTAATGACCGCGCGGCACCAGCCTCGCACACATCCATGCGCCTCCCACATCACGGCAGCCTGCGGCACTCGGGAGTATCCTCGCCCACAGGGGCCCCCTCCCGTCCCACGAGACACGAACCGAAGACGTGCGGACTCAGCCTCGCAGAACGCGACGCGCAACGCGCGACCACGCCGTGCGGCCAACACCGCGGCACGCCCGCGGCAGCACACGGCACATGAGCCGCACGGAGGGCAGCGCGTCAGTCTACGGCCAGGCACGGACCCTACGCCGTCCCCCTTACGCCACGTTCCATCGGCGGATGGGCATCATCTCGCGGTCGTCAATACCGTACCGGCAACGAATCATGCGCGGGGCATGCCGTATGACACAATGCCAGTATGCGCGGCCATGCCGCCTGGGACGGCCGCGCTCACGACATTCGATGATCGCTGCTAGCGCCTCTCACACTGGGGCGCAGCGCTGACGTTTGGCCCGATCAAATCTTCTTTGTCGCTAGCGCCTCTCACACAGGGGCGCAGCCGCGGCAGAGGCCACGCAGGGGCCCGTCGCTCTGCGTGCGAAGGGCACGTGGCTGCCCTCGTGCTTGCGCAGGCATGCTCGCGGCGGCTGCCACCGCGATTCGCAACTACGAGACAGCTTCCTGCCCCTGTGCCTACGAACCCATCATGGGTCCGGGTCGTGGGTACGGCGTTGCGCACGCCGGGACATCCGACGCTCCAACGCATCCCGCCGCTCCTCACGCCGATACTCCCGAATCATCTCCGGGTGCGTCCGCGCCCAATGGTGCGGACAAAGCGACACGTAGTCCGTGCAGCCGCCCGCCAACGCGTTCAGCACCGCCTCGAGGTATGCCCGCGCGTCCAGGCAGTTCAGGTTCGCCGTCTGGATCAGCGTCAGCAGAATCGCCGCCTCCTCGCCAGCCTGCACGCTCTGGAAGAACAGCCAGTTCTTCCGCCCCGTCGCCACCTGACGCAACGCACGCTCGCATGCGTTGTTGTCGATCGGCAGCCGACCGTCCGTCGTATACAGATTCAGCTCCCGCCAGTGGTTCCGCAGGTAGTTCAACGCCTTGCCCATCAGGCTCCGCGGCAGGACCGCCGCCACCTCCGGTCCGTGGATGTATGCACCCATCCTCTCCAGCAGCGGCACCGCGTACCTCTGTCGCAACTCCCAGCGCTGGGTGGCCGACCACTCCCGCGCCACGTCCTCCAGCTCATACAGCACCTGAATCCACCCCAGCAGCCGCCGGGCATGCAGCGTGTCCGTCTCCTCCGCCTGATACACATGACGACGTCCGCGCGACCAGCACGCTTCAGGCGCGATCCGTCCCTCCGCCCCCACCGCAATGCTCTCGAAGCCCGCCCAGCAGTCCCCCATCAGCAGACCCCGGTACGATGCCAGCACCTCCGCCGGACCGTCCCGATGCCGGCTCACCGTGAAGTCGTACGCCACCAGCCGCTGTACAAAGCTGTGGTACACCCACATCCGCGCCAGGACACTCTTCTTCCCGTCCCTCCTCGCCGCCGCAAACACCTCGTGCATCCGCACCGAACGCTGGTTCGTCGGCTCTAGCTTCGGCAGCGTCTCGGGCACAATCACACGGCAGGGCGTGCCGTCACAGCCGATCACGCCATCGCCCAGCGATACACCGGATAGCAGCATGGCCAGCTCTGCCGCATCCAGCCGTACGTGCGTGGCTCCCTCCGGCACACGCGGCATCTCAAAGGTGCCCTGCTCCAGCCGCTTGTACCAGATGGCCAGGCCGTCGCGGTCCCACCAGAGCATCTTCAGCCGGTCGCGACGCCGGTTGAGGAACAGGAACAGATGCCCTTCCAGCAGACTCTGCTGGAACACGCTTTGCACCAGGCCGCTCAGACCGTCGAAGCTCTTGCGCAGATCCACGGGCATGGTACAGAGGTAGACGCGCACCTGGGGATTGATCAGCAGCATCAGCAGCCCTCCCGTGTGGCGAGAACTGTGGCGGATGTCCGTGGCTCCCCAGCGACAGCGAGGAGGCTGCCCGCTGTCTCGATGACTGTGCGTACGATCCGCTC
>JAIMBC010000299.1 GCA_023511675.1 Pirellulales bacterium
GTTGGCCTGCATGGAGCGGCGGACGGCGGGGGACGTCGCCCAGGACCCCTGGGCCGCCCCCACCGGCCGCGGCCCCCGTTCCATCACCGCCGCCCCTCCGCGCCGGCCCGCCCCGCATCCGGCCGCCCCGCTCGCACCGCCTCGTCCCCCCACCGGCACGGCCCCCAGCGCCGCGGCCCTCGGCACGGCCGGCCCAACCATCCCGGCCCGCATCACGATGGCCCACAGCATGGTGATCCACAGCATGCTGGGCCGCACCATGCTGGGCCGCACCATGATGGCCCCCGCGATGACGGTCCCCGCCAGCGCGGCCCCCGCCGCCACGGCCCACATCCCGATGGCCCGCACGATCACGGTCCCCCGCAATACGGTCTGGACGCTCCGGGCCCAGAAGGCCCACAACCATTCGATCATCAACACGTACACCATCATTCACATCATGCTCATCATGCCCATCATTGCCCGCATGGACCAGAAAGCCACCACGGCCAGCACGGCGCACCTGTTCCCGGCCACCATCCGTTAGGGCCGCACAGGCACCACCATGGGACGGCGCACCACGCGCGTCACGGCCATCATCGCCGTCCTCACCCCCCGCATCGGGCTTTTGGCCCAGGGCAGAGACACGAGGCTGGTCCTGGCCAGACCTGCCCGCAGTGCCGCCATTGCCCAAATTGTTGCCCCGCATGTGCGTCCGGCCTGGCTCCGGCGTGGGTGGCTTGTGGCTGTCCGGCTTGTGGCTCTCCGGCTCTATCAAACTGCTCTGCCTGTGACATCTGCGTGCACTGTGGCCGCTGGCGCGAATGTGGCGGCTGCCCGGACTGCGGTCGTGCTCGGCCCGCGGCATGTGCTGCGTGCGGTACGCCCGCCTGCGCCGTTTGCGATGCAGTCCGCCAGGGCGAGCCTATGGCGTGCGACGCCGCGGCAGCGGCTCCTTGCAGCGCCACGCGGCGAGACGTGGTTCAGATGCGGATCATCCTTGGGGACGGGCAGTTCAAGATCCTTCTCGACGACGAGCAGGGCATGGCTGCCAACGCGTACCGGTTGCTGGCACGTGTTCCCGAGGTGTTGGCGACCCGCCCCCCCGCCCCAGCAAGCCCGAGGGCGGAAGTAGAGGGCGCCCACACAGGCGATGCCGCTGACGTGCATGTGTTGCGCCGTGCTCCGCTCGATACGGCGGAGCCTGCCGAGCCGCAACAAACGGTTGAGGAGCTGCGTGGCGAGCTAGACGCTCTCCGCGCGCAGGTTGACGAGTTGCGAGCATCGGTAGCCGAGGCAACTAGGTTGCTGCGCCGGCTCGCACGGGAGGATAACGCTAGAGAGTGACGCGGCTGCCACGCGGCGCGAGCAGACTCACGCCCTAGTCTGGCTCATACTCGAGATCGAGTACCCACTGGCGGAAGCGTGCGTCCAGCTCGTCCCAGGTGGGATTGCCAAACACGGCGCGTACCGTGTGCAGTCCGTGTGGATCCTGGGCATGGGTGTCTCGCAGGCGTCTGTAGCACTCGGCGAGCACGCCGCACTGTTGCATGAACATACAGAAGTAGCGGGCGTGCGCATAATTGAGCCCCACCTGGCTGCCGCGAAACTCTGGCTCTGTCAGTAGCGCGTGAAGCGGGCGCAACACGCCTCGGCGAATGGCCTTTTGCAGCCCTGGCAGCCGCCAATTGGGCAGGCCGTCAAGGCCGGACCCGTCCGCACGGAAGCGGCACTGTTCATGCAGCGAGGCCAGCCCCTCGTTGAACCAATCGGGCATGGCCGGAAAGTCGAAGCTCGCCAGTGCGTGCGTGAGTTCATGTACTAGCGTGCCACGGCCTGTGGCGGCGTTAAGAACAAGCGTATGCTGTTCTGGCTTGTAGTAGCCGTATACAGAGACCTGTTCATCGCCGAACAGTTGTTGAGCATACTGGCCGTATGAGGCTTCGTCCGCAAACAAGAGCACAGACACAGGCTTGTGGGGAGCGGTGGTAAAGTACGTGGTTTGCATAGCACGGGCAGTCGGCCGCAGCGTTTCGTCGTACCAGGCGGTCAGGGCGTTGGCGTCCAGGTTTCCCACCAGCACGAACGGCTCCCGGACGATTACCGCAAACTCGTCGCCCAGATCGCGTTGCCACTTCAGCGCCTGCCGTTGGCAGTCAATAGATAGAGACGAACTAGTTGATTGTCGCTGGGGCGGTCCGCCGCCGTCCCGCGCCGCGCTCCACGGCCCTGCCGGCAGCACCCGGTTGTGTGCTACGGCCGGTTGGGCAATGGGCCGCGCCAGCCGAGAGAGCGCCAGGGCCCCCGTAATGATGGGCACGGGGCCGAGTAACAAGGTCAGCCACTGCCTGCGGTCCATAGACTGATTCTAGGCCACGGCTGCCCCGGCACCAACCGTCTTGGGCAGAAGAAACCAAACCATTGACAATCAATCACTTGTGTCGATTGTAGCGGGGTGGAGGCAGCGACGGCGGTCGTTGACAGCACCTAGCAGCCTGTTTACAGTAGACTGGTTGAGTGGTTCCTCGCTAGCGCGGCCGGTACTGCGGAGGGTTGCAGTGACCAACCCCACCTGGGGTGGCGTGTTTCAACAGCCCACAGATATCCGTGTGCAACGGTTCACGGAAAGCATCGCCTTCGACCGCCGCCTGTACGCGCAAGACATCGCTGGCTCAATCGCCCATGCACAAATGTTGGCCAGTGTGGGCCTGCTGACTGCCGACGAGTGCCAGCAAATTGAGCAGGAGCTGGACCACATTCGCCAGCAAATTGAGCAGGGCGCGCTGCCCTTCTCGCCAGAACTTGAAGATATCCACATGCACATCGAGCGTGCGCTGGTGGAGCGTCTCGGCGATGTGGGCCGCAAGTTGCATACCGCACGCAGTCGCAACGATCAGGTGGCCACCGACCTGCGGCTTTGGGTACGGGAGGCGGTGGACGCCATCGACGAACGCTTGCAGCGGCTCCAGGCAGCCTTTGTAGCCCGGTGTGAACGGGACCGGGGCTGTGTGTTGCCCGGTTACACGCACCTTCGCCGGGCGCAGCCTGTACTGGCGGCCCACTACTGGCTTGCTTATTGCGAGAAGTTCCAGCGAGATCGCGGGCGGCTGGCCGATTGCCGCCGTCGCACCAACGTGCTGCCTCTAGGCTCGGCGGCATTGGCGGGCACGAGCCTGCCCATCGACCGGCACGAGGTTGCCCGCCGCCTGGGGTTCGACGAGGTGTCAGCCAACAGCCTGGATGCCACGAGCGACCGCGATTTTGTCATCGAGTTTGTGTTCGCCCTGAGCCTGATCGCGGCCCATCTGAGCACTCTGGCCGAGGAGTGGATCCTCTGGTCGACCACCGAGTTTGGGTTTCTCAAGCTGCCGCAGGCGTATTGCACGGGCTCGTCGATCATGCCGCAGAAGATCAACCCAGACGTGCTGGAGCTGATTCGAGGCAAGGCGGCGCGTGTGATGGGCGATCTGATGCGGCTGTTGATCCTTGTCAAAGCGCTGCCGCTGGCATACAACCGCGACCTGCAAGAAGACAAGGAGCCGCTTTTCGACTCGTACGACACGGTACGGGACTGTCTGGAGCTTGCGGCACCGTTGGTGGCGGCGGCGGAGCTGGATCGTGCCGCGATTGCGCGCCGTCTGGATGAAGGCTACCTGGATGCGACGGCCTTGATGGAGTACCTCATCCGGCAGGGCACGCCCCAGCGCACGGCCCATGCGCAGGTAGGGCAGCTCGTGCGCGTGGCCATCGAGCGGGGCGTGGGGCTGCAAGACCTGCCGCTGGCCGAGATGCGTGCCATCGCCCCTGCCTGCGATGCTGGCGTGTACGAGGTGCTTGGCCCGTACCGCGCAGCCGCCACGCTCACCAGCTATGGTTCCAGCGGCGAGCATCAAGTCGATCTGCAAGTTCAGGCATGGAAACAACGGCTTGGCATCGGATGATGGCATCACCGGTCCTGAGGGTCCGCTGGCTTCACAGGAGCAAGGCTGCGCACGCCTGGGCCCAACCGAGCAGGAAGATTCCGCAGCCGCAATCTGCCCGGGATGGCGTTGTCCTCGCCGGAGAGACGCACCATGCGTGACAAGGTTTGCCGAGCGCACAGCGTGAACATGGACTTGGCTGCGGTTGTGGCGGTGCTGCTCTGCGGCGTCCTTGCCGCGCCGCTCCCTCCCACGGCGGCCCAGCAGCAAGCCGATGCGGAGGAAGAGCCGGCAGCGGACGCGGCGGCTCCAGCACCGGCGCCCATGGAGCTGGATCCAGCGGTCAAGGCCCTGCTGGAATCGCGCCCCACCACGGCCGACGAGTTGCTGGAAGCCATCTTGATCATCATCGATCTCAACCAGCCCGTCGCAGCCCAGCCGCTGCTACGCCAGCTCATGGCGGCAGGCCTGGACGACGCGGCCATGGCCGACCTGGCCGCACGCTTTGGCTCCGCCGCCTTCATCAAGCTGGGCTCGGTAGCAGCACTCAAGCCCGAAGGGGCCGAGTTTGCCCGCCAGGTGCTGGAAGCGGCCCAGCGGCACGCGCAAGATCCGGCTCGCTTGTCCGGATTGGTCGAGCAGCTCAAGAGCCCCTCGCCCAACCTGCGACAGTCTGCCGCGCTGCATCTGCGCATGGGCGAGGAGCAGGCCGTGCTGGCCCTGATTGCCGCCCTGCAAGACCCCTCGTTTCAAGACCACCTCCCAGCGCTGCGTGCCGCGCTGGCCATGCAGCAGAGCGCTGCCGTCGAACCGCTGGTCGCCGTGCTGGAAGGCGCCACGGACGATATGGCGCGCCAGGCTGCGCTGGTGCTGGGCCGGCTGGGCCGGCAGGCGGAGCTTGCTCTGTACGCTCCGGCGCTGGGCATACAGGTCGATCCCGCCTTGCAAGAGGCCGCTGGCAGCGCCTTGGAGCAGGCCCGCGGCGCGTTGCCCCTCTCCGGCGAGGCGGCGGCGGAGTTGTACCGGCTGGCCAAGGCCTACTTCAACGGCCAGCAAGAGGCGTCGCCCAATGCCGCGGGCCGCTTTGTGCTCTGGCATTGGGACGCACCCTCCCGCCAGCCTGTGCCCCAGGAGGTAGACGCGCGGACGGCCACGTTGCGCCTGGCGTTGCGTCACGCAGAGGGCGCGCGGCGCATCCTGCCGAAGAACCCACGCTTGCAGCGGCTGCGTCTGAGCATTCTGCTCGAAATCGCCGGCCGTGAAACAGCCGCCGGTACCACGCAGCCCGACGCGCAGCCGGATGCCTGGGCAGAACTGCGCCGCCTCGATCTGGCGACCCTGGAGACCCTGCTGGAAGAGAACGCCAACCAGGGCCACGCCGCCGCCGCCTCGGCAGCCGCCGAGATTCTGGGCGAGTCTGGCAATGCAGACGTACTGTACACGCGGCAGCCACGCCCCAGCCCTCTCGTGCAGGCGGTGCAGCATCCTAACCGCCGCCTGCGTTTCGCCGCCTTGGCGGCCGTGATGCGACTGAATCCGCAGCACTCCTATTCTGGTTCCAGCCACGTGGTCGAGGCGTTGGGGTACTTTGCCGGCACGCTGGGCATGCCACGCGCCGTGGCTGCCGCGCCCCAGTTGCATGAGGCGCGCCGCCTGGCCGGCATGCTGGTCGAGCTGGGCTATGAGGCAGAAGCTGTCACCACGAACCGAGAGTTGCTCAGGCTGGCCACCTCCTCTCCAGACTACGAGTTGCTGCTCGTGGATGCTCGGCTAGCCCTACCCGCCTCGGGCCAGGTGTTGCAGGCACTGCGCCGCGACGTGCGGACGGCGCACGTGCCCGTGGCGGTCGTGGCTTCCCTCGATGATCTGCCGGCTGCCGAGCGCCTGGCGGCACAGCACGATCGTGCCGCAGCCTTTGTCCGCCCGCAGGATCTGGCGGGCATGCGATTCCAGGTCGAACATCTGCTGGCCGGCTCGGATGCCCGCCCAGCCCCACCAGCGGAGCGTCTTGCTCAGGCGCAGCAGGCGCTCGCCTGGCTGGCCCAACTGGCGGAGACGCGGCCAGCCCTGTACGACTTGCGGCGTGTGGAAATGCCCGTAACTCTGGCAGCCTGGGTTCCTGAACTGACCCTCGCGGCCACGCACATGCTGGGCAAGCTTGGCTCGCCGCTGGCCCAACGCACGCTGCTGGAGCTGGCCAGCCGCACCACGCAACCGCTCGAGGCCCGCCGTGCTGCCCTGGCGGCATTTGGGGCATCCCTCGCCGCGCACGGCACGCTGCTGACAACCCAAGAGATTGCTTTGCAATATGAGCGCTATAACCAAAGCGAACGGCAAGATCGCCAGTCCCAGCAGATCCTCGGCCGCATTCTCGACCTGATCGAGGCGCGTGCCGCAGCCGATTCGAACATCCCCGAGTGAGGCCCGGCCCCAGATACAGGCACGACGCAGGCTCGCCCCCCCATGGCAGGCGCGAGAACGACACGGAGGCCATGCTAGTTGGAGGCAAGAGCACAGGCTTGAGACCGACCGCCACCTCCCCAGAAGCCCAGGTTGGGCCGCCCATTGCTGGCATCATTGGCACCAGCCCTGCCATGCAGAAGGTGTATGCCCTCACCCGGCGCGTCGCTCGCAGCAAGGCCAGCGTGCTCCTGCTTGGCGAAACAGGTACGGGTAAGGAACTCATCGCCAAGGCCCTGCACCAGCTCAGTCCCCGCAGCGGCGGTCCCTTCGTGCGCGTCAACTGCGGGGCCCTCACGGAAAGTCTGCTGGAAAGCGAACTCTTCGGCCATGTCCGCGGTGCCTTCACGGGTGCCATCGATAACCGTACCGGCCGGTTCCAGGCCGCACACACCGGCACCGTCTTCCTGGACGAGATCAACAGCACGACCGCCAAGCTGCAAGTCAAGCTGCTACGTGTGCTCCAAGA
>JAIMBC010000300.1 GCA_023511675.1 Pirellulales bacterium
GTGTTAGGGAGGAACAACTTGTCAAGCCGATGGGAGAAATGCGAAAGATGTCACCGGCCCTGGCGGTCAAGACGCTGTCTTACTCCCGGACGTGCGCCGACTGTGGCTGTGTGGGGTGCTTGTGTGGAGACGGTGTGGAGCCTGGCTGTGGGGCGTGGTTGAGGAGCGTGGCTTGGCGGGCAGGCCGCAAGCAGAGGCGGCTGCAACTGCGGCTGCCTGCCGTCCCGGCCGCAGTTGCCGTGTTCTTGGCAGGCGGATGGCCGGACCTTCGCGCGCGGCCTTAGATTTCGAGGTATTCCTCAACGGCCTCTCTCATCACCGCGATGTCGGGTTGGACGCCCGTCCAGAGTTGGAAGGCAATGGCGCCCTGATGGACGATCATGCCCAGCCCATCCAGGGTGCGCAGGCCGCGGGCGGCGGCTTCGGCGAGAAACGCCGTGTTCGGCGGCGTCGCGACGACGTCGGCAACGATCAGGTCCGGCGACGCCTCATCGAATCGTACGGGCAGGCGCGCCAGCGAGTCGTCCATACCGACACTCGTGGCCTGGATAAGAATTTGCACGTCGCCGGGAACGACGTACTCTCCCTCCCAGGGGGTATAGCATGCTGCCAGGGGCGTTTTTTCTTGCAGCAGTTGTGCCAGCGCCGCGCCGCGCTGTGGCGAGCGATTGACCACGGTCAGCTCCGCGGCTCCAGCCAGCGCTAGTTCGACAGCGATCGCCCGCGCCGCCCCTCCCGCGCCCAGCAGGACCACGCGCTTTCCCGCCGGGTCGACCAGAGGACGCAACGACTGCATGAATCCCTTGCCGTCCGTATTTTCTCCCAGCAAGATACGCTCTTCCCGCACAATGCAGTTGACCGCACCCATCAATGCCGCGGCCTGGCTGAGCCGGTCGAGATGTTCCACCACCGCGACCTTGTGCGGCTTGGTCACGTTTCCGCCGCGAAAGCCCATGGCGCGCATGCCGCGAATGGCATCGCCCAGGTCTTCGGGCGCTACCTCCAGGGTCAGATACCGCCAGTCCAGCCCATGATGGCTGAACGCCTTTTCGATCATGTACTGGGTAGGATTGCCGGCCACGGGCTGGCCGAACAGCGCACAGATCGGTTGCAGGGATGACGTGCCAGGCATGGCGAGTATCTCATTGCTTGGGCAAGCCGGCTGCCCCGCCCCGCGGGCATGCCACGGCAACCTGCCCGCGGTATCTTGGACCAAGTCTGCCGCAAATGCAACGCCGAAACGGCGGGCTCACTAGAATGTCAATCGAGCATAGGGGGGCAGGCTCTGCGCGGCGCCGCAGGGTCGTTAAGCTTTTTGGATCAGGCTGCCGATGCAAGGATAAGGGAGGGATTCCCTGAACAACCAGCAGGGCAGTGGTTTATGGAAGAACCGGACGTTGCCAAGGAGGCCGCGGCCAATGTGCGGCGGCTGCTGGATCTGTACACCGAGGAGCTGACGCCTGACGAAGTGGAGGCGTTGTGCGAACTGGTGGCGCGCGCGGGAGGCCTGGAGCAGGCCCGGCGGGCAACAGCAGCCCTGTACGATGGGCGAGATGCGGCGTAGCACAGCCGCCAGGGCTTGCCGCTGCGCCTGCCCATGAGCGGGTGGCCGCGCACGAGTGCGTGGCTGCCGCAGACGAGGCAATGCGGGACGGAAGCATGGGCGAGTGAGAGAAGCTCAACTCGCGTCGGCCGGGGCACGGGCACGCAGCGCTGAGGGCACTGCGTGCCCGGCGGCCGACATTCTTCGTGGCGCTGCAGGGCAGCGCAAACGTGGCGCAGGCTGGTTAGCCTTGCAACGAGCTTAAGACATCGAGCAACTGGCGCATGCGATCGATGCCGCCCAGCTTGACGGCTGCTTCGCGTGCAGCCTTGAGGGCATCGATGGTGACGCCGCCGGCCGTTTCTGGCTTGGGAGCCTGGGCCGCCGCGGCGGCCCGGGCACGCCGGCGCTCTTTCTTGAGCTGGCGGCGGGTAGCCGAGACCTGGCCGGCGGTGACGACAATTCCTTTGTCCTTGAGCATGCGGACCACATCCACGGGGCGCGTGCTCAGGCCGTGCTCAGCAAACACTTCGCGGATGGCATTGGCCTTCAACCCATGGGGCGATTTGGCCTTTCCGGGCGGGCGGCCGCGCTTCCGCTTCGGGGGCGTGGGCGGTGCCGCGGCCGATGCCGCGGGCGATGCCTTGACGGCGCTCCGGGGACCACCAGCCAGCTCGCGCCGGGCATACTTGACCTTGTTGGCGAGCGCCAGGCTGATGGTGATGCCCCTGCCCTTGAAGTGGCTGATGATCTCCGACACCGAGGCGTGAGGGGACTTCGCCAGGTACTCCCGTACCAACTGGCTCTTGCTCTTGCTCGCTTGACCGTTACTGCTTGCCATTCCTCCATCTCCAGTGGAATCAGGCCCCGCTTGTATATGTGACAAGCTTAGCTAATGTTGCGGATTCGTGCTAGTGTCCCTACAAAAATTTTTCTCCTTGTGCAAGGACCCGCCTGCGGATTCCCGCAGCAGGGCACCCCCGCGTCGCCTTCCCGCCGCGGGCTCCATCCCCGCGCCCCTGGCGGCGCGCGGCCTCGCCTGGGACGCCGCCGCACGCTCCGACGAATTGTTCACCCTGGACTCCGTCGATACAATGCTATCATCCTACCGCCGGCGCCTGTGCGCCTTGGCGCCAACAGCCTCTCCGGTTAGCGATCCGAGCTGATGGACCTCGCTTTCAGACATTCCCCGGCACCTGCGTCGCCGCCACGTTCGTATGGCCTGCCCTTGGCAGTCTGCTTTGTGGGCCTGGGGCTGGCCGCCCTTGCCGGTTGCCGGCCGTCCCAACCCGAGGTCGTCGTCTACGCCGCACTGGACGCCGAGTTCTCCGCCCCGCTGCTGGAACGCTTCACGCAGCGCAGCGGCATCCGCGTGCGGACAAAGTTCGACACGGAGAGCACCAAGACGGTGGGCCTGGCCCAGGCCATCATCGCCGAAAGCCGCCGACCCCGCTGCGACGTGTTCTGGAACAACGAGATTCTCAATACCTTGCGACTGGCCCACCTCGGTCTGCTCGAGGCCTATCCTTCTCCCGTAGCCCGTACATATCCACAGGCATATCGCGATCCGCAAGGCCGCTGGCATGGCTTTGCAGCCCGCGCGCGCATTCTGGCCGTCAATACCAACCTCGTGCCGGCCGAGCAAATGCCCCGTTCGGTGTTCGATTTGGCCGATCCGAAATGGCGAGGACGTGTGGGGATGGCCAAGCCGCTTTTCGGCACGACAGCCACGCATGCCGCCTGTCTGTTCGCCGTGCTGGGCGAACGCCGGGCACGTGAGTTCTTCCGCCAGCTTAAAGCGAACGAGGTGCAGGTTCTCAGCGGAAACCGCCAGGTTGCCGCGGCCGTCGCAGCCGGCGAACTGGCCTTCGGGCTGACCGACACGGATGATGCCATCGTGGAAATCGAACGCGGCGCACCCATCACCATTGTCTATCCCGACCGCGCGGATCACGAGCTGGGTACCCTGTTCATCCCCAACACTCTGGCCATCGTGAAGAACGGCCCCCACCCCGCTGCGGCACGCCGGCTGATCGACTTCCTCCTCTCTCCCGAGGTCGAAACGGCCCTGGCGCAGGGACCGAGCGCCCAGATCCCTCTCAACCCGCTGGTGCTCTCTCGCCCCCGCGTCGAATCCCCTGATACGGTCAAGGCCATGCAAGTCGACTTTGACGCAGCCGCACGATTGTGGGATCGTGTCGCGCGCTTCATCAGGGATGAATTCAGGACGCCGTAAGCGTTCCGCCACGAATCACCAGAGGCCCCGGGCGCACGCGGCGAACGGCGCCCCCGCTACACACACGCCCCTTGCCGCCCCTATCCCGCCTGCCGATACAGCAGGGCTCCGAGCGCGCCGCAGACGGCCAGTGTCAGGCCCATGCCCCGCTGGTAGCAAAACGTCAGCAGCAGCGCCAAGGCAGCCAACACGCAGGCCGTCGGACGCACGCTCTCCGGCACGGGTAGCAGCAGGCGTACAGCTAGCCACTGCCTGGTCTCAACATCTGCAAATAGCGTATGCAGAGAGAACCATGCCGCCAGGTTGAGCATCACCCCCGCCACTGCCGCCGTAATGGTGGAAAGCGCCGCCTGCAACGAGCGGATGCCACGCAGCCGCTCTACGTACGGCGCGCCGAGAAACACCCACAAGAAGCAGGGTACGTATGTCACCCAGGTGGTAATGGCAGACGCCACCACCCCTCCCATGAGCGGCGAGAAAGGGCCCGGATTGCGATATGCCCCCAGAAAGCTCACGAACTGCACCACCTGTATCAGCGGCCCTGGAGTGGTCTCGGCCATTCCCAGTCCATCGAGCATCTCTCCCGGCTGCAGCCAGCCGTACCGCTCCACAGCCTGCTGGCCTATGTAGCTGAGCACGGCATATGCCCCGCCAAATGTGACCACAGCCGCCTTGCTGAAAAAAATCCCCTGCTGCGCATAGACGCTGGACCAGCCCAGTGAGGCCCCCAGCAGGCCCAACGGTCCGAACCAGAGCACGCCGAAAACTGCCACCAGAGACACGCTGCGCCAGAACGTGGGCCGATCTGTGTGCAGCGCCGCGGTGGACGCGTGTAACGGTGCGCCTGAGTTCGCTGGCATCGTCCTTCGTTCAGATTCTTCTCTCTGGCCAGCCGGCGAGGCAGGCTGCACGCCATCGCCTTGCCGGGCCGCTTGCCTGGCCTGCCCAGCCACGCAAAACCATTCCGGAGCCAGCCGTCCCCCCACGAAACCGAACAAGCCCGCCGACACAATCAACAGCGGAAAGGGAAGCTGGAACAAGAATACGGCCGCAAAAGCGGCGGCCGCCACGGCCACCAGCATGCCGCGCCTCAGGACGCGCACGCCTATTCTCCACACCGCGCCCAGCACGATCGCCAACACGGCCGGCTTGACGCCGAAAAACAGGGCCTGCACCAGGTGCGTCTGCTGGAAGTGCGCATAGAGCACACTCAGTACCAGGATGCTCATGAAGCCCGGCAGGACGAACAGCACCCCCGCCACGAGCCCGCCGCGTATGCGATGCAACAACCAGCCGACATAGGTGGCAAGCTGTTGCGCCTCGGGGCCAGGCAGCAGCATGCAGTAATTCAGCGCATGCACAAAGCGCTCTTCGCTGATCCACCTTTTCTCCTCAACCAGGATGCGATGCATCACCGCGATCTGGCCGGCGGGACCGCCAAAGCTCAGCGCTGCCACGCGGCACCACGTGCGCACGGCCTCGCCGAACGGCACCGCAGAGCGAGTCCTGCCACTGAAGCTCATGCGAGCCCAGCGCACCCGCGCCTCCGCGCCGCGCGTTTCATCAAAGTTCGCCCTCCTCGCGCAGCAGGCGGATGGTGTTCCGCAAGGCATCGATCGTGCGTTCCAGGTCCTCCTCGGTATGCACGGCCGATGTGGGACCGCCTAGCCACGAAAACAGCTCCACGCCGTGCAGCATCATGCCCACACGGAGCTTCATGGCCAGCGACTTGCGCGGAGGCGTCTTCAAGACACGATAGTCCACCTCCCCAGCCTCGATCTGCGCAGGCGAAATGTCGAGCCGTTGGGGATTGGTGAAAATGTGAAAGCCCGAGAACGTCCCATACACCACCCAGCCGGTACCCGCATCGTGCACCACGCGGTGCAACGCTTCGCGCAGGCGCGCCGCGTATGCATTGGCACGATGGCAGGCATCCGTGGTGGCCACGATGTGCAGCGTGGCAATCCCCGCAGCGGCCGAAACGGGATTGGCGTTGAACGTGCCCTGATGGGCGATCTTCTCGCGCCCCGCCGCGGCTGCGGCCTGAAAATCCAGCCCCGCCAGAATCTCCCTCCGCCCCGCCACCGCTCCCCCCGGATACCCCCCGGCCAGGATTTTGGCCAGCGTGATCAGGTCGGGCCGGATGCCAAATGCTTCCTGAGCCCCCCCCGGCGCACAGCGAAATCCGCTGATCACCTCGTCAAAAATGAGCAGTACCCCACGTGCTTCGGTCAACTCTCGCAAGGCATGCAAGAAGTTCGGCTGCACGGGTATCTGCCCCCAGCTCGCCCCGGTCGGTTCAATGATCGCCGCCGCGATGTCCGGATGCTCTTCCAATGCACGTCGCGTGGCTGCTACATCGCCCGCCGGCACCAGCACCACGTGTCTGGCCACTTCCGCCAGTACTCCCGGCGTGGGCGTTCCGTCGAAGTGCGAAGACACCCCAAACGCCATGTGGTCGTGCCAGCCGTGAAAATGCCCCTGGAAGCGCAAGATCTTGCTCTTGCCCGTGTAGGCGCGGGCAAGGCGCAGGGCCAGCAGCGTGGCTTCCGTACCGGAGCTGGTAAAGCGCACCTTTTCGGCCGCGGGCATCAACCGCTGCACCCACTGCGCCCAACGCAGCTCCAGTTCGTGGCAGGCGCCGTAATGGCTGCCGCGTACCACCTGCCGCTGTACCGCCTCCACGACAGCGGGATGATTGTGCCCCAGGAGGAGCGCTCCATGCCCCCCCGTGTAGTCAACATACTCGTTGCCATCCACATCCCACTTGCGGCTACCCGAAGCATGGTCGATGTACAGCGGATGCGGCTCGAGATAGCGGCTGTCGTGCGTCACGCCGCTGGGAAACGTCTGCCGCGCCTCTTCATAGAGTCGGACAGAGCCCGGCGTGCGGCCTATGTAAGCTTGCAGCAAGGGGGATCGCGTGGCATGCACGGCAGGGACTCCCATGAGAACGACCACCGTCTGCCGGCACCTGCTGGCAGTAAGGTGGCAGCAGAGAGCGGTTTCATGTAGTAGCAACGGGGCAGCCTGGTAGTGTAATCCGT
>JAIMBC010000301.1 GCA_023511675.1 Pirellulales bacterium
GACACCGCCACCCCCAACCCATCTCAGCCGCCGGAGTTGCAAGAAGGCTCTGCACGTTCCCAGAACCCCACACCGCAATCCCGGTCGGCCGCACCGCCCCTTTCGACCCGCCGCCACTCGTTCCCAGGCTGCTGCCTCGCATCACCCTGTCCGCGCTGCGGCGCCTCAGTCATTATCACCACCGGCACATGCCTCCATCCCTTGTACCTCGGCGCCCACCGCCTTCACATGCACGTAACCGTACACCAGCACCAGGGGGCCGGGGCGGCGGGGCGGGCGGGACGCCCGCGCTCCCAGGCGGCACCTCTTGGCCCCGGTCAAGCCGCTTTGCTCGAACCGCCACAACCGCTCCGCTCACAACCGCCCCTTCTCTCGATCAATCGGCCTCGCCATCTGTCACCTCGCTTGCGTGCAACCCTGATCTCCCAGCTCCCCAGGCAAGGTACCAACCCCGTCAAGAATGTTGGCGGTGTGCGGTTACCATCGGGAAGATGATCCCGTGGAGAGGGCTGCATGGCACTGGGTGACTGTCCGGCCGGTGGGATGGCCAAGCCGGTATTCCCTCAATAGGGGCTCGATGCCCGCCCACGACTTGTCCGGGGTTTTCCATATGAGGCCCAAGTTCGGCTGGCGGTGCATGACGCTTCCTACGTTGCCTGGGCATCTGTACTCCTCGTGTGCGGGCATCAGGAGGCACCTCACAGCCGAACCGGTCGTTGCAAGGCCTCAGCAGTTTGGAGGCAGTTTCAGACTTCGCCGGGGCAACTTGGCCGACCTGAACACCCCTCCGCCAGACACGGCCTCGGCCAGTTCCAGCGCTGCCGGCAGCCCCGGCTTGCTTTGGCGGTCGGCCCCATGGTGCGGGTGGACGGTTACCCCATGGTGCTGGGGGAAGTTTGCACGATTCCGCCCGCGGTGGGGCCGGTTCATGGCCTTATGCGGTTGGCACATTGTGCGGGTGGGGGGTTATAGGGTCGAGATCCGTTGGCCCGCCTGCCGCATCTTTCCTTCCGTGGCGTGGCGTACGTATGCTGCATCTCCTGCCGGCGCCGGTGAGAGGCACAGGGCCCGCTCGGACCGGCCGAACCGCGCGTGTTGCGCCTTTTTATGAACGAAGACGAACTGCATTGGCAATCTCCTGAATGGGTGCAGCTAGCCGCCCAGTGGCGGTTGGAGCATGGTGTTACGTACCTCAATCACGGCTCATTCGGGCCAGCGCCCCAGCCGGTGCTCGCTGAACGTGCCGAGTGGTTTGCGCGGCTGGAGCGCCAGCCCATGGAGGTGTTGACGCGTCAGCTTGTACCGGGGCTGGAACGGGCACGGCAGGCTCTCGCTGGGTTGGTGCACTGCCGGCCGGAAGATCTGGTACTGGTGGATAATGCCACCGTGGCCATGAACGTGGTGGCCGGCAGCGTGCCGCTCGCGCCTGGGGACGAAGTGCTGCTGACCGATCATGAATACGGGGCGGTGCAGAGGTTGTGGCGTCGTCGGTGCGAGAGGGCCGGCGCGCGGCTCGTGCTGTGCCGTTTGCCCTTGCCGCTTAGCGGGGCGGAGGAGGTGGTGGAGAGCGTGCTTGCCGCGGTGACGCCGCGCACGCGGCTGGCGGTGTTCAGCCATGTCACGTCGCCCACGGCGGTCGTCCTGCCGGTGGCGCAGTTGTGCCAGGCGCTGCGTGGGCGGGGCGTGGCCACATGCATTGACGGTCCGCACGCCGTGGCCATGCAAACTATCGACCTGTGCGTGCTGGGTTGCGACTATTATTGTGGAAGCTGCCACAAGTGGCTGTGTGCCCCGTTCGGCACGGGCTTCTTGTATGTGCATCCGCAGCGGCAGGGCGGGATGGAGCCTCTGGTGATCAGTTGGGGGCGGACTCCCGAGGGCAGGCCGCCAAGCTGGCAGGATGAGTTCTACTGGTGGGGGACGCGCGACCCTTCGGCCTGGCTTTCCATTCCGGCGGCAATCGCGTTTCTCGCCGCGGTGGGGTGGGATCGGTTTCGCAGCCGCACGCATGCCCTGGCACGCTATGCGCGCAGTTGCATCGAGCGGCTGACGAGGCTGCCGGCGTTTGTCCCGGACAGCGAACAGTGGTACGGCAGCATGATCGCCATGCCTTTGCCGCCGCTCGACGCCGCCGCCCTGCAGCAGGCGTTGTGGTGCGAAGAGCAGATCGAAGTCCCCATCATCGAGTGGCAGGCTGCCGATGGTACCGTGCATGTGCTGGTAAGACCCTCTTGCCACCTGTACACTACGCCAGAACATATCGACAGACTGTGTGCGGCCCTGGCTCGCCACCTGCGTCGGTGACAGCGGCCCTCGCCCCCTAGCCCCTGGATTGCCATTGCTGCCATGAACCTCGCCCCGCTCCTGTTGCTGGCCACGGTATGGGCCCAAACTCCATCTGACCCAGAGGCGCTGTACGAAGAAGGCGAATATGTCTACACGGGGGGCGAATACCACGAGGAGGTGTTCCGCTATCGCCTGCTCAAGCCCCCCATGCAGCCCGGCGAAAAGTATCCCGTGGTTCTGTTCCTGCACGGCGCAGGAGAACGGGGAGACGATAACCGGGCCCAGCTCAAGTACTTGCCCTCATGGCTGGCCGAGCCGGAGAACCGCCAGCGGTACCCGTGCTGGCTGATTGCCCCGCAGTGCCGTCAAGGCAAACTGTGGGTCGATGTTCCGTTCCGCACCGCCAAGTTCGTCACGCCCGCGGAACCGAGCGACCAGATGCGCGTGGCCTTGGGCATCCTGGAGCGCATTTTGAAGGAGCCGGCTGCCGACCCGAACCGCGTGTATCTGACGGGGCTGTCGATGGGCGGCTACGGCTGCTGGGACTTGGCCATCCGCTACCCGGATAAGTTTGCCGCCGTGGCACCCATCTGCGGGGGGGGAGATCCCACCAAGGCCGAGCGTCTGGTGCACGTGCCGTTGTGGGCCTGGCATGGAGCGGCAGACCGGGCCGTTCCCGTGGAGCGCTCGCGGGAGATGATCGAGGCCATTCGGCAGGCGGGCGGCGATCCCAAATACACGGAGCTGGAAGGGGTCGGGCACGATAGCTGGACGCCGGCCTACCGGGATCCAGAGGGGCTGCTTCCCTGGATGTTCGCACAAGTGCGCAAGGAGTGAGCGACGCGCTGCGCTGGCGCAGCTTGCCGGGGTTGCATCGCAGCGCAGGTTACACGGCATGGCCACGAGACGCCGCTCGGACCTTTGGCTCCTGGCCTACGGAGGCTTGCTGGCGCTTACGGCGGTGGCACTGGCCGCACGTTCGGCGGCAGAAGAGCTGCCGCCCGTGGCTCGAGAGC
This sequence comes from Pirellulales bacterium, assembly GCA_023511675.1. Classification (GTDB taxonomy): domain Bacteria; phylum Planctomycetota; class Planctomycetia; order Pirellulales; family JAIMBC01; genus JAIMBC01. The sequence goes on from JAIMBC010000301.1 coordinate 3,303, forward strand.
CGGTTGTCGCCGCGGCGTGCGTGGCCGCACTGTTGCTGGCCGGCGTGGGCTGGCTGGGGGTGGGCCTCTCATGGCGTCTGCTGATGCAACGTGTGTCCGCCGCCGAACTATCACTCATCGCCCTGCTGACGGCGGTCCAATTCGCGGTGGCGTACCTGTCTCGCCTGGTGGGTACGGTGCTGTATGCCACGCTCGGGCCGTATGCCATTTTTATCTCGGCCCTCACAGACGAGTGCGTCTCCTGCCTGTTGCTGGCGGCGCTGGTGGTGCTCGTCCCTCGGCCGGGCACGGCCATGCTCTCGCTGTTGGGGCTGCTGACGCTCAACTCGATCAGCGGCGGATTGCTGAATGTGGCGGCCCTGCTGTTCGCCTCGGTCAGCGTGGCTGCGTACGAGCTGTCTCTGGCGGCGCTGGGCGTGACGGTAGGAAGCGCCCTTACGCAGCACGCCCCTGCCGTGCCCGCCACAGCCCTGCTGAGAACTACCCTCGCCATCGGCCTCGCTAACGGTCTGACGATGGCCCTGCACTATACCATTAGCGTCTTTGCCTTCCGCTTGCAGCTTAGCTTGGGGTACATGACTGCTGTGACGGTGGTGGCGGGTCTGGCCTACGGCGGGCTGGGCGCTGCGGGAGGTACACTGCTGGGTTATCGGCTGCGGAGGGTCGTCCTGTGAGCGGCAGCGGGCAAGAACGGGCGACGGCTGCCTCGCCGAGCGGCACGGGGGCGGTGCTGGAAGTTCGCCGGTTGGGGTACGCTTACCCGGGGCGCAGCCAGCCGGCCCTGGCGGACATCTCCTTTGAGCTGTCGGCGGGCAGTTTGACGCTACTGGCAGGGCCCACGGGATCGGGCAAGTCGACCCTGTTGCGGGGAATTGCTGGGCTGCTGCCCCGTACAGGGGGCGTGCTGCAGGGCGAGGTGGTCATCGATGGCTGGCGAATGGAGGCTGCCTCTCCGGCAGAGCGGGCACGCCGCGTGGGGCTGGTCCTGCAATCGCCCGACGACCAGATCTGCTGCACCACGGTGGCTGCTGAGGCGGCATTCGGACTGGCCAACCTTCAGTTGGAGCCCGATCAGATCGCAAGCCGTGTGCAGCGGGCGCTTGAACAAGTCGGGCTGGCAGAACGTAGCCAACAGGCTACCCACTGTCTCTCGGGCGGCCTCAAACAGCGGCTGGTGCTGGCCAGCATACTGGCCATGGAGCCAAGGCTGATCTTGCTGGATGAGCCGCTCAGCCAGCTCGATGCGGCGGCCGCCGATGAACTGCTCTCTCTGCTTGATGCCTTGCGGCGCCGCGGTGTGGCGATCCTCATTGCCGAACATCGCCTGGATGAAGTCCTGCCGTTGGCAGATCGCTTGCTGACGCTCGACCGCGGCCGCCTTGTAGCAGACCTGCCCATCGCAGACGATGGGCACTGGGCCAACGCCCTGGAAGCATCCGCCCTGACTGTGCCCAGTCTGGTGGCGTTGGCGCGGCAGCTCGGCTTGCCGCCGTGCCGAGACGTCCCTGGGCTGATGGCAAGCCTGCACAGCAAGCATGACGCTGAACCTTCTTACCCGACGTTGTTGTCTGCCACAGCGCCGCCAGCCGAAGCCGAATCGGCTGCTCCTGCGGTGCAGCAATGGGTCGTGTCCCTACGCGAGGTCTCGTTCGCTTACACCCGCGGCAGCCCGCCGGTATTAGAGGGCATTAGCCTATCGCTCAGGGCGGGCGAGCGTGTGGCGCTGGTCGGCCCCAATGGTTCAGGTAAGAGTACGCTGCTGTCACTTTTGGCAGGCCAGCGCAGGCCTAGCAGGGGGATGCTGGAGTGTGCCGCCGCACCGGTGGCCATGGTGTTACAGAACCCTGACCTGGGACTGATCTGCTCTACTGTGGCTGCCGAGCTGCGACTGGGGCCGCGGCTTTGCGGGACGGGCTCTACTGGGCAGGACGGCCTGATAGACGAAATGGCGCGCCGCCTGATGCTTGCCGATCATTTGGCGGAGCCGCCCCACGCGCTCAGTCAGGGACAGCGGCTGCGCCTGGCCGTGGCAGCAGCCCTGGCAGTGCAACCTGCGCTGCTACTCTTGGACGAGCCCACACTTGGTCAGGAGGCAGCGTGTCTGATGCTGTCATGCCTGTGCGGTACGGAGGGTTTGCTACCCGCATCCGCGACGCTGCTTTTTGCCACGCACGACCTGGAAGTGGCCGCCCGCTTTGCCGATCGCATGCTGGTGCTGCACCAGGGGCGCCTGGTTGCCGACTGCACTCCGGCTTGCTTGCTGGACGATGCGGCGCTGTTGCGCGCCCTGCGTCTGCGTGTGCCCGGGGCGTGGCAGGTGTGTCGGCAATTGGGGCTGACTCCCGAGAGGGCGGCGGGCTGGCTCCGTGCGCACACGGGGTACTTCTTCTGCCGCGAACAGGCGCTGCCCTCGCGGCGGGAGGTCTGTCGATGAATCCTGCTCTGGGGGTTGCCGCCGTCCGCTGCCGGCCCTGGCTGGCGGAGCTGGATCCACGTGTCAAGATCGGCTGGGTGCTGGCACACTCCTGCCTTGCCTTCGTGGTCTCCTCATTGCCGGCCCTGGCGGCTCAGGCCGTGCTGGTGCTGTTGCCCCTGGCCGGATTGAGGCTCACGCTGCGCGGCTGGCTGGCCCTGGCATTCACAGCAGGGCTCATCGTGTGGGGTACCGTGCTCAGCCAGGCCATTTTTTATCCCCCCCCTGAAGGCTCGCCTGCACTGACCGTGATTCCTTCCTTTCGGCTGGGCCCGTGGACGCTCGACGGCCTGCGGCTCTCCTGGGCTGGTGCGCAGTATGGACTGGTCCAGTCCTTGCGCCTGGCTGCCCTGGCGGTGGCGGGCATGCTCGTCTGCCTTTCCACCAGCCCGGAGCGGTTGCTGGCAGCGCTTGCTGCCTTGCGTGTGCCAGCGGCACTGGTGTTCCTCACTGCGGCAGGGCTGCGGTTCCTTCCCGCGGTCGTCCAAGAGTGGATGCTGGTGCGCCAGGCGCGCCGCCTGCGCGGCTACCGGCCGAGTTGGAAAGAGCTTGTCGTCCCCTGGCGCTGGCTGGCCAGAGAGCTGGCACTGTTTCTGCCGCTATTGGCTCTGATGTTGCGGCGCAGCGCCACGCTGGCCGCCAGCATCTCCAGCCGAGGCTTCGATCCCCGCCTGCTCCGCACGCAGGAGAGCCTGCCACAACTGCAGCCAGCTCAGCGTGCAGCCCTGATCATCATGCTCGTGGCCGCCTATGCTTTGGTGGCCATCAAGCTGTTACTCTGGCTCGATCAGGCCCAGTGGCTGCACCTGCCCGTGCCAGTTCCCTGGCAGGATCGCGTTACGAGGTGGCTGTGAGGGCTTGCTACCTGCGATAAAGAAGCACGCGCATTTCCAATCGTCTAGGCCGAACTTTCCGCCATTTTTTAGGCCATTTTCGCCGCATGGGCCTGTCTGACAAGGGATTATGGCGTTTTGCCATGTGCAGTTTGTAGCCACTA
>JAIMBC010000302.1 GCA_023511675.1 Pirellulales bacterium
CCCCCGTTACAGCCAGCATCATGAGCATGGCATCCGTGAAGTCGTGATAGGTCATATACAGAATCACCGCAATCATCAGCACCACGGCCGGAAAAATGACCATCAGCGTCCGCCGTGCCCGCATCTGGTGCTCGAACTGGCCGCTCCACTCGATATACACTCCCGGCGGGAGGACGACCCGCTCGGCGACAGCCCGCTGCGCCTCTTGTACAAAACCTACAATGTCCCGGCCGCGCACATTGAGCTGAACATAGCTGCGCAGCAGGCCGTTTTCGCTCTTGATCATCGACGGCCCTTCGACCAATTGCACGTCGGCGATCGCAGCTAGCGGGACCTGCAATGCGCCATTGGGGAAGGCCTCCAGAGCCGAGGCCGCCTCCTGTCCGGCTGCCAAGGGCAAGGGGTCCTGCGGCGAGGCACTGTTCGAGCCAGGCAATCCCATGTCGGCCATTTCAGCCGTGCGGCTGCCGGCGGCGGCGACCAGCAGGTTCTTCACCGTCTCTTCGTCCTGGCGGAAGGCGCGGGCATAGCGAATCCGTAGGGGAAAGCGTTCCCGTCCCTCGACTGTGATCGTGGCCGTCTTGCCGCCCAGGGCCATCTCGATGGTGTCTTGCAGATCGCCCACATTTACTCCGTAGCGAGCAGCCCGCTGGCGATCGATGGTGATCTCCAGGTATCCCTCGCCGACGATCTGGTCGGGCAACACATCGGCCGCCCCCCGGATCCGCCGCAGCACGGCGGCAATGTCCTCCGAGACGCGTTGAATTTGCTGCAAGTCGTCGCCGAAGACCTTGACGCCCACCATGGTGCGCACGCCTGTAGCCAGCATGTCCACACGATTGACGATAGGCTGCGTCCAGATATTGCCCCACCCGGGTACCTGCACCAGCGTATCCAGTTCAGAGAGCAGGCTGTCTTTGGTGCGTTGCCAGAAGAAGACGGTGCGAGCGAAGGAGGCAGCGAGTGCCTGCTGCACGTCTTCGTGGGGCGGGCTGGGCGGAGCCGTCCAGAGTCCGCGCGATGTTGCGGCGGCGCGCAATCGCTCTGCGGCCAGGCGTGTGTAGTGTCTGGTTCCATAGGCGAACAGGCGGCCATTGAGCTGCTGCACGTGGCTGGACCAGAGCGCATGCCGCGACTGCTCCAGGTCGGCGAGGAGCACGGTGAAAAAGGTGGGGGCCTCCAGGCCGAGTGCTTGCCGGGCTTCGTCCCACAGGCGAGCCTGCCAGCCTCGATGTAACAGTAGCAAATCGGCACGGGCAGTCACCACCTTGCGCTGCACCAGCTCTTGTGCCAAGGCCTGCGCCAGCCGTTCCACGGTCGGCAGGTCTGGAGCCTCGGCGAGCTGGGCCCCGTACGCGGCTGCCAGCCGCTGCGACAAGCGGTCCAGCTCCTCAGCCGTGAGCGGGCGGCGGAGTTTCCCGCCGTCGCGCAACAGGCGGACAGTGGTCTGCGCGGCGCGGTGGGCAAGCCGCGGGGCCAGCTCGTACTGAAAGCTGGTGTAGTCCTGCCTGGCCTGCTGCCGCAGCGCGTGGTCGAAGTCCTCCAGCGCAAACATGGTAACTTCGTTCAGCAGGTTGGCCTGTTCTTCGGCGGGAAGGGGGCGCATCCAGCCACGGCGCACGAATTCGGCCAGAATCGCGGCGGTCTGGCGGTACGCATCCTCAAAACGTAGTTCTCGCTTGGGCCAGTGCTCGCGCGGCCGCAGGTTGATCACGGTCTCGATCATGTCCGGCGGGGCGGGGTCCGTGGCCGTCTCGGCCCGGCCGGCCTTGCCCACCACGAGTTCTACCTCGGGCAGCAAGCGCAGCAACGCGTCTCGGGCCTTGAGATCATCGGCCACCTGAGTGATCGAGGCACGCGGCACGGTGACCGGCATATCGAGAATGGTCCCCTCGTCCAACGGCGGCATGAACTCGCTGCCCAGGCGAGCCATTCGTGTGTCGGCCAGCCAAGCGGCCAGCAACAGGCAGGCGAGCACGCCCGCCACTCGAACCACCCGCCGCATGCCGCCCCGTCCCCGCCAGGCCGCCAGCAGACCGGCCACCAGGACGACAGCCAACACCAGCCGGAACAGCAGCCACCACCCCGCCGGCGCCGTGCCGAACAAGAAGATCACCCCGGTCAGCAGCACAATCGGCCAGGGGTGCTGCAAGAGGTAATTCAATACCGGCCGATAGATCTCGATCACGCTGCGAACAATCCAGCTTTCTTGCTCGCTGCGCAGGCGGCCGCGCACCAACAGGGGGATCAGCGCCGGCACCAGCGTCACCGCCAGGATCGCCACTCCCAGCATGGCAAATGTCTTGGTCCAGGCGAGCGGATGGAACATCCGTCCTTCCATGCCGCCCAGAGCGAACACCGGCAAGAAACTGATCAGCATGATCATGATTGAGAAGAAGACGGGCCGGCCCACGGTCCGCATGGCGGGCAGCACGAGTTCGGTCGTTCTACCTCGCACGGGCTGGCTGCCGAAGCGGCTCGATAGGTGATGCGTGGCGTTCTCTACCATGACGATCGACGAATCCACCAGTACACCGATGGAGATGGCGATGCCAGAGAGAGACATGATGTTGGAGGGGATCCCCACGTAGCGCATGAGGATGAAGGATACGAGCACGGCCAGCGGCAGCGTCAGGCAGACCACCAGCGCGCTGCGCAGGTGCCAGAGCACCAGGACAATGGCCAGGCTGGCCACGATCATCTCCTCCCGCAGAGTACTGCTGACGGTGTGGATGGCGCGTTCGATGAGCTGTGTCCGCTCATAAAAGGGTACGATGCGTACGCCCTCCGGCAGGCCGGCCTGAAGCTGCACGATCTTCTGTTTGATGCGGCGGGTAACCTCCAGCGGATTCTGCCCATATTGCATGAGCACAACGCCCCCCACGGCCTCATTGCCATTTTTCTCCAGGCTGGCGCGGCGCAGCGCTGTCCCCAACTGGACACTGGCCACGTGCTCCACGTACACCGGCGTCCCGCCTGCGGATTTGACGACGATCTTCTTGACGTCATCGAGAGAACGGATCCATCCTACGCTGCGGACGAGGTACTCGGAGTTGGCCTTCTGCACGATGCGTCCCCCCACGGCAGAGTTGGCGCGTGCCACGGCAGAATAGACCTCGCCCAAAGACACGTTGTACGCGCGCAGCTTGTTGGGATCGACGTCCACCTGGTACTCCAAGGGGAAGCCTCCCACGGAGGCCACCTCGGCCACCCCCTGCACCCCCCGGAGCTGGTAGCGGATGTACCAGTCCTGAATGGCGCGCAGGCGCGCCGGGTCCTGTCCTGGTCCTTCCACCGTGTACCAGAAGATCTGCCCCAGGGCCGTGGCCTCCGGCGCCAGATAAGGAGTTACATCGGGGGGCAGGAACGTGGCCGCCAGGGGAAGTCGCTCAAAAACCCGCTGGCGGGCAAAGAAGAAGTCCACATCCTCCTCGAAGATCACGTTGATCATTGAGAAACCGAACTCGGACGTGGCCCGTACCGCCTTGACCCCGGCAATCGCTTGCAGGTTCACGGACAGCGGGTAGGTGACCTGGTCTTCCACCTCGCGCGGGCTACGGCCGGGCCAGTCGGCGAACACAATCACCTGGTTCTCGGACAGGTCGGGGATGGCGTCAATCGGCGTGTGGATCACCGCATGCACCCCAATCCCCGCCCCAACCGCGGCCAATAGAATCACCACCAGCGGATGCCGGGCTGAGTATTCAATGACCTTCTCGATCATGTCCCACCTCTTTGTCGCCCGCGGTTAGCGGCCTTGCAGCCGCTCCAGTACCCCCTGCGGATCCTGATTCACCTGCTGTTCGCAGGCCTGGCAGCACAGATACAGGATCCGTCCCTGAACGTTCATCTTGTAGGGTACGCCCATCGTGCCCAACGCCAGACCAGAGATGGGACATGTGCCCTGGCGCATGGCGCGTTGGCGATCAGCGCGGGGCAGCTTAGCGAGGTTCTCCTGCGCCTTGCTTGCTGGCAGACCATTGCTTCCTTGAGCGCCTTCAGACGGCGCGGGGGCAGCGGCGGGCACGGCGGCCGCGCCGGCCGACGGCCCACCGCTGGCGCCAAAGTAGGCCGTGGCCGCCGCCGGGTTGAGCCGCGTCTCGGCGTCGATCAAGAACGCCCCGGTAGCCGCCACGCGGTCCCCTGGCAGCAAGCCCTCCACCACAGGATAATAGCCGCCCGCCAGCGGCCCAACCGTCACCAGCACGCCCTCGAACAGGCCCGGCTCCCGCTCCACGTATACAACTTTCTGCGTGCCCGTGTCGATGACCGCCGTCTCGGGCACTGCCAGTACGCCCTGTTCCGAGACGAGTGTCAAGCGAGACAGGTAGTACTCGGGCTGGGACGCAAAATCGTCCTGGCACGCGGCGCAGCAGAGGAACACCGTCGGGCTGCCATAGGACGCCTTCACGGGCGGTCCCATGCTGCCCAGCTTGAGACCCGTGACCGGGCAGACTCGCTGCACGGCAGCCAGGGCCTCCGTGCCGCTGGGGTCCGATGCGGCGCCGGCTCGGCTGCCCGTGCCTGGGGCGGCCGTGGCGGTCCCAGCAGTGTTGCCCGCGAGGGAACGCGGCCGGGCCTCCGCTAACCTGGAGCGGAATGGCTCGACCTCCTGCAACGGAACTTGCAACAAGACCGTGGCGAACATCCCCGGCCGCAAGGCGTGGTTCGGGTTCGGCAATTCAAAGCGGACGCGTACACTGCGGGTGGCTGGCTGCACGTGGGGATGAACCAGGCTGACACGGCCGCTGGCCGGCGGTCCGCTATATCCCTCGATCATCGCCAGGACAGTCTGTCCCGGTCGGACGAGCGGCAGATCCTTCTCATAGATGTCTGCCTCAATCCACACCGTGGAGAGGTCTGCTACCTCGAACAGCACCTGGCCCTCGTGAACGGCATCCCCCTCCACGACGCGCTTCTCAAACACATGGCCGCCAAAGGGGGCACGTAGCACCAGCCGCGGCGCGGCCTGGCCTGTGCGGAGCATCGCGTCAATCTCCTCGTCCGCCACTCCCAGCAGCCGCAGTTTCTCTCGGGAGAACTCGACAAGCTGCGTGCTGCTTCCTCGGCGGGCCAGCAACAGCTCTTGTGCCGCCAGGTAGAGATCCGGACTATAGACTTCTGCCAACGGCTGCCCCGCTGCCACCTCCGCAAATGGCACGTTCACGTACAACTTCTCGACATAACCGCCAGCGCGCACCACCAGCCGGGCACGGCGACGTTCATCTAAGGTCACATAGCCCGCCGTGCGCAACTCGATCACCAGCGGACGCAGCTCAGCCCGAACGGTGCGGATGCCCGCAAGCTGGATGCGGTACGGTGAAAACTGCACGCGGCTGATGACGCCTTCGGGCAGCTCCGGCAATGCCCCCTTCTTCCGCTTAGAGAGGGGCATGCCGCAAATAGGACATTTGGGCACCGTCCCGCCGGGATCGGCTTCGCTGCGTACCACGCTGGGGTGCATGGGACAGTAGTACTCGGTGCCATCGGAGAGGCCAGCCGCTGCGCCCCCATCGGGGCGCGCCCACTTTTCCCAGTAGTTCTTGAGCGTTTCCCAGTAAGCGATGGTCAGGCCAATGCCCACCAGCAGGGCAATGAACCGCAGCCGGATCTCAAGGGCCTTGATGACAAACCAAATGGTGCGCAGCGCCCGCCGAAAAGCTTTGGGCGGCGCGGCCGCTGCATGCTGTGAGGCCGGGACGTCGGTGCTGGAGCCGTGGGGGTGGGTAGATGGTACGTGTTCCATGGCGCAGAATACCTGAACGGGTGCCTGGCGAAGGATCAGGCGGCGAAGCAAGGAAAGGACGCGCTACCGCCAGGGCAGACGCCTGGCCATGCCGAGTGCCGGCATGCGAAGCCTCAAGGCATTGCCGGCACCGACGGACGATGCGGCATCTGCCGGAGGGCGTGCGCGTACAGAGAGCGCCCCAGCGCGGGTCAGATATTGAGCCTGATGCTCAGCCCAACAAGAGTGGTACCGCCGGCATCGGTACAAAGGGTGTGTTGCCCGACACGCGGCCACGGCCCCTCTGCCCCCTCGTGCCCAGCGACCGCCGCCAGAGTGTCCAGCACGGCGAGTCCGCGCTCCTCGCCGGAGGGGGGTGTTGGGCCCTGACCTCTGGGGGGCGTAGCCGGCAGGCGGCAGCAGATGCTTCCACAGCACGTTCCAGACTGCGTGCCGCAGCAGCAGGGCTGGCGGCGGCGCGCGGCCAACTCTGTCACACCGCACGCCGTCCAGCGCGGCAGTACAGTGTTTGCAGCCAAGGCGCTCATTAAGCCTGCTGCCATGACCAGTCGAGATATGGAAAAGTGCCCGTGCATGGCGAGGCAATTATAGCTCGGCCTGGCGGCCAAAGTCGAGACAAGATCCTCCCTGGATTTCCCGTCTGCGCGCTCTACCAGCGGCCACATTGCGGGCGCCCCCGGCCGGGAAGGGTGGAAGCCGGCACAACCGTCTCCATGACCGCGGCTCGGAGGCACCCGCCCTGGCGTGATGGCCACGGCCTAAAAGCCGCGCACCTTGGCCGTGGCATCACGGAAGCCGCCTGCGGCACCGGAACGCATTCCGCCGGTAGCACGCCCGCGAGCGGGATAGCCGGGCTCCACGGAATAGCGCCGGTAGACGCGCGTCGGTGCCTGCGCCTGGGGCGCCCGCTCTGTTGCGGCGGGCGCGGGCTGCTCGGCCGCCGGTGCGGGCTGAGCAGCTGCCGGAGCGGCATGGTACGTGTACCAGCGGCAGCAGCGGCGACGGC
>JAIMBC010000303.1 GCA_023511675.1 Pirellulales bacterium
CACCTGCCAGGCAGCAACAGCCAGGGCATCATCGCCCACCGCCATCAGCCGCGGAGACGTGCCCGCAGCACCCGCCAGCGGAAACACCGCGTGCACAAGCGGAAAATCCCCCACCCGCAAACGATAACGATGCGCCGCCCCCCCCTGATAGCGAATGTCTCGAAGCTCCAGCAGGTATTCCCCCGCGGCCTCAAACTGATAGCTGAGGCGGCAGTCCACGCCGATGCCCGGCTCGTCATCGCTGTACGCCAGCTCCCGCCCCGAGGCGTCTAGCAGTCGAATCACAGGGTCCAGGGCCGAACCCAATCGCCGCCCCCACACCTCAATGCTGACACGCTGGCCAGCCACCGCCGTAAAGCGATAGTAGTCGTAACTCTCCGCCTCGCACGTACCGTCGACGGCGACCGGCAGCGACAGTGCCTGCGCCGTCTCGCGCGTCTTGTTCGCCCCGCCGTCCTCCACGGTCGGCAGATCGTCCACCATCAGCAGCCTCAGGTTCGACACGCCTTGCCCCGTGGCCACGCGCAGCCCATACACTCCCACCGCCGCCTCTGCCGGCACCGTAACGCGGTACACCACACGGTCTGCCTGCGTGCCATTTCCCTCGATGCCAGCCGCCAGTTCCACCTGCGCGGCGGGCACGCCCACCCAGGCCGCCGTGGCCCCAGCCAGGTTGGCCCCATGGCACGTCACATCTGTGCTCTGCCCCGGCACCACCGCCGACGGCGAGAGATGGGCTACCGACGGCGGCTGCGCCGCAACCGGTACGCTCCAGGCAAATGCTGCCAACAACAACGGCCCGATCGTGATCACACACCTGTTCGGTTGGGGCATGTGTTTCCCTCGCGCTAGGGCAGGCAGGCGGCCCCCAGGGGGCAGCCCACGCGGACGGCAGCTCCCAGTATCCGGGGCATCATCAAGGCCGACTCCGTAAGGCGGGCGAGCCGGCCGCAAGCTGGGTAGGCTAGGCGGGTCAGCTTGACATCCATCACAATAGCCAGCCGCAACCCGACTTGTCAAACCATAAAAACGCGCTAATGGGATCCACGTGGCCGCTAGCTGCGGCAGCCACCTACAGATCGTGGTCAAAGGGCCTTTCCCACGCCAAGCCCCTCAGCCCGCGTTGTGCCCGCCCGGTGCTCTAACACGCTTGGGGCGCGGCGAGGCATGCATATGGTACGAAAATGCCTGTTGCAATGCGGCAGGCTTGATACAATGAAGGCACACCTTCCCGCCGTGGGCAACAGCAGGCCGTCGACGGGGTACCGAGGCACGTAAACCGCCCAAGGGGGGGACCACGCCAACCATGCCGCTGCTTGTCTTACGTCTGATCTTTTGCGTTGTATGGATCGGGGTGGCCATTGCGCTGTTGTTCTGGGAGGTGCTGCCGCAAGATCCGCCGCTGCTGGCCTGGACCTTGTTCATCCTTACGCTGCTGGTGGCTCCCACGGTTGTGGCGTTGGACCTGCTGCTGCCGCGCAAGCAGCTGGACGTGATCTCATCGGTCTACTTTGGCATGATTGTGGGGCTGATCCTGACCCTTGCCGTGGGCGTGGCTCTCAATCCCGTGCTGTTGCAGATCCAGGACCAGGCCAGGCGTGATCAAGTACGGTGGCACATTAGCCTGGCAGTGGGAGTAGTGCTGTGCTACGTGTGCATCAGCTTGTTGCTGCAAACGCGCAACGACTTCCGCTTCATCATTCCGTACGTGGAGTTTTCCAAGGAGGTCAAAGGGTCCAGGCCGTATGTGCTCGATACCAGCGTGGTGATTGACGGCCGCATCGCGGACGTGGTGGAGACCAAGGTGCTGGATAGCAAGCTGATCATGCCGCGGTTTGTGATCGGCGAACTGCAAGCCATTGCCGACAGCTCGGACCGCCTCCGCCGCAGCCGCGGCCGCCGCGGTCTAGATATCCTCAACCGCCTGCGCAACAACCGCGCCGTGGAGCTGGAAATGTACGACCGCGACCTGCCCAACAGCGAGGGCCAGCCGGTCGATCTGAAACTGGTCATGCTCGCCAAACACATCCAGGGCCGGATCATCACCAACGATTACAACCTGAACAAGGTTGCACGCCTGCACGGGGTGGATGTGATCAACCTCAATGACCTGGCCAACGCACTCAAACCCGTGTTCCTGCCGGGCGAAAGCCTGGAGGTGTACATCGTGCGCGATGGCGAAGAGCCCGGCCAGGGCGTGGGCTACCTGGACGACGGCACCATGGTTGTCGTGGAGCAAGGGCGGGAGCACAAGGGGAAGACGGTCAAGATTCAGGTCACGAGCGTCTTGCAAACCAGTGCAGGGCGCATGATCTTCGGTCGGTTCGAGTCCGTTTCGGCCGCCAGTAAACCGCCATCCCACGCGCAGGCGGCGGCAGCTCAGCAGGCACACTCGCCTGAGCAGCCGGCAGGCACGCAGGCAGAGGGCCCCTGAACGGGGGACACGCTCCCTTCTCTCCTTCCCAGGCCTGCCCTCTGCTCTCGTTCCCAGGCCTGCCTGGGAACGCGCTCGCTGCCAGGCTCTGCCTCGGCCTCCGTCATCACCAACCGATTCCTCTTGTACCCAGCCTCATCGACGGTCTCCTCTGGGGCGCGGGCGTCCCGCCCGACCAAGCGACCAGGCGGGCAGGATGCCCGCCCCACATGCGCGCCCCACTTGAGCGTCGCGCAGCGGTGTGCCATCATCATGCGGCGTCTCCAGGAACGTGCCGTGGCCGACGCGGGCCATGGCAGCCGCGTCCTCGCCAAGATGGGATTGCATGTCGCGAACTCCTACGCTCAACGAGCGTGCCGCAGAACTGTGCCGGACGGAGCTGGCCCGGAGCGCCGAGCTGCGTCTGGAGCTGCATGCCGAGCCAGGCCAGCCGCTGCTGGTGGATGCGGGTATCAAGGCCCGCGGCGGTCTCGCGGCGGGCCTGCTGCTGGCCAGAGCGGCCATGGCCGGCTTGGGAGAGGTGCGCGTCGTACCCTGGCACGCTTCGGGCTGGGGCGGGCCGGCGATCGCCGTGTACACCGATCATCCCCTGCTGGCCTGCATGTGTGCCCAGTATGCGGGTTGGCGGATCGCTCACGGCAAGTATTTTGCCATGGGCAGCGGCCCGATGCGTGCCCTGGCTGCGCAGGAAGCCTTGTTCGGCCGTCTCGGGTATACAGAGACGTCGCAGGTGGCGGTGGGGGTGCTGGAAACGCCTGAGCTGCCGCCAGCGGAGGTTGCCGGCCAGATCGCGGCGGCCTGCCGCGTGGAGCCGCACCGGCTGACGCTGCTGGCCGCTCGCACGGCCAGTCAGGCGGGTACCGTGCAGGTGGCGGCCCGCGCTGTGGAAACGGGCATGCACAAGCTGTTTGAACTGGGCTTCGACCTTTCCAGGGTCGAAAGCGGCTTTGGGGTTGCCCCCCTGCCGCCCGTGGCCCGCGATGATTTGACCGCGATCGGCCGCACGAACGATGCCGTGCTGTACGGCGGCGAAGTTACTCTCTGGCTCCGCGCCGAGGATGATGAATTGGCCGCGCTGGCGGCACGCCTGCCCAGCTCGGCCTCTCCGGCGCATGGGCGGCCGTTTCTGGAGCTGTTCGCAGAGGCCGGCCACGACTTCTACCGCATGGACCCCCACCTGTTCAGCCCGGCGGTGGTCCGCTTGTGCAATCTGCAAACCGGGCGGAGCATGCGCTGCGGCGAGCTGCGGCTCGACATCCTCGAGCGCTCCTTCCAGGCATGAAAGTCGCCGTATTGGGCTCGCTGAGAAGCTGGTACCTGGCAGACCTGTCGCGCGCTGCCGCGGGAAGGCATGAGATCCTGCCGGCCACCTTTCGCGAGCTGGCGGCCTGGGTGGGGGGGGAGTCACGCCAGCGCAGCGGCACGCTGGACCTGCAAGCCTGCGATGCCGTCCTGGTGCGCACGATGCCGCCCGGCTCGCTCGAACAGGTGGTGTTTCGCATGGATGTGCTGGGGCGCTTGGAAGCCGCCGGCATGGCCGTGCTGAATCCGCCCCGCGCCGTCGAGGCCGCCGTGGACAAATACCTGGCCCTGGCCCGCATGGAAGCCGCCGGACTGGCCGTCCCGCGAACGGTCGTCTGCCAGTCCGCCGCCACGGCTCTGGAGGCGTTTGCCGCCTTGGGAGGAGACGTGGTGCTCAAACCCCTCTTCGGTTCCGAGGGCCGCGGCGTCGCCCGCCTCACGGATGATGCCATCGCCGAACGTACCTTCCGCCTCTACGAACGGCTGGGAGCCGTATTGTACGTGCAGCAGTACATTCCGCATCCGCAGGGAGACTGGCGCCTGCTGGTCATCGGCCAACGCGTGCTGGGCATGCGGCGGCACAACCCCGACGATTGGCGCTCCAACGCCAGCCGTGGCGCACACTGCGAGCCGCTGGAGGTCACGCCCGAACTGGCCGCCCTGGCATGCCGCGCCGCTCAGGCCGTGGGTGCCCCGCTGGCAGGCGTCGATGTCTTGCCTGCCCCCGACGGCACGTGCTACGCCATCGAGGTAAATGCTGTCCCCGGCTGGCAGGCCCTGGCACGCACCCTGAAGGTCGACGTCGCCCGCTGGGTGCTGGAACTGCTGGAGCTGCGTCGGGCGACGGGAAACTGGAGCTGAGACAGCAGATCGTATTATGGTTCCTCCGTCCCCCCTAGCAGGCTCGCAGCCCCTTTCCGGTCCGGCTCACGCGCCGGCCGGTTTGCAGCAATCATGGTGCGCGCAGCACGCCCTCTGCCTGCTTGGGCCGAGGCAACGCTGGCATCGCGGCACGCAGCTTCGGGCATGAACGTTGCTCAGCGGCTTTCCGAGATGGCCGCTGCGCGGCCCGATCAGCCGGCAGTGGCGGCGGCGGTTGGCCGCGGCAGGGCTGGTGAGTGGCAGTGGAGCACCCTCACCTTCGCGGAGCTGGATCGCCACAGCGACAGAATGGCCGCGGCCCTCCGCCGGCTCGGGGCCTTGCCAGGCTCGCGGCTGGCGCTGTTTGTTCCCGCGGGACCGGCCTTTGTGGTCTGCGTGTTCGGTCTGCTCAAGGCAGGCGTGATGGCGGTGCTGATCGATCCGGGCATGGGCAGACGCAACCTGCTCGGCTGCCTGGCAGAAGCCCGCATCGACGGCCTGATTGGCGTTCCCGCGGCACATGCCATCCGCCGCCTGCTGCGACGGCGGTGGCCTTCCTCGCGGTTTCATGTGACCGTCGGCCGACGCTGGTTCTGGGGAGGGCCCACTTATCAGCAGATCGTAAGCGAACCGTGGCCCGGGCCGCAGGCCCAGGATCTGCCCCCGGAGGCCCCGGCCGCCATGATCTTTACCAGTGGCAGTACGGGCCCGCCCAAGGGGGTGCTCTACCAGCAAGCGACGTTCCTGCACCAGGTGCAGGCACTCCAGGTGTTCGGCATGCAGCCCGGAGAGGTCGATCTGGCCTGCTTTCCGCTGTTTGGGCTATTCAACGCAGCGCTAGGGCTGACCACAGTGTTTCCGCCCATGGACTTTTCTCGTCCCGGCACGGCGGATCCGGCAGAGGTGGTGGCGGCCGTGGAGCACTGGCAATGCAGCCAGGCGTTTGCTTCTCCGGCCGTGTGGGAACGGGTGACAGGGTATTGCCTGCCCCGCGGCCTGGTGCTGGGCAGTTTGCGCCGCGTGGCCTCGGCCGGTGCGCCCGTCTCGCCGCGTTTGCTGGAGATGCTGAGCAAGTGCCTGCCGCCGCAGGCAGAGATCCATACGCCCTACGGGGCCACCGAGGCACTGCCGGTGGCGGATATTACCGCGGGCGAGGTGCTGGGAGACACCGCCGCTGCGCACCGAGCAGGCCGCGGCATTTGCGTGGGCCGCCGTTTACCAGAAGTCGCCTGGAAGGTAATCCGCCAGACACCCGAGGGCATCCCCACGCTCGATCAGGCCGAAGAACTCGGCACCGGCGAAATCGGAGAGCTGATTGTCTCCGGGCCAATGGTCACACGCGCCTACCTGACGGGCGAATCGCACAATGCACTGTCCAAGATCCACCACGCCGGAGAGGTGTGGCACCGCATGGGAGACGTGGGCTATCTCGACGCACAGGACCGCTTTTGGTACTGCGGCCGCATGACCCACCGCGTGGATACCGCTTTTGGCCCGCTGTACACCGAATGCTGCGAGGCCATCGTCAACGAGCACCCATCCATCCGCCGCTCGGCACTGGTGGGCGTAGGGCCAAGAGGGGAGCAGGTGCCTGTGATCGTGGCGGAGCCCTGGCCCGCAGCGTTTCCCCGGGGCCAAGCTGCCACCGCCACACTCGTGCAGGAGCTGTGCAGCCTGCTGGCCGCAAACGAAACCACCCGCCGGATCGACACCGTGCTGCTGCATCCCTCCCTGCCCGTGGATACGCGGCACAACGCCAAGATCTTTCGTGAGCAAGTGGCGCTCTGGGCAGCCCGGCGGCTGCGACGCTGAGGCACGGCCGCAGTGCCAAAAGCATCTGCACGCAGAGCTTGCACAGCAGCAGGGCCGTTGCCGCATTGAGGCATCGCCGCTCGCCTGCGGCGCCCGGTGGCACACGGTAACCGTACACCACGACCAATCTTGACGGGGTTGGTAGCTTCCGTGCCGGGCGGGGGAGAGTACGAGTTCACGCCAGCGAGATGGAGCATGCGAGGCCGCTTGATGGAGAGCAGTGGCGGTTGCGGGCGGAGAGGTTGCGGCGGCTTGAGCAAAGCGGCTTGACCGGGGCCGAGTGGTGGGAGCGTGGCCCTCCACGAGGCGGTGCGGCGCTGC
>JAIMBC010000304.1 GCA_023511675.1 Pirellulales bacterium
CGTCCAGACGGCGATAGGGGGCTTCGTGCGGACTGATGCCCAGGGTACCACACCAGGTCTCGTACGGCCGCCCCTTCCGCTCGTCGGCCTGGAAAAACGCCAGATAGGTCATCATGTCGCAGGCAATGAACTCGTGTTCCGCCGGCGAGAGAATGGTCTGCCGATGGACGCGCCGCCACGTACCGGCATTAAAATATACCTGGTTCAGCACAGCAGCGTCTGCAAAGCTGGCGTCCAGAGGCACGCTCTCGGGGTAGTGCGTGTGTCCGTACACAATATAGCGTGCCCGCCGATTGCGGAAGTCTTGCTCGCCCAGCGCGTGATGCCGATAAGACTCCTCAGGCTGCCCGCGCAGGCCTGCTAGCCAGCGCACAATGTTTGCCGCCCAGCCGATGGAGATCCGCTTGCTGAACTTCAGCAGCCGTTCCAGGCCATCCACCATGTCGGCCGGGTTCCAGGTGTCGTGGGCACGGACAAAGGGCAGTTCCAAAAAGCGCTCGGCGAGCCGGTCCCAGATCAGCTTCACCTGCCGGCGGATGGCTGGCAGGGGGCAGGTGCGTTCCAGCAGGCCGTCGATCCACACGGGCACGAGCAAGGTGGGCCGCACGTTGTCCAGTTCGCGCAAGCCCAGCAGCGTGGCCTCGGGCAGATCGTCGTTCAGTTCGCTCGTCACGTCCTGGGCAAAGCGGCTGAGCAGCTCGATGACGATGGCGTCGCCCAGGCTGCTCTGGTTGCGGTCTCCCTCATAATTGAACGGATCAAATACGTCGCCGTGGCGTGCGAAGATCTTGTGCCGCCTGAGCACCTCGAGCAGCGAGTTGCTTTCGGCGGGCTCGTGGGGGAAGGGCTGATCGGCGGGGGAGGCCAGGCCCATGCTGTTGGCGACAAGCTGCCGCAGCCGGTTGTAGCCGGTGCCAGGCAGGTGGAAGAACCAATCGTGGTTGCCCACCATGTAATGGATGTTCACGCGCACGGGCACGCATGCCTGAGGGTCGGGACGGCCGTTTGCTCCCGCGGGGACGCAGAGGCCGCTAGCGGACGCCAGGCGCCGCAACACGGCCAGTGCCGGCTCGTTGTGCCGGAGGATTTCGCTGGTAATCTGTGTCACGGCCTCGCACAGCCGCGGCTTCTGGCCGCTCCAGGGCCGTACGTCGCTCTGCAACCAGCGGCTGGAGCGGATCACGTCCAGGATGTCGCCCAGCAAGAGCAGGTCCAGCCTGTCGATCGGTTGGTAGCGGCCGCCTGCGCGCCAACTGGCGGCCACGGCCAGCTCTTGCAGGCGATCGGCGAAGATCTCGAAGGCTCCGGGCGAGATGCTCGCGCCACTGGTACCGTCGGTGAGATGGAGGTCGCTGATGATGACAAGCATGCTTGTTCCCCAGTGCGGCGGGCAGCCGCGGCGGGAGGCGGCGTGTGCGGCGGCCTGTTACCAAGCACCTGTCGGTGGGGAGAACCACGCGGGCAACCTGACCGCGGCGGTCCACGTCCCGGCCTGGCCGTTTCCCCCACGGCAGGGGGTTTTCTGGAACACAGGGCCATCGTTCTGAACTTGTATCGGCCGACAGGCTGGGCAACATGAGATGAGTTTTCCGAGTCGGCCAGGTTTATGGGTGCTAGCAACTTTGAGATGCCTTGCGGGCCAGTCGTGCTGGGGGTTCGGCCGGGCGGCTCCCTCGCCGCGGTGCTTGGCGATTGACGGCGTATGCGCACAAGCTACGTTTATCGTGCCGTCGTGCAGAAGCGGGCAGCTCTGTAACCGTTGCGGCGAGGCATTTGGAGAGAACGCACCCGCGAGGTCGGGTGGGCGTGACGCGTGCTCTGGCACGCCCGCCGGAGTTCTTTCCGCAGGAGGTGAGGGTACCACACGATGAGCATGCGCGTACTGGTTGCCGACGATTCCAGCACGATGCGAAAGATCATTCTGCGTGCGTTGACGGCAGTGGGTGCGAACGACGCAACCGAGGCGGCCGACGGTACCGAAGCGATCAGCCTGTTCAAGCCGGGGGCCTATGACCTTGTACTGACGGACTGGAACATGCCGGGCAAGACGGGCCTGGAAGTGGTGCAGGCCATCCGCGCGCAGGATGCCAAGGTGCCGATCATGATGGTGACCACAGAGGCCGAGAAGGATCGGGTGGTGCAGGCCATTTCCGCTGGCGTGACGGATTATCTCATCAAGCCATTCACGGCGGATGCACTGCGCGAAAAGCTGCAGAAACACGTGGCCGGGTAGGCAGGCGGCGGCCTGGTGAGCTTCGGGGAACAGAGGCCTGCTATGGCCGGAGAGCCTTGGCTGGCGGGTCGCAGGAGCCGAACGCACGTTTAGGCAGGTATGGTCGCCCGCGGGCCCCCTGCCGAGAAGCCCCGTGATCTCGCGATCACGCGCCGGAAGTTGGCTTCGGCTGCACGGGCGTTGTATAACAAATGGTGCAGGCGTGCGCTAGGGAAAGAATGGGAGCGACGCTCCCCACCAGTGCCCTGTGCAGTTATCCAGCCGCGTCCCCTTGGTGGATTCGCCCTTGACGCAACCAGAACGAGAACATCCCCGGCAGTACAGCGAACCCTCCTGGGGCGCCGCGCCTGATGGCAGAGAGCGGTTGCTGGAGATGGTACTCAAGGAGACGCGGGCTGCCCTCGGCGACAACGGCTCAAAGCCTGCTTGCCTGGAAGGGCTGCGCGCCGTGGCGCTGCGCCACGCGGGCCGGCCATTCTGCCTTGATCCGGTCACGATAGCGCTGGTCGAGGCGGTGTTGGCCGACGGCTATCAGCGGCTGTTTGCGCGGCCGGAAGGCTGGCAGCAGATGGTGGCGGACGTCGCACGCACGCTTTACGAAGACGCACCTGCCCACGAGCGGCTGGCAAGGCTGTGGGCCCAGCTTGGCGGCGAGTCGCCATGACGGTTCAAGCCCATCCCACCCGCGAGCAACTGATTGAGAGCTGCCAGGGGCTGGTGCGGAACCTGGCATGGCAAATCCACGCCAAGCTGGCCCGCCACATGGACGTGGAGGATCTGGTGGCCTACGGCCAGATCGGCCTGGCTGAAGCAGCGCGGGACTTTGACCCGGAGCGTGGGGGCAAGTTTAGCACGTTTGCCTATTATCGCATTCGCGGAGCCATTTACGACGGCATTTCCAAGATGTCGTGGTTTAGCCGCGCGCGGTATCGCCGCTTGCGGTTCGAGCAGCGGGCCAATGAGATCCTGGCAGCCGAGGCGGACGACGGCTTGGGCAGCGCCGAGTTGGCTGAAGACGTTGGCTGGCTGGAACGCATGAGCCAGAAACTCGCTGTGGCGTACCTGGCCTGCAACGCCGAGGAGGGGGGCTTGGACCAATCGCAACTGCCGGATCCACGGGCGGAACAGCCGTGCGATGTGGTGATGGGAGAGGAGATTCGGCTGGTGTTGCGCCAGCTCGTCGATCAGCTTCCGCCGGAGGCTGCCAACCTGATCCGCAGCGCCTATTTCGAGGGTCTCACGCTCCAGGAGGCGGGAGAACGGATCGGCATCAGCAAGGCGTGGGCCAGTCGGCTGCATGCACGCAGCCTGGAGAACCTGGCCCGCGCCCTGCGCCGCCGCAATCTGGCGGAATGACGCTCGCTTTACTTTGCACAAGGCTCCTTTATATTACTGAAGTATAGTTCTGCAACCGGTTGCAGGCCCTGCCGGCCGGCTTTCAGCCGGAGCGTCGTGGCGGGCGCCCCGCAGGGCCGCGTGCGCGGCATAATGAGGAGAACCAGCCGTTGGCTGTTGGCTGCCAGCATCTTCCCGACATTGAAGCGCTGTTAGCGCCGATCAGCGAGGAACGGCCTTGCGGCGAGGATCTGCGGTACGACACCGCGTTCGACGTCGTGCAGGCGGCGATGCAGCACTGTCTGCGCTGCGAGGCGGGGCTGGTTGAGGACGAGTCGCACACGAAGGTGCAGGCGGACTGGCGGGCAGTGATCCAGCGCGGCGGGGAATTGCTGGTGCGCCGCACGAAGGATTTGCGCATTGCGGTGTGGGTAGCGCGTGCGCTGGCCAGCCAGGACGGCTTTGCGGGTTTGGCGGCCGGCTTGGCCTTGCTACGGCGGCTGCTGGAGGATTTCTGGGAGGGTCTGTACCCGCTGGATGCGGAAAGCGATCCCGACACGTTGGATTTGAGGGCGGCGCCGCTGGAGGCGCTGGTGGTCAAGGACAGCGGGCTTTTGTTGCCGAACCTGCTGCACGAGTTGGCGTTGGTGCCGTCGGCGGGCGAGCAGCGCATGTCGCTCAACTTTCGCAAGCGAGGCATGCGGCCGCAGCAGCGGAGCGGCGAGGACGAATCGGCATTCCTCGAGCGGGTCCAGCAAGCCGAGGAGTATGCCAAGGAATTTGCCCAAGCGGTATCGGACGCGGAGCCGGACGTGGTTGCCGCCACGTACCAGGATGTGAAGACGGCGCTGGAAGAGATCGACTCGCTGAATCGCCTGATGCACGAGCGCTTCGGCTCGCGGTCTCCCGGCGTGAGCGCCTTGCGCCAGGCCCTGGAGGAGGTGGAAGCAGCTCTACGCGGCATTGCCCGGGACAAGGGTGTGCTGGACGTTCCGGCCCCAGAAGCGGAAACGGACGGCCAGGCGGACGAGCAGCCCGCGGCGGCAGCAGCCCGCAGCGGCGCCGCCGGCCCCATCTCCAGTCGCGACGAGGCCTACCGCCGGCTGGAAGAGGTTGCCCGCTACCTGCGGATGCACGACCGGCACAGTCCCGTGCCGCTCTTGCTGCAAAAAATCCTCTCCTGGAAAGATCTGCCCTTCGACCAGTTGTTGCGCGAGATCGTTCGTGATGCCAATGCGCGTGCCCAGGCCTATGAGCTGCTGGGCGTGCGAGACGCCAGCGAGGACTCGAGTTCGTCGGAGGAATAGCCGTGGTAAGCCGGACCGGTGCGGCCGGCCGTTTCCGTCCCCTCTCACCACCAAAAGAAAGCGAGCGCTGAAACATGGGTTCTGAAAGCAGCCAGAAGCGGATTGCCCGCACGCGAGCCCCCCGCGTGCAGTTGGAGTACGAGGTGTACATCGGAGACGCCATGAAGATGGTGGAACTCCCCTTTGTGGTGGGGGTGCTGGGCGACTTTTCCGGCAAGCCCGAGGAGCCGCTGCCCCCCCTCAAGGAGCGGAAGTTCGTGACCATCGACCGTGACAACTTCCACACGGTTTTGAAGGGGTGTGCGCCCCGGCTGGCCTTCAACGTGGCCGACAAGCTCTCGGGAGATCCCGACGCGCAGCTCAAGGTGCAGCTCAAGTTCGAGCATCTGGACGACTTCGCGCCCGAGAACGTGGTCCGGCAGGTAGAACCCTTGCGCCAGTTGCTGGAGACCCGCGACCAGCTTCAGGCCTTGCTCAGTCGGCTGGACGGCAACGACCGGGGCGTGGACGCCTTGAACGAGATCATCCAGAACACGGAGCTGCGCGAGAAGCTGGCCAAGGAACTCGCTGCCGGTGAGCAAGCCGGCGGCACCCAGTAACCATAGGCTTTTGCAACGCAGGCACCCAACCGCCAGGAGATCGAGCATATGAGCACGGGAGAACAGAAGCAGGCTGCTGCCGCCGCGGCGGAAGCGGCGGAAGTGTCGCTGTTGGACCAGGTGGTGGAACAAACGGCCGTCAAGGGCTTCAAGAAGCGCACCACCGAAGAACTGGAACGCAACAAATCGTTGCTGCGGACCTTCCTCAAGGAGCTGGTGACCGGCCATCGCGCCATCAGCAAGGATGCCGAACGCACCATCAGCATGTGGATTGCCGAGATCGATCGGCTGCTCAGTGCCCAGCTCAACGAGATCCTGCATCATCCCGAGTTCCAGCGGCTGGAGGCGAGCTGGCGCGGACTGTTCTACCTGGTGGATAAGTCCAACACCGGCACGATGCTCAAGATCAAAATGCTCAACGTCTCCAAGAAGGACCTGCTCAACGATCTGGAGCGGGCCGTGGAGTTCGACCAGAGCGCCTTGTTCAAGAAGGTGTACGAGGAAGAGTACGGCGTATTCGGCGGCCAGCCCTTCGGTTGCCTGATCGGCGACTACGAGTTTGGCAAGCACCCGCAGGATATGGCCCTCTTGCAGCGCGTGGCCGCCGTGGCGGCTCAGGCGCATGCCCCCTTCATCTCCGCCGCTAGCCCGGAGCTGTTCGGGTTGGATGACTTTACCGAGCTGGCCGGCCCACGGGACCTCGCCAAGATCTTCGATCCCACCGCCAACCCCGAGTACATCAAGTGGGATGCCTTCCGCAAGTCGGAAGATTCGCGCTATGTGGGCCTCACGCTGCCCCATGTGCTGATGCGGCTCCCCTACGGCCCCAACACCGTACCCGTGGAGCGCTTCAACTTCGTCGAGGATGTCGATGGCAAGGACCACCACAAGTATTTGTGGGGCAATGCCGCCTACGCCTTGGGCGCACGCATCACGGATGCCTTTGACCGCAGCGGCTGGCTGGCGGCCATTCGCGGCGTCGAGCAGGGGAAGCTCCGCTTCGTACCGGAGCGGTTCGAGAAGGTGTTCGTGCACTGGCTGGAGAACGTGCGCGACTGGTGCATCTCCCGCCAGCTCTGGTGGGG
>JAIMBC010000305.1 GCA_023511675.1 Pirellulales bacterium
GTTGCCGGGGCCTCCACCCTAGTGTCCGGAGGGTTCCTTGGGGGCGCTGCCCTCTCGACGCGCTTCCGCACGACGCCGAAGCCAACGCTTCCTTCAGCAGCGTTCAACCCGGCCGACTTCGTCGGCCCACAAGCGGTCACGCCTGCGCACTTACCAGCGGGAGATTTCTGTGCCCTTGTAGTCAATGGGCAGGTTTACGTGGCAAGAATGCACGATGTGGCGTGGGAACTTGCAGGTAAACCACGCAATATCCAGTTCTACGGCTCTGCTCAGATCGACGCAGCCGGTCGCATTGTGAGACTCTACCGATGAACGACTCAGACTCATTCAGCTATGAACGATTCATGTCATTGACTGGCTCCGCGCTAGTAAGGTATGCCGAGCCGTTTGTTAATACAAGAACGCTCGCTATTCCAGAATCCGTGTACGATCTGCTCGTGTTCAATCTTGCAAAGCTGGACGAAGCGCATACCGTATACGCTCTGGAAATCTGCATGGCCATCAAACCGCAGGAGTTCGCCAGCATTGTTGCAGGGTTCCTTGCGAACACGCATTATTCCATATGCTGCACGGCCTGTCGTCTCCTAAGTAGGATCTCTCCGGATTTGATGCCAGCGGACTTGCTCAGCCGAATTGCTGCCACTCCTGTGGTCGATCTCTTTACTGCCGATGTGCATAGTGGAAATCCGATACGCCTTGGGACAAACGAACAGTTTATTCGTTTAGTCCTTGCGGAGTTCTCTGACACGCCGACTTAACCCTCAGTGGCCCGATACGATCACAGTTCGTGATCGCTGCGTGGAAGGGAACGTAGCGCGGTCCTCGGCTGTGGGAATGCAACTACAGCCAGGGGCGGCTGCGTTGGCGAGCGCAGGTCGGACGAAAGGCGCGGCGGCGCTAGCCGCTGCTGCCAAGCCGTGATCTCACGGTGCGATCTGTGCCGGGTGGCAGATCGAGTCAAGCGGCCACGGGTTTCCGCCTAGGCGGCAGGGGCACATTTCTGCTCAGCATGGCGTAGAGCAAGCCGCAGGCGCCCAGCAGGCATGCCACAACGACGAACATGGTGGGATAGGCCGCCAGGCCCATGCGCTCGGCCGTGTGCAACAGCAGGCCGACGGTGGGGGCGCCAATCAGATTGCCGAGGTCGAACATGGCCAGCACCAGTGTTGTACCCAGGCCGCGATGCCGCCTGGGGAAGGCGCCGCTGCCACCTGCCACGACAGACGGAAAGAGCGAGGCATGTGCCGCGCCCAGGAACAAGGCAGGTATGATCAGGTGGGCTGGCTCCCGCACGAGCAGAAACATGGGCATGCTGAGGGTGATCAGGAACATGCCGGTGAGAATCATCACGCGAATGCCCCAGCGGCCCGGTACGCGCGCCGTGGCCAAGCGCATGATGAACGCTGTGAGCGGGTAGATGGTAAAGAACAGTCCGATGCGGCTGATGTGCAACTCTTGTGCGTAGGGGCGCACGAAGGTTGCCGGCAGGCTGAGCCCAAAACCCATGGCCACGGCTACGAGCAACAGCACGCCTGGGTGATAGCGTGCCAGCAACCGGCCGACCGCAGGCCGCCGCCGGCCCTTCCGCACTGCGTGGCCGCGGGTGGCCAACCAGCTTGCCACCAGGCTTAACCCGCTCACAGCCGCGGCGATGATGAACATTGCCTGCACGGCATCGGCCGTCGTCCATTCTCGGCTGCGGGTAAACAGCCAGTCTCCCAGATGGGTGCCGATGGCCATGCCCACGAAGCCGGAGGTGCCCAGGGTTCCCACCACCTCAGCCACGCGATGCACGGGAGCCCGGCCGGAGATGAAGGTAATCGAGGAGCCGAAGAAGCCTGCCACGGCCGTCTGCATGGCGATTCGCCAGGCATAGACCCAGGGAGCATGCAGGTCGTTGACAAATAGGTGTCCCAGACAGCTCAGCACGAACAGCAGGATGGAAAGCAGCCAGATCAGGCGTGGCCCATAGCGATCGATGCCGACGCCCTGCGCCAGCCGGACGAGCAGGCTCCCGACCATGCCGATGCCCACGATCTGGCCTAGCTCGAGTTCTCCGCCGCCGTGGAGCTTGACGTAATCGGCGTAACGGAACAGCAGGCTCACGGCCACCATCATGGTGGTGTTGGCCAGGTAGGTAAGCCAGAAGTGCTTGCCGAACGCCGTTTCGGGAACGGCTGGGCGGGCCAGCGGTCTGGAGGCTGCCCCTGCGACGGTGCTGGCGGGAATTGCTTTGCTCGGCGCGTGCATTGAGTGCGTTGGCGGGAAAGCCCCATTGTAACCACTGGGGGCGGCGCTTCGTAGTGGGTCGTTTGCGCCGCCCCTGGCCTGGGTGCTGGCGCCGAGGCGGTGTTTGTGGGTGGGGGCGTGGAAACCGGTATACGTGTGCGGCCGCGCGTTGGGAAGAAGCTGGCCGGGGCCGGCGTTGCCCTGGCGCGGAGCGGTGGGGAGACTCGGCCCGACTGTGTCTAGTCGCGGCGGATGGAACCACTGGCTATGATGGTAGGTCAGTGGTATGGGCCGAGAGGTGGTTTCAGTCAGCGAGGCACACGATGGTTCGTTATATCTGGGCGGTGGCTCTGGCGGCGAGCGTTAGCGGGGTGGTGCGGGCAGAGGAGGGGGGGATTACTGTTACGGGCACGGCGGAGGTCAGCGCCCTGCCGGATCAGGTGGAGATATCGCTGGCCGTTGCCGGCAGCGGGGAGTTGACGGAGGACGCTATCGTCACGTACGAAAGCGCGCTGAAGCGGGCGCTGGAGTCATTTGACGAGTTGAGTATTGAAGGACTGGAGATTCGGCAAGAGGCGCTGTCGATTCGTCCGCAGGGGGCGCAGCAGGCGAACTTGGGCGTGGCGGTGGCGGGCCCCGGTGGGGCGGAACAGGGCTCAACAGGTCCCGTGGAGATCTCGCGGTCGTTGCGGCTGGTGCTCAAGGGCGTAAAGAACCTGAAGGACGGCGAGCTGGTTGCGCTGTTGGGCAAGCTGCTGGATACAGCGAAGGATTCGGGAGTCCGCGTGGCGGAGTCCGCCGAAACAGCCATGGTGGCACGCCTGATCGGTATGGGTACGGGGAGTTCTCCTGGTCTGACCTTTGTGGTGCAAGACGCCGAGGCGCTTCGACAGCAAGCCTACCAGGCTGCGCTGGCCCAGGCACGGCAACGTGCTGGGCGGCTGGCAACGCTGGCCGGGGCAAAGCTGGGTGGCATCATTTCGATCGAAGAGCACGAGGCCGCCGCTCCCAGCGAGCAGGGCGTGCAGATGGCCGTGATCAGCGCCATTTACGGCAGCACGGCCAAGGGGACAGCCGATCAGCGGCTCACCTCGGATAAGCTCGGCCCCATCCCGTTGCGGGTCTCGCTCCGCGTGCGCTTCGCCATCGAGTAACGCCTGCTGCGTACCCCCCTGCGGTGCGTGTCGGAAGCAGAGGACGCCCCAAGGCGGTGCGCCCCACCGCTGCGGTGCGGCCTGATACGCGTATGCTACCAGCGGCTGCGTGCTGTAGCGCCGCGCAACCGGCTGCCGGTACGTTCGGCAGCTCAGGCCTCCCTACGTGGTGCGCCTTGCCCGAGCGTACGGTAGGCGCGCAGGTCTGCACCACTCTCGAAGGAGGCCAGGGAGTTCGGTCCAGCGCCCGAATAGCAGGCGATTACGTACAGCTTCCGCGGCCGCCATACCAGGTGCGCAGCAGGTGGGCCTGCTGGCCATCGAGCCGCCCCCACGCTCTGGGACTCGTCGACGCCACAATGGAGGGTGTGCCGATGACGACCGAGCCGGCCCTACGCCCTGGGACTCGCCAGAGCCGCAGCAGGCACACAGCAGGATGGTCCCGCCGCAAGCAGCGAGAGGCGCGCAGGGGCGCGAGCCCTATGGCTGCCACACGTTTCTTCGGGGGCCGCAAGCAGTGCCTCCTCAAGGGCGAAGTGGCCTGGGCGATTCGGCTGTGGCCGCCCTCGTACACGGCGGCGTGCCCGGCACGGCGAGGTGGCGCCGTGCATGCCGCACCGGCACGCCGCCGTGTACGCCCTTCGGCTGCTGTGCCCCTGCCGGAAGGACGCGACACGCAATGCTGCCTGGCGCTCCACAACGGCTGCCGTCTGCCTCTCGCGGCGGCTCGGCCGCATCGTCCCTTGTTCCTTTTTGTCCAGGGGGCTATGGTTGCTGAGACGTGAGGCTCGACCGGCGGAGAGGATCTGCGCATGAACGCAATGCCGTTGATTCTGGGGGTGCTGGCGCTGATGGCGATTGCATACCGCTACTACAGCGCCTTTCTGGCAGCGCGGGTTGCCGCACTGGACGACGCGCGTGCCACGCCGGCACACACCATGTACGACGGGCAGAACTATCACCCCACCCACAAGTGGGTGTTGTTCGGCCATCACTTTGCTGCGATCTCCGGTGCGGGGCCATTGATAGGGCCGGTGCTGGCCATTCAGTTCGGATACCTGCCCGGACTGGTCTGGATTGTAGTCGGCGTCTGCCTGGCAGGGGCCGTGCAAGACATGCTGGTGCTGGCAGCCTCCGTGCGGCGCAATGGCCGCTCGCTGGCCGAGATCGCGCGCAGCGAGATCAGCCCCCTGGCAGGCACCACGGCCTCCATCGCCATTCTGTTCGTGGTGATCGTGGCCCTTTCGGGCCTGGGCGTGGTGGTGGTGAAGGCCCTGGGCGGAGAAGAGGTCAAGCTTGCCGCCGGCACAACGCTTGAGCCGCCGGCTGGGGCTAGGATTGCCGCCCGAACCGACGAGAAACGCTCCTACCTGACCCTCCCGGCCGGCACGCATGTGGTGTACCCCGGTGGTGCCCGCGTGCTACGCAGCGAGGAATTCACCGTGGCCATGCCGGCCGACGCTGCACCCCAGGTGCGTGCCCTAGATAGCAGCGTCCGCTTGCCTGCCGGAGCCGTGCAGCTTGTGCGCGGCAGCAGTTGGGGGACGTTCACCATTGCCTGTACCGTACCGATTGCCCTGTGTGTGGGGTTATATCTCTATCGCATCCGCCGCGGCCGCGTGCTGGAGGCCTCCGCCATTGGCGCTGTTGCCGTGTTGGCGGCCACGGTGGCGGGCAACTGGATTCCTGGCTCGGCCTTGGAGAAATACTTTCTGCTTTCGCGCGAAGGGACCATTGCCGCGCTGTGCGGGTACGGATTCGTGGCCTCGGTGCTGCCGGTATGGCTGCTGCTGTGCCCGCGCGATTATCTTTCGAGCTTCTTGAAGATCGGCACGGTGGTGCTGCTGGTCGTGGCGGTGATCGTAGCCAACCCCCGGCTGGAGGCTCCCACGGTCAATCCCTACTTTGCTTCTGGCGGCGGACCGTATTTTGACGGGGCCATCTTTCCGTTCTGTTTCATCTGCATCATGTGTGGGGCCATCTCGGGTTTT
This sequence comes from Pirellulales bacterium, assembly GCA_023511675.1. Classification (GTDB taxonomy): domain Bacteria; phylum Planctomycetota; class Planctomycetia; order Pirellulales; family JAIMBC01; genus JAIMBC01. The sequence goes on from JAIMBC010000305.1 coordinate 5,375, forward strand.
CACGCTCTGGTGTCCTCGGGCACCACGCCCAAGATGATTGCGGCGGAATCGCACGTGCGTACGATCGGCTACGGGGCGATGCTGATCGAGGGGCTGGTAGGGGTGGTGGCGTTGATTGCCGCAGCGAGCCTGCCGCAGGGAGATTATTGGGCCATCAACATCGACCTGGCCAGGGTGGATCGCTATGCGGACACGCTGGTGAAGATGCAGGCGGCGCAAGACAACCTCCCAGAGATCGAGCGGCAGGTGGGGGGGGAGTCGCTGCGAGGCCGCACAGGGGGAGCCGTAACGCTGGCTGTGGGAATGGCACGGATTTTTACCCAGGCCCTGGACAGGGTGATGGGCCACGTGGATCTAGAGTCGGTGATCAAGTACTGGTACCACTTCGCCATCATGTTCGAGGCCCTGTTCATCTTGACCACGATCGACACGGGGACGCGGATCGCGCGATTCTTGCTGCAAGAGGCGCTGGGCAAGATCTACCGGCCGTTTGATCGCACAGACTGGCTGCCGGGCGCCGTGCTCTCCACGGCCGTGGTGACGCTGGCCTGGGGCGGGTTGATCTGGACCGGCTCGATCGAGACGATCTGGCCAATGTTCGGGATCGCCAATCAGTTGCTGGCGGTGATTGCGCTGGCGGTGGTCTCGACCGTGATCATCAACAGCGGCCGCTGGCGCTATGCCTGGGTGACGCTGGCGCCGATGGCATTTGTCATTTCTACAACCTTCACGGCGGGGCAGCAGCTTGTGACGGGACGGTTCTGGGAGATGTTCCAGGCGGGCTGGCAGACGGGCGACCGCGCGCGGCTCGTGCAAGGCGGCCTGAATCTGCTGTTCACGGTGTTCATGATTGCAGCCGTGCTGCTGATCCTGATCGAGGCCGCGGCAGCCTGGCTGCGCCGTGGGCAGAGGCAGTCGGAGAACAAGGCGTAGCCGGGCGGCTGTTCAAAGCTGCGTGCGCGAGCCAGGCAGGAGATGCGACGCCCGCTATCGTGCCGGGGGTGGCGGATGGCTTGCCGGCCCGGGAGCGCCCCCGGTCGCCAGCGGTACGATGTGCCCGCGCCGGAAGAGTCGTTCGCCGCCGCGCCGGCGCGTGCGGGCTGGCATGCGCC
>JAIMBC010000306.1 GCA_023511675.1 Pirellulales bacterium
GCCACGATGCGTGCCAGCAGCGGAATATTGTCCCCCGCCAGGCCGTAGGGATAGCCCCTTCCGTCCCACGACTCGTGGTGGTGCAGCACCACGGGCAACACGTGAGACATCTTGCGCAAATCGCGCAGGATCCGGTAGCCGATTTCCACGTGCGTCTTGATGTGCTCGAACTCGGCATCGGTGAGCCGGCCGGGCTTGCGCAGGATGTTGTCATCGATACCGATCTTGCCGATATCATGCAGCAAGCCAGACAGGTAGATGGTGCGGCAGGTTTCGGGGTCGCAGCCCAGTTCCTGTGCCAGGCGGACAGACACGCGTGCCACGCGGTCGCTATGCCCCCGCGTATAGGGATCCTTGGCATCGATGGCGCTCGTCAGCGCCCGGATCACACCTGCCAGCAACTCGGCCTGCTGGCGGTACAGGTCGCAGTTGCCGCTGTGGATGCCAAGGATGGCCGCCACCGACTGAAGCAGGTTCGCCTCCACCGTGCCGAAATCGGCGCCCTGCACGTGATTGCACGCGGCCAGCCAGCCGAACAGCCGCTCTCCCTCCGCCAGCGGCACCAGGATCAGATTCCGTATCTCGGGGAAGGGCCAGCCCACCTGCTCCTGGGCGCGATTCACCACCACGGGACGCTGCGTGGCATCCACTCCCAGATGCTCGACAAGTTCCCCAAACCGCCGCACATCCAGCGGACACGCGCCATGTACCAAGAGCAGCGGCTGCGTCCGTGCCTTCTCGTTCGGCAGTGCCTCCTGTGACGTGGCGCGCAACTGCACGGCCAACCCCGCCGCCGGCAACACATCGGCCAGCCACCCCAATGCCATCCGGACCAGTTCCTCGTCGTCACTGGTCAGCTTGAGGTTCTGTGTGAGACGGTAGATGAGGGTAATCTCCTCATACGTGGCCGCCAGATGGGACGAGACCTCGTTGAGCTGCGACTCAAGCTGCGCAGCACGCGTCTCCAGCCGTAAACCTCGGCAGGCGTGCACGGCCATGCGACGCAGCGGCTCCGCCGGCCAGTACATCTGCCGCGCAGCCCAGCTCTCGGCCTGCCTGCTGGACACGCCCAGCAACTCTGCCACCGCCTGCATCTCTGCCGCCGTTTGCGGCCGCCGGGCGAGAAATGCGCCCACCGCCACCAGAGGCCGCTCGCGGGGAGCGATCACGGGCAGAGCCAGCAACAGCGCTGGCTCCTCATCAGCCAAGAACTCCACTTCACCGCGCTGGCATGCTTGCTGGGCCAGGGGGGCCCAGAGGCCCCAATCGATGCCGGCCAGCGTCGCTGCCTCTGCCGCCACGGCACCGGTGTCTCCCCACAGCACGGCAAACTCGGTCGAGAACCAGTCGCCGAGCTGGCCTGCAAGCTGGCGAGCACGCTGTGCGTGCGCATCGTTTTCACTCACCGGCCGATGTAGTTTCGCCGGCGGCGCGCTTGTCGATGGCATTCCTGGCATGGTTCCGCGTCGTGGCCGTGTGGCTGGTATCCTCCCAGAAAATCTAGATCACGTGCCGCGTGCTGCTCGGCATTTGCGGTAAACCGAAGGGCGGCACGCACACCCTGTAGCGGTGGCAACGAGTGTGCCGCCTGCCACACGCAGATCCAACGTGGCAGGCAAGTCCGTACCCCGGCGCATACCTGCAACCACCCCAGCCCCGCCGCCACAGAACACCCCTCTGCCCAGCATTCATGGTAGCCGCGAGGTCACACCAACAGGACCGGACGCCGGCTGCCGATCTGTTGCGTGTCTGGAGGCGGTGTGGCTGGCCGCCCAGCCCGGCGTGGCCTGCCCCCCCTCAGCACCCCCGTGATCAGCCGCTACCGCGATTCAGCGGTGAACTCGCGGACGGGGCTGCAACGTGCAATCCGCCAACCCCGTCCGGCTCTGATGGTGCTGGCGGACGGTTACATACCAGACGGGCAGTCCGTCGCGGTCCCGCCACAGCATCTTCAGCCTGTCGCGACGCCGGTTGAGGAACAGGAATGAATGCCCTTCCAGCAGGCTCTGCTGGAACACACTTTGCACCAGGCCGCTCGAGCCGTCGAAGCTCTTGCGCAGATCCACGGGCACGGTACACAGATTGCCCCGCACCTGGGTATTGACGAGCAGCATCAGCAGGCCTGCCGTGTGGCGAGGGGAGCGGGCAGGCCAAGTGCTGCCACAAGGGCCTCACGCCGGCTGCTTAACCTGGGGCCTCCTCCTCTTCTGCTTCTGCCACAAAGCGATAGCCCGCTCCGCGTACGCTCAAGAAATGCCGGGGCCGTGCCGGATCCGCCTCAAAATATTTCCGCAACCGCATCACAAAATTGTCGACGGTCCGCGTCACTACCGTGCTCTTCAGTCCCCATACCGCGTCAAGAAGCTGATTGCGCGAGAGCACCGAGCCTTCGTGCTCGGCAAAAAAACGCAGCAGCTTCAGCTCCATGGGAGTCAGCCGCAGGCGCTTGCCGTCTACAGTGACCTCGAAGGTATCGAAGTTCACGCGTGCACGGCCGAACTCGAGCACATCGCCTACTTTCTTGCCGGCCGCAGGCAGCTTGAAGCGGCCGCGGCGGGTCAGCAGGTTGCGGACCATGGCCAGCAGTTCCTCGAGTTCGAAGGGCTTTTGCAGGTACTGGTCCGCCCCCACGTCCAGGCCGCGGATGCGGTCTTCGGTGAGCGTGCGGGCACTGAGAATCAAGATCGGTACGTCGTTGCCGGCCTGGCGGATTTGTTCGCAAACGGCATATCCGCTCATGCCGGGCAGCATCAGGTCGAGGATGATCAGGTCCACCGCGGTGGGATCCGCTCGCACCAGCCGCAAAGCCGAGGGACCATCTCCCACTACGGTAACGCGGTAACCCTCGGCATCCAGGTTGAAGCGGATGCCCTGGGCCAGGTGCTGCTCATCCTCCACGATCAGGATGTGCTTGGCCGATGATTCCACGACTGCCCTCGACAAACGAGAAACCATGCTAACCCTGTTGCGTTAAGGCCCAGGCCGCGCCCGGCTCTTCTTCCAGTGCCGGTTCGCCAGGCAGTTCCACCTCGAACACGGTGCCGGGTGCCGGTACTCGGCTGCTGACACTGACGCGGCCGCGCAACCGCCGCGCCAGGGTGCGGACAATGAACAGCCCTAGTCCCGTGCCGGGCTTGGAACGCTCCAGCTCGTTGCCTGCCCGCACGAACCGCCCGAAGATCTTTCGCCGCAAGTCGGCGGGAATGCCGGGGCCATTATCGCTGATCCGCGTGATCACGCGGCCACGGCCCTGGGGCCGCGACTCGATGCCCACCCATGGCGGATCGCCCGCGTACTTGAGCGCGTTGTCGATCAAATTGCGAAACAGCATCTCAATATCCAGCGGCCTCGCCCACACCAACCCAGGCACCAGGTTCAATTCTACGTTCTCTGGCGGTACGTGGTAACGCAGGCAGGCCGCTGTGGCACAACTTCGCAGCACGGCGGCCAGATCTACTTCCACGCGCTCGTTCTCCAGCGGTTCCTGATCCACGCGGGCTGCGTCCAGCAGGTGGTTGATCAGGGCGTCCAGACGATTGACATCCTCGATCATCGAGCGGCAGAAGTCTGCCTGTTGCTGCTCGCTGACGTTGTGCCGCACCAGCGTTTGCAAGTACAGCTTCAACGAGGCAAGGGGAGATTTCAGTTCGTGCGTCACGCTCGCCATGAAGTTCGACTGCCGCTGATTCAGCCGGATCTCGCTGATCGAGATCAGCATGTAAGCCACCACTCCAGCCAGCACCAGGGCCAGCAGAACAGCACCCACCATCAGCAATGGCAGGGATCGGATCGTGAGCACCACCCAGCCCACGATCAACAGCACCAACAACACGATCATCACCACGGCCAGCGTGATGGGCCAGCCCAGTGATCGCGGACGCAGCATGCGGCTTTCTCCAGCTTTGCGCGGCCGAAAGCACCTCTTTCGGCCCAGGCCCATTCTATCTCGCCGCTCGACCGGCGGCGATCGCTCCGGGACCCGGCAAGCTTCACCTGCCAAATGAGCGATGCTGGCGCGACTGGGTCACAGCCGCTATAGCCGCCAGGCATGCTCGTGCCGCCGCGTGTTACAGCGTGGGGCGGCCGAGGATGCCCCTCACGGCTACCAGTAGCTCCAGGCCGGCACCAGCTTGAACAGTGCAATCGCCAGCAGCGTGCCGGCCGCCGGCAGCAGGGTGCACGTCACACACAGCGGCCAGTAGGCGCGGGAATGGACCTCTCCGCAGATCACGCGGATGAGCATCACCACGTAGCCATTGGCCGGCATTGTGTCCAGCGAACCCGATGCCAGCGAGACGATACGGTGCAACGCCCGCGGCGGAACGCCAAGCTGATCCACGTACAGCGGCTTGATCAGCGGCAGGGCCAGCCCCTGTCCGCCCGAGGCCGAACCGGCCAGCCCAGCAATCAAGGCCACGCTCAACGCAGCCGTCCAGAGCGGGTCGCCCGGCAGATGCGTTACCCAGTGGGCCACACGCTGAAACGCCGGCAAATCCACCAGTGCCGTGCCAAAGCCCACCACGCTGCACGTGGCCCCGATGGCAATCAGTCCGTCCACAAACCCGCGGCCCACGCACTCCCACGGCCGCTTGCAGAATCGCCGTAATGCCAGCATGGCCGTGAGCACGCCACAAAAGATCGCCAGGGTAGGGTCCTCTGGAACAGAACGCAGCAGGGCGGCCGCTTGCATCCGAAGGTTGGCAGCATGAGCCGCTTGGGCCGGCACCTGCGAACCAGCGCCGCCTTCCCTGACGGGAGCCTCCCTGCCGGCCAGCCAGTTGCCCAGGCCGCGGCAAGCCCACGGCAAGACGTTCAGGGCGGCCAGCGTCACAGCCAAGGGCAGCAGGGCACGCAGCAGGCCCGGCCTGGCCGCTAGCCCCTTGTTCCCTTGCACTGCCGGTGCGGGGGCAACCGGGGCAGATGTGGCGGCCGACATGGCTGGGGCAGCCGAAGGAGATATGCCCACCGCGGCAGACGTGCCCACCGCGGCAGACGTGCCCACCGCGGCAGACGTGCCCACCGCGGCAGACGTGGCAGTGCCGTCGGCACCAACGACTGTCTGATGCGTGACCGCCGTGGACCCGCTGGCGGCGGATGGGGCGGACGGGGGCACGGCAGGTTCGGCCAGCGGTTCCGGATCGCCGGGGCGCGGCTCGAAGCGTTCTCCTTTTGCACGGGCACGGCGCAGGCTCCACTCCAGGTAGCTTTGGCCGGCGGCGAACATCAGCACGGCGACGATCAGGCTCACTGGCCAGCCGGCGCGGGCATCCGTCAGCGGTTCCCCCGTGTGTGCGGAGACAAGGTACTGGATGGGGATCAGGTTCTGGATTTCCGGCGAGCCGGCCGAGGTCATGGTGAAGGTGATCGACCCGAAGGCAATGCTGGCAGGGATGAACCGCCGCGGCAGATCGCCCGCGCGGAACAATCGCACCGCCAGGGGGTAAACAGAAAAGCCCACCACAAACAGCGACACGCCGCCGTAGGTCAGCACGGCACAGGCCAGCACCACGGCCAGACAGGCCCAACGCGAGCCAACGCAGGCCGCCACAGCCCTGGCAATCACGGCTGCCGCGGCCGACTTGTCCAGCAGTTGGCCAAAGGCCGCTCCGAGGGCGAAGATCAGATAGAAGCGGCGCAGGTAGTCTGCAAAGCCCGCCATGAAAGGGCCGGTCATGCCCGCTAGCGGGTCCCGGCCGGAGGCAGCCAGAATCAATACCGCACAAAGCGGCGCAGCCACGAAGATGCTCAGTCCCCGCAAAGCCAGAACGGTGAGCAGGGCAAAGCCCGCCAGCAATACGGCCAGCTCGTAAGCCGGAGAGTGGACCACCGCGTGCAACATGCCGCGAGCATAGCGAGGGACGATGCCGGCTGCCAGCAAGCGCGCCAGCGCGTTCGCGGCAGGGAAGCGCCGCTTGAGCCTGCTGCCAGGGACGTTACGATGACAGAGAAGGTAACGTTTTCCGTTCTTATGGTGGCAGCCACGTGGCCCTGCTGATTGACGGTTACAACCTGCTGTATGCGGCGGGCTTTACGGATCCCGCTCCCACGGCGCCGCGGTTGGCCCATGCTCGGCTGGCCCTGCTGGATTTTGTCGCCCGCAGCGTGCCTCCTGCGGAAAGGCCTCGGACCACGGTGGTCTTTGACGCCGCGGGCGCACCCAAACATCTGCCGCGGCAGCTTACGCATCAGGAGATGGTGGTCTGCTTTGCGGTCGACTACGCTAGTGCCGACGACTTGCTGGAAGAGCTGATCCGTGCTGATTCTGCCCCGCGGAGGCTGCTGGTGGTTTCCAGCGACCATCGCGTGCAGCGTGCCGCACGCAGGCGGCGTGCCTCGGCCATCGACTCGGAGGCGTGGTACCGAGAGGCGTTGGCAAAGCAGCGGGCCAGTGATAGCCAGCAAGCGGCAACGCGGCGCGCCACGTCTTCGGGCCGCGGCCAAGCCGGCCAGACAGGTCCCGCCGCCGGCCCGGCAAGGGGCGGCC
>JAIMBC010000307.1 GCA_023511675.1 Pirellulales bacterium
ATCCTGCGTTGAATCGGGGGGGGAGCGCGCTGAGGGAGTAGTCGTAAAGCTAGGGGGCTTCATGCGGGCGTCCGCGAGGTGGGACCAGCCGCCCAAGGAAAGCCGAGGTGCCGGACCCGCTGTCTATGTAGGCAATCCTTGGTTCGAGTGCGTAGGCGGACCGGATTTGCAGTTCAGTTACCATATGGGGCGTCCAGACAATCCGCCGGCGGCGGTACGCCCTCGGCCGGCGGGTCAGTCTTACTCGCTTGTGGGCTGCGCCTTCGACCTCAATGTTGGACCATATATCACGTTGCACGGAGGCGATACAGGCAGGCCCATCGCCAGCTTCTTCGATGAGTCCTATCCGAAGCCGGGGACGCCCGGCATGGAGCTAGTGGTTGAGACGAACGCAAAACAACTTGTTGTGCGGATGGTACGGCCGGCACCTCGCGGTCAGGCACGCGTCATTCGTAGAATCTTCTTTTCACTGGACTACACACCTCCGTTACTCGTTGGGGTGGAGACCGTCACGGAGCACGCAGACGGATCGCAGGGCATGCGTTCGGTATTGCAGGGGGAGAGGATCGTCGACGTTGAGGGTGGTCATATGGCGAGCGTTATGCGTTCCGTCAAGGGGCCAGTACGCGCGACCGACGGCAGGGATTACTTCATTTACTCGCACTGGGAGTCTGAAGATCTGGGTCAGCGGCCGCCCACGGAGGAGGACCTGGTGGTGGAGCTTGGGCCGGAGGTCGAGATCGTGGGACTGAAGAATCCGCCACCCCTGGGCAAACCGCGGCGGTTCTTCATCAAGGACTATACCCTGGCGGACCTGGAGCAGATCGATCCCACGCGGCCCTGGCCAGGCACCACGGCGCCGCCACGGCAACCGCACAAGTCAACCACACTCTGGATGGTCGCCGGTGGAATTGGCCTTGGGCTGATTGGCGGGGTGCTGCTCGTGCTGCGAGCTATTCGCAAGGCCCGACGGCAAGGGGGGTAAAGAGCGGCTCTGTTCGCTCAGGAGCAGTCTGGACCGTGGTACGCTGGGCCGTATGAAGGGAGAAAGTGGCATAGTGGCGCGAGCGATGGGCTTGCCAAGAACGTGCCCACGGCGGGGGCACACTCCAGACGCCGATCCAGCTCTTGGGGCCCAACTGCTTGCTGACGAGCTGGGCGGCTGCCTGGCTGGTGGCCCCGCGGCCTGTGCGGGCGGTCGAGGCAGCCTGGGAGACCAGCGCGGGTCTGGCGGGCAAGGGCCAGGTGATCCTTACCACGGAGCACTGGCGGCAGCCGAGGGTGGTGCTGCCGGTATCCGTGCTGTATCTTGGCAGTTGAGGGGGTAGAGGGGAGACGTCCAGTATGTCTCGTGCCGTGCTTTGGTGGTGCGCCGGCGGGCTGTTGCTGAGCCACGTTGGGTTGCTGCTGGGGAACATCTGGCTGCACTCGGAGACGGGCTACGAGGGCATGCACCTGGCGTCGGGCATCGTGGGCTGGCGGACCGGCTCGTTCGACTCCTATCGAGTAAATCCGCCCTTGGTGCGTTTGGTGGCGGCGTTGCCTGCCGCGCTGGTCTACGGCGAGGCCGAACTGCCGCTGGCTGAGGATCCGGGCCACCTCAGAAGCGAATTAATGCTAGGGCACCAGTTGGCGAAGCAACTGGGGCACGGCGTGGATGCCGTGGTGATCTGGGGACGGCTAGCGTGCCTGCCGTTTGCCCTGGCAGGGGCGATAGCGTGTTGGCGTTGGGCCCGGGCCTTGGCGGGAGAGGCCGCGGGTCTGGCGGCCCTGGCCTTGTGGTGCATCTCTCCGGGCGTACTGACCTACGGAGCGCTCACGGTCACCGACGGACCGGCGGCCGCCTGCACCGTGCTGGCCGGCTATGCCTTTTACACATGGCTGGCGCACGGCGAGGCCCACCGCGCGTGGTGGGCGGGACTCGCACTGGGGGTTGCGTGTCTGACCAAGTTCACCTGCCTGGTACTGGCACCCGTGTTCATGCTGGTGTGGGTCTTGCACCGCTGGCAGCAGCGGCGCGCCGAGCGGCCAAGAGGCTCGGCAACCCCCTTGTGGCAGTTGGCGCTGCTGTTTGCCGTGGCGCTGCTGGCGGTGAACACAGCCTATGGTTTTGCGGGTACGTTGAGACCGCTGGGCAACTACGCCTTTACCAGCCTGCGCCTGGGGGCGCCCACGGTACAGGGCAATGTGGCGTCCACGGGCAACCGTTTTGCGGGCACGCCGTTGGGCTGGGTCCCCGTGCCCTTGCCCGCAGTATTCGTAGACGGCCTGGACTTGCAGTGGCGAGACCTGGATCAGCCGCGACGGTGTTACCTGGCAGGCCGCTGGCTTCCCAAGGGGGTGTGGTACTACTACCTCTACGGCCTGGCGGTGAAGGCGCCCCTGGGACACTGGGCGCTGGCGTTGCTTGCGACGGTGTGTGCGCTGGGCCAGTGGCGGGAGCAGTTCCAGGCACCACGCTTGTGTGCGCCTGTATTGGCAATGGCGGTGCTGGTGCTGGTGAGCGCGGAGACGAACATGTGCGTGTACATGCGGTACCTGCTGCCCGCAGTTGGGCCGTTTTATGTCTGGGCCGCTGCTGCCGTGTGCCGGCCGGGGCGGTACCTGAAACTGCGTGCATGGGCTGCCGCGGCGTGCGTGCTGGCGAGTGCGGCGAGCGTGCTCTGGTACTATCCGCACACGCTGGCATATTTCAACGAGCTGGCCGGGGGGCCGCTGGGCGGTCCGCGCTGTTTGGGAGGGGACAGCATGGACTGGGGGCAGGACAGGTATTTTTTGGCGCGCTGGCTGGCGGCCCATCCCGAGGCCAGGCCCTTTTATACCAACGCGCTGTACATGCGTCTGCCGGAGGAGCCGTGGGCCGAGGGCGTGCGGGAGATCCCAGAAGGGCCGTTCCCAGAGGGGTGGTATGGGGTGACGGCGGGTGCCGTTTCGGAGAGCGAGGCATCGCCCTATGCGGGGTTGAGCCGCGCACGGCAAGTCGGTCGTGCGGGGTATTCGATCTACATTTACCGCCTGGAGCCGTCTGGGCAGCAGGCGGCGGACGAACCCTAGCAGAAGCAGCCCGCGCTGGGGGGGGGCATACGGGGGAGTGTTGCGCCGGTGCCGCGGCTTTCTCCCTTTCGAAGTCGAGGCAGCTTTGGGTGATGTTGCAGTTGGCGTTGTGGCCGCTGCCAGTGGGTACGAGTTGCAACGAAAGCGTGGACACCATCTCCGGATGGTGGTGAGGCGGGAGGCGGAGCCTCGCAGACAGTGCGTTCCCAGGCAGGAGCCTGGGAACGAGAGGAAAACACGAGGTGGCGGTGGCGCTCCGATGGCCGTCACGGCCCCTTCTGGCGGGGCCGCGGAACTTGGCTCCATGTGTCCGAAGCTAGGCGCGGGCGGTAGAGCGCCGAAGGAGCAGCGAGGTCAATCGACCGCTGCACCGGCCGCTTGTTTGCCTTGTTTGCCGCCGACGAGTTTACGTGCTTCGCGTTGGCGGTATTGCTGGAGGTAATCGAGCGTAATGGCCACCACCTCGCGGTTGTAATCGTCTTGGAGATCGAAGATAGGGCGGTTGGGATCTTCCATGCGTTCGAAGTGGCGTTCTTGCTCGCGCTCCGCGTCCAGTTCGGCGCGTTCGGCCAGGAACTTGGCCTCGTTGAGCGTGACGGTCTTGCGCTGTTGTTGGTCCTGGTAACGGGCGATGGAGCGTTCGATCCGCTGGAATCCGGCGGAGTCCAGGCGGCGCTGGAGCGAGCGGCGATTGAGTTCCTCGATCATGGCCCGATCGACCATGTCAAGCTTGGTAAATTCCGCCGGGGCAATCCGGTCGAAGGCGAGGGAGTATTCCAGGTCCGATTCGCTGAGGCCCTTCCAGACTGCAGTGAGTGCGGGCAGCGGGACATCGGCCTCCACGCCGCGGTTCTGGGTGCTGTCTCCGCTGGGACGGTAGAACTTCTGGACCGAAATTTTCAGAGCACCGAGACGTCTGGGATTGCGCACGCGGAAGATTTCTCGCGCCAGGTCGCGCAGGCTCTGCACCGTGCCCTTGCCGTGGGTGGAGCAGTCGCCGACGATCAAGCCCCGGCCATAGTCCTGCATGGCGCCGGCGAAGATTTCGCTGGCGCTGGCGCTCAAGCGGCTGGTGAGTACGACCAGCGGGCCGTCCCAGGCTGTGCCTTCTTCGAGGTCGTAGTACACATCCACCTTGCCGTCCTTATCCCGCACCTGGACCACGGGCCCGACATCCAGAAACAATCCGGTGAGGCTGATGGCCTCGGTAAGCGAGCCGCCGCCATTCTCACGCAGGTCGAGCACCACGCAGTCCACTTGCTTGGCGCGGAAATCTTCCAGCAGTCTGGCCACGTCGCGGGTGGTGCTCTTGAAGTCCGGATCGCCCCGGCTGGCCGCCTGCATGTCCATGTAGAAGCTGGGAAGCGAGATCACGCCCAGACGGAAGGTTTGGTCGCCTACCTGCTCCTCGAGGATCACGCTGCGGGCCTCGGCGTCCTTGAGTTCGATGCGGGCGCGGGTGATGCTGTAGATGGCGGTCTCGCCTCCGTCGGCGGGCACGACTTGCAGCCGCACCACCGTACCCGCCTTGCCGCGGATGCGATCGACCACATCGCTGAGCTTCATGTTGACCGTATCTTCGATGGGGCCATCGGGGCCCTGGCCCACGCCGATGATGCGGTCTTTGGGTTTCAAGTGCCCTTCCTTGTCCGCCGCGCCGCCGGGAATGATCTTGCTGACCACCGTGTAGCCGTCTTCGTAAGAAAGGGCGGCGCCGATGCCCTCGAGGTTCAGACGCATTTGAATATCGAAGTTCTCCTGCGAGGCAGGAGACATGTAAGAGGTGTGCGGATCGAACGACTCGGTGAGGGCGTTGAGGTACATTTCCAACAGTTCGTCATCGTCCGTTTGATGCATCCGCTGGGCAAAGCTGTGGTAGCGGCGTGTGAGCCGTGCCACGGGGTCTTCGTCGGGCCGGGTCGCGCGGGTCTTCTTGCCGTTGCGGGCCCGCTGGGCGTCGGCCTTGAGGACGAGCAGGTCGTACTTGATGCGTTTGCGCCACAGTTCCCGGGCTTCAGCGGGGGTGCGGGCGTACTGGGTGGCGTCCGGGTCGATGATCAGTTCCTCGTCCACGGTGAAGTCATGGGGCTGCTTCAGCAGCTCGTCGACCCATTTGACGCGCTCGTCGACGCGTTTCAGGAAGCGCTGGAACACGTCGTAGGCGAACTTCACGTCGCCTTTCTTGACATCATCGTCAATCTGCTTGGCGTGGCGCATGAACTCGTCCACGTCGGACTGGTAGAAGTAAACCTTGTAGAGATCCAGCGACTTGAGAAACTTGGCCAGGCAGCGCTGAGAAATCTCATCGTCGATGGGGCGGCGGCTGATGTGATGCTGCTGGAGCATCTTCACGACCTCGGTCGTGATCTCCCGCTGGGCGGGACCAGGCGACTCCAGTTCGCCCCAGGCGCGTTGCCCCAGCCAGCCGGCGGCCAACGCCACCAGTGCGGAGGCCAGTAGTGCTCGTACGTGCCTGGCGTCGAATGTCATGCGCTTCATCTGGAATCCTTCTGTTACACGTGTTGCCTGGGTACGCTCGCAGCGCAAGCTCCTAAGTAGCACTCGCCAAAGAAGTTAATGCATCGTATCCCCTTACTGGATCGGATGCAATACCGCCCTGGGCCACAGCGCACCGCGCGAGCGGAGCTGCAATTGTCTTGCAGCAGGCAAAGCCCCTATACTTCGGGAAGTCACGAGCTTGCCGCCCATTCCTATTCGCTGTGCATTCCATGCTTCCTGTTGTGCGCCTCGACCAGGCCCAGCCTCCCTTCTATGTGGGGATCGATCTAGGGGGCACCAATATCAAGCTAGGGGTGGTCGATGACCTGGGCCGCACACTCGCCCGGCACAGTTTGCCCACGCAGGCCGAGCGAGGTCCCGAGGATGCCGCGGGCCGCATGGGCCAGGCCGTGCGCGAGATGCTAGCCAAGTTGGGCCTGCGGCCCGAGCAAGTGGCCCGTGCAGGGCTGGGCTCCCCCGGCACGATGGACATTCCCGCCGGCCTGTTGCTGGCGCCGCACAACCTGGCGGGGTGGCATAACTTCCCCTTGCGCGACCGCGTCAGCCACCATAGCGGGCTGGAGGTCACCTTTGCCAACGATGCGGCCGCAGCGGCTTACGGCGAGTTCTGGGTGGGCAGCGGCCGCGACTTCAGCAGCCTGATCCTGCTCACGCTGGGCACCGGCATCGGGGGCGGGATCATCGTGGGAGAACTGTCCATAGATGGGGAGCACAGCCACGGCGCCGAGTGCGGCCATATCATTATCGACAGCCGAGACGATGCCCGCATCTGCCCCTGCGGCCAGCCCGGCCACCTGGAAGGCTACGCCAGCGCCACCGCAGTCATTAAGCGTACGGAGGAGGCCCTGGCCAGCGGCCGTGCCAGCAGCCTGGCACGCCGCGCCCAGCAAGAGCCACTTAC
>JAIMBC010000031.1 GCA_023511675.1 Pirellulales bacterium
TCTCGGGGCTCCTGCTCACCCGGGTGCGCGACCTGGCTTTCTTTTCATACTCACAGATAGTTTTTGATATCCTCTTCGCCACCTGCATTGTCCTGCTGACGGGCGGGCTCGAGAGCCCCTTCCCCTTCCTCTACCACCTGGCCATCCTCGACGTTCCACATGCGGATCTCGCCGGCCCAGTCGCCGGCAACTACGCGCTGGCCGTCATGAGCGAACACGCACTCCAGCCCGATGTCTGTCAGGCCGTCCAGCCCCTTGAGCTGTGAGCCATTTTGGTCCCAAACCTTCACCTGCCGATCCCGGCCGGCAGTCACCAGCCGCCCATCGTACGCAAATTCCACCGACCAGGCACCGCCGCCGTGAGCACCCCAGTTGCGTACCTGGCTGCCGCTCTCCATCTCCCACAATCTCACGGTGCCATCCTCGCTGCAGCTTGCCAGCAGATTCGAGTCCCACCTCCAGGACAGGTCCGTGATGGCCGCACTGTGGCCCGCCAGGTTCTGGTACTCCCGAGCCGTCTCTGCTTCCCACACGAACATGCCGCCATTGCGGTCGGCCGTGGCAAGCAGGACGCCGTCGGGGCTGAACTCCAGGGCATAGATCCAGTCTGTATGCTTCTTGATCTCGTGCAAGAGCGTCCCATCTGCCGCGCTGTAGATGCGTACGATCTTGCGCGGGCCGCCGAGGGCAATCAGCGAGTGGTCGTTGTTGATATCAGCGGCCAGCACGGCGTCCAACTCATCTCCTACTTCAAACAGCCGAGCGCCCGTCTTCACATCGTAGAGGGCCACTAGTCCGTGCTTGCCGCCGCGGCCGCCGCCTGCCAGCAGCAGGCTGCCATTGCGACTGAACTTCAAGACATAGGGGAACCCATCCGGAAACGGCAGCACGCCCAGCAGTTCCCCGGTGTCTGTGTGATACAGCACGATCTGGTGCTGACTGCCGATGGCCACGAGCGGCGCCCAGGGGCTAGCGGCCATGGCCGTGACGGCGGAGCCGCGGGCCGCCGCGACCACGGGCTGGTGAGAAAGTCCCTCAGGCACGACAGGAGGCCCTTCGGGCCGGCCCGTGACAGGCGTCGTCTTGAGATCGACCTTGGGCTTTTTCTTAGTTTGCGGGGTGGAGCCGGCCGTCTCGAGCGTACCACCGGCGATCCAGGCGCGCAGGATGGCGAGCCGGGCCTCGGGCAGCTTGTCCTGTTCGGGAGGCATGTGCGGCTCTTCGAGGTGATTCACCAGCTTCCAGAGGCGGGAGGCATCGGGATCGCCGGGTTCGATGACCGCACCGCTGGCCCCGCCGCGCATCACGGCGGCGTAGCTATCGAGGGCTAGGTCGCTCTTGGCCTCGTCCTGGCTGTGGCAGGCGTAGCAGTGCTCGCGGAAGATGGCCTGCACGTGCTCGGCGTAGTTGGGGACTGCGTCCGGCTGCTGGGCGGCAGCGATCGAGGCGGCCAGGACAGCTCCCAGGAAGCACAACAGGAACAGCATGCTCGGCAAAGGCAGGAAGGCTGGACGGCTCATGTGGGGGCTTCCCCTAGTGGTTGAAGATGAACTCGCGCGAGTTGAGCAGCGCCCAGTACACATCCTCCAGGCCCTGCTGGACGTCGGGGGCATCGGCCACGGCCGCCTTGACCTTGGCCAGTTCTTCCGGCGTGGGACGGCGCGTCAGGCAGCGGATGTACAACCGCTCGATGACCTGGTCTGGGGTCTGTCCATCCGCTAACAAGCGCTGAATCACCCCGCCGCTGCGGATCTTGCCCTCCACCGTGTCTCCGTTAATGAGGTGCAACGCCTGAGACAGATTGGGCTCCATCTTCACCTCGCAGGAGCAGACCGTGTTGCGGGTAGCCCTGCCAAACGTGGTGAGGAAATAGGTGCTGACACCGCCGTCTGCGATCTGCACGGCCCGGGCACCGAGCGGCAGGCCCTGGAACTTGTCCTTGGTCTCGGTGACCTGCGAGATGCAGTCTAGCAGGCTCTCTGCACGAATGCGGCGGATACGTGCATGCGCGAAGTTCTTTTCGTCTTCGCGGTTGCTGTCGTTGCGGATGGTGGACCGCTGGTAGGTATGGGAGTTACAGATATCGCGGACAAGCTGCTTGAAGTCGTACTTGTACTCGCGGAACTTCTCCCCCAGCTTCCAGAACAGCTCGGGATTGCTGGGCGGATTGCTGACACGAATGTCGTCCACGGGATCGACAATGCCGATGCCGAAGAAGTGCTCCCACACGCGGTTGGCGACGCTGGCGGCAAAGAGGGGATTCTGATCCGAGGTCAGCCACTCGGCCAGCACGGCCCGGCGGTCCTTCCCCGCCACATCTGCCAGGGGGCCGCCCAGAAACTTGGGCGGCATGGCGCGCCCGCCAACGGGGTGTGCCACCTCTCCGCCGCCGGAATTGAACACGATGATCTCGCGGTAGTCTTCGCTCTGCTTGCGGCCGATTTGGGAGAAGAAGGCCGCAAAGCTGTAATAGTCGTCCATCGTCCAGCGATCGAAGGGATGATTGTGGCACTGCGCGCATTGCGTGCGGATGCCCATGAACACCTGCGCGACGTTCTCCGCCACTTGCAACGTATCAGTGGTGAGCTGGTAGAAGTTGGTAGGCGGGTTCTTAAACGTGCCACCGGTGGCGCTCAGCAACTCTTGCACCATCTTGTCCAGCGGCACGTTGTTGGAGATTTGCGTGGTGAGCCAGTTGTTGTACAGGAACATCGCCTTATAGCTCACCGTATTCGTGGAGCGGATGCCCAGCAGCTCCGCCCACTTCATGGCCCAGATTTCGGAGAATTCCTTGCGTTCGAGCAAGCGGTCGATGAGACGGGCGCGCTTGTTCGGATCCGCATCTGCCAGGAATTGGTGATATTCCTCCTCCGTGGGCAACAGGCCGGTGATATCGAGCGTGGCGCGGCGCAGAAACGCCTCATCGCTGCACAGCTCGCTGGGCAGGATCCGCAGCTTGCGCAGCTTGGCGTCCACTAGCTCGTCGATATAGTTGACGGGCGTTTGTTGCGGGGGGGTGTACTCCAGCCCCGCGGGCAGGACCAGCACCTGGCTGCCCACGGTGTGCGTGGAGAAGCGACACATCACGAACGCCTCGCCCCGATTGAAGGCCGTGACGCGGCCCGAGGGGTCGATCTGGGCCGAGTTGTCGTTGTTAGAGAGGAACACGGCCAGACGGGTCACGTCGCGGTCGGTGCCGTCCGCATACTTGGCGCGGGCCACCATCTGCTGCGTGGCACCGCTGCCTTCCAGCACCATCTGTGGCGGGTAGAACTCGACCGCGGTGACTGCCGGCACCTCGCCGGCATCGAGCGGTGCGCCTGCCTCCAGCCAGCGCAAGATTGTTTGATAGTACTCGCTGTCCTGAGAGAAGCGCTTGCCACCTGTGTGAGGGACGGTGCCGTCGGGTTTCTCCAGCAGCAGGCTTTCCCGAGGCAGAGACAGGTTGATACGGCGGAAGGGCACCTCACGCGTGATGCGATAATGGTCCCCATCTGGATCGAAGCCGAAGAGAGAGAGGCGGAAGCCGTCCTTGCCACGTGCCGCCCCATGGCAGCTACCTGTGTTGCAGCCGGCACGCATGAAGACGGGCATCACATCCAGCTTGAAGCTGACCGGCCGCTCCGCCGCCGCGTTGCGCACGGTCACTGGGACACTGGCAGACAGCCCCTCATAGGCGGCTTCCAGCATCGTCGCGCCATCGGCCGCCGGATACAGTACGTTCCCCTCCAGGCGCGCGGGGCTCGCGTCGGTCAATCGAATGGCAGCCTGAGAGGTCACATCCAGAGTGACGCCGTCGCTGCGGGTGGCCACCACGACGAACGACTGCCGGTCGCTCGCACCGTTCAGGTCCACGTCCGGAGGATAGATGGCCAAACCGGTGAGCGAGCCCGCTGCCTGAGCAACGCCGGCAATCAGCCACGCCGCCAGTGACAGGCACGCCGCTCGCACGGCTCGCTTCGTGTTGTGTTGTACCATGACCGTCACTCAGTTCATTTTGGGGGTTCGGGATGCGCCCGGAGCGGCTCCGCGGCGCCGGGCTGGATGGCTATGGGGCCGATTGCTGTTTGTTCTTCAAGGCGCGTTCGCGTTCGAGCCGCAACTGCTCCAAGCGGCTGAGGCGCTTCTCGGGCATGGGTTGGGGCATGGGGGTGGGCTCGGGCTGAGGCGGAGGTGGATCGGCCTTGGGCGGCAGCGGCTCGTCAATGCGCAGCTCGCCAGTGCCTAGCGTGTGTACGACCGGCTCGCCTTCCACGGTAAACACGGCGCGGCACAGCAGGGTACGATGCCGCCCCACCGGTGAATTTGCCGTGGTCTTCACACGGAACACAAGTTCCGTGGTGTCGGCCGAGAATTCTCGCGGCTCCGCCGTCACCTCGTGCGGCAGGCCCAAGAGTTCCACCGTTGCGTTGCCCTGAAACTCGCGATTGCGGGTGATGGAGATGACCACGTCTGTCTCCTGGCCCTTTTCGCAAGCGGCGGCCTGAAAGGCGAAGGCTACAAACGGCTCGGCCACCTGGAGGTCGACCAGGGGGGACGAGACCAGGATCGGGCCGTTGCCCACCGTGGCCTCCCCCAGCACGACGATCTTCCATGTGCCCAGCTCTGCGCCGCCGTTCGCCGTGATGGGTATGACCGCCTCGTTCTGGCCCTCGGGGATGACCACATCTCCCGCAGAGCCGATCCCCGGCGGGTTGTAGAGCAGCCGCACCGCGATGGGGGCCGTGAAGCCGTCGCTCCGCGTAGCCGCCACGCGCAAACCCATCGAGCCGTCTCGCACGATGGGCGCCTTGGGCGGCACTACCTGAATGGAGAACGGCGCCGCGGCAGTGACCGCGGTGGCCATGCGATCCGCCGTGTGCCCCCAGACCAGAATATTGTTCTGGCCGCGCACCAGGCCCGTGGTCTGCTGCAAGTGGCCCTCGACGGAAATGTTGCCGTCGCTGTAGCGCCCGATCACGTCGACCAGTGCGCCGGCCAGCGGTGCATCGGCGGCCGCCGTGAGGACCACCGGCACAATCGCCTGATTGGCGGGCATGGGTACCGTCTCGAACGAGACGCCAGGCGGCAGTCCTGCCAGCTCTACCTGCACCGGTCCACCAAAGTCCGCCCGGGAGGCGCTCACCAGAAAGGCCGTGCGATTGCCCTGGGGCACGCTGGCCGTCACATCCACGTATTGCTGCCGTTCAGGGAGGCCCATCACCAGTGAGGGCTGCACCGGCTTGACCTCCACACGGTACACGTAATCAGGCCGGCCCTTACCCAGGTGATCCCGGATCACCAGCGTGTAGGTGTCGTCTGCCGGGGCAGAGAAGCGGACGTAGGCGTCGGGCCCACCGCTATCGTCGTTGCCGGCGATGCCCGCGCCGTCGCCGCGGTGGATCGTTACCACTGGGTCCAGCTCCGTGCGAATGGCGCGGGCCATCACCCGCACGTCGAATGCCTGACCAGCCTTGACGGGGAAACGGAACACGTCCACATCGCCCGGCTCGCTGATTGCGCCGTTCAGGGCGGCGGGCACCTCACAGGCCGTGGCCGTGGCAGCATTGGCATTCGGTTCTGCCTCCAGCACGTTGGGCAGGTCGCTGAGGACGAAGGTCATGGGCCAGGGCGCAACACCCAGGGCGTCTCGCACTTCCAATCCGAACGGAGACAGCCGCGCAGCCGGCAATGCCACCTGCTCGACGCGTTCGCCGCCTACATCTCCCAGCCAACGAACTTGCAGCGTCTCGCCTGGACGGCCGCCGGCCGGCAGCACGGCGCGCGGCCGCGGGTACCGCCCCACATGCAGGCGATAATTGCAGGCGCCATTGCCGCCGTAGGCGCTCTCGCGCACTTGAATGGTGTACGTACCCGCCTCAGGCGCGACGATGCTGGAGGACGCATCTTGCCAGGTGAGTGCGGCATCGTCGCAGCTTGCCAGCTCGAAGCGCTCGCTGTTGAGGATGGCCACATACGGGTCGAAGAAGGTGTTGCCCAGGCGTATGCCCTCGATCTCGACGGAGAGCCGCTCTCCCTGTTGCACGGGAACCGCGAAGTAGTCCACATCCTCATTGTCCACGCGGCCCTCGACCGTCACGTCCATGTCGATCGGCTGGGGGGCCGTGAACTCGTTGTTGGGCTCCGCCTCTGCCACGGAACGCAGCGCGCCCACGCTAAAAGTACGCAGGTTGCTGATTCCCGTGGCCGTGCGCACCCGCATGGCATGGATGCCCAGCCGGCAATCGGCGGCGATTTGAAGCCGCGTTTTTACGGTTGCATCGTTCACTACCTCGAAGTGCGTAACGGTAATGCCGGGATAGTAGAGGAGGATCTCCTGCGCATCGCCCAGGTTGCCCCCCTGAAAGAGCACCTCCAACTCCGTGCCGCGCTGGCCGCCGTAGGGCGTAATGGCCCCCAGGCTGGGATTGGCCGCCCGCGCTGCGGAGGGGGCCAGCCACGCCGCCATCACCAACATCCACAAGCTACGCCGAGCAAACATGCGCGTACCCACCCTTTCCGGCTGAAGACGCGGCCCAAGCAGGCCCTGCTGCCAGCCGCTGCCGGCCTTGAGCCAACGTGCCACCCGCTGGCCACCCAAAGCCAACCGCGACGAGGTGCCACGCGTCGATTGAGCTGACATGGGATTCCCGAACGGACTGCGGCCCACGGCAAGCGCCGCGAATCAAGCCAGCAATCCCTTGCGGACTTGCCCGCCGTCGACGATTTCGATCGGCCGGTTGCCCGGAGCCATCAGCTCCTTGTCGGCCACAATTCCCAACAAGTAGTAGATGGTCGTGGCCAGATCGGCCGGGCCAATCTCATCGCTGTCCGGCTCGCTGGCCGTGGCGTTCGAGGCGCCGAAGATCGACCCCCGCTTGATGCCGCCGCCGGCGAGCACCACGCTGAACACCTTGGGCCAGTGATCGCGGCCGGCCGTGCCGTTGATCTTGGGCGTGCGGCCGAACTCCGAAGAGACCATCACCAGGGTGGTATCCAGCAGGCCGGTCCGCTCCAGATCGGCGATCAGGGCAGCGAACGCCTGATCGAACGCCGGCATCTGCGAACGCATCCCCGCGGTGATGCTGTTGTGCATGTCCCAGCCGCCGTAGGTGAGCGTCACGAACCGCACACCGGCCGCCACCAGACGGCGGGCCATCAACATCCGCTGGCCGGCTGCATTGCGGCCGTACTCGTCGCGCACGCCCGGCGACTCGGCCTCGATGTTGAATGCCTCGCGTGCCTGCGGCGAGCTGATCAGGCTGTAGGCGCGTTCATAGAACGTGTCCATGGCCGTCAGTGCGTCCGACTCCTCGCGGCGGGCGAAGTACTCATTCACTGCCTCCAGGGCGGAGCGGCGGCGGGCAAACCTCGGCTCATCCACCCCTGGCTGCGTGTTCAAGTCCAGCACTTTGAACCCGCCCGCTGCCGGATCGCTGCCCAAACTAAACGGTGCAAAGGCCGAGCTGAGATAGCCCGTGCCCGCGTACTCGTTCGGCTGGCTGGGAATGCACACATATGGCGGCAGGTTGTTGCGCGGGCCATACTCGTGGCTGACCACGCTGCCCATGCTCGGATACACAATGGCCGGGCTGGGGCGATAGCCCGTGAACATGTTGTGCGTGCCGCGTTCGTGCGCTGCCTCGCCGTGCGACATGGAACGAATGACCGTCAGCCGGTCCGCAATGGCAGCCGTGCGGGGCAGCACATCCGCGAAAAACGCTCCTGGGATGGCGGTCTGGATGGCGGACAGTTCTCCGCGGTACTCGATCGGGGCGTACGGCTTTGGATCGAAAGACTCCTGATGGGCCATGCCGCCCGGCAGGAAGATGTGGATCACGCTCTGAGCCTTGGCCTCCAGGAAGTCGTAGTGCTTCTGCTCGGCTTGCGCCTGGCGGATGCGCAAGAAATCGGCCAGTGTCAGCCCCACGCCTCCCACCGCCCCGACCGTCAAGAAACCGCGCCGACTCCACAAGGGGTACTTCATCTGTCAATCTCGCTTGTACAGGTTCTCACGTGGTCTGCACGTATCGGGCCGGCACCGCATCGCCGGGATCGCGTCGGCTCTGCCGGCCCGCCTCATGCATGCGGTTAGCGATGTTCGCTCACCATACTACTTGGCAAATGCCGGTACGGCGTTACTCTTCTTATCCGCAGCTCGCTGCCACTCGGCCGTTCCGCTGCAGTATGCATTTACGCAGAGCCACCCGTGCCGCACGCCGGCGAAGGTCTCCACTGTTCCACGCAGCCGCCTGGCTGCCACAAACACACTCCAGCAGTTGCTCAACTGCTGAAATCAAAGGCGGGAACCCGACCGTCTGGCCGGGCCTGTTCCGGTTGGCAGCATCCGCACAACGCGAGACGCCGAGCGGCAGCAACCGCCGCTGCGGCCCATGCTAATTCCGGCCCACTGCCCTGTCAAGTACCCCCAGGCACCTCGCCGGCACAGTTGGGCTCTCGTTCCCAGGCTCCCGTCTGGAAACGCGCTGTGAGGTTGGTAGTGACCGCATTCATGCGGTCTCGGGCCTTCTGTCGTTCCCTGGCTGCTGCCTGGGAACGAGAGAAATGGAGCCATCGCTTATTCATGCCAAGACCATCCGCGTCCCCGCGGCCCTGCTTCCTCAAGGCATCCCTCTCGGCGCCGTGGCAAGGGGTAGCTACCGCCGGTTGGGGGCCGCACAAGCCACGGGCCTTCTCTGGGGGAACACGCCATGCTCCCCATGTCAGCGCGCGCACGGTATACTAGGCACGGCCCAATCGAGAACATTGAGCCTCTTCCGCCGCCGTTTTGCTTGGCCTCCGCGCGCTTGGGCCTATCGGGATGGATTGGCATGACGCAGGCGGTGCCGGGATGGGGAACCAGACTTAGGAGTGCATTGCATGAGGTTGATTGCTGCTTACCTGGCCGCTGTGCTGGCCTTGCTGGGGCCAGCCGTACTGCGTGCAGACGTTCAACTGCATCCGCTGTTTACCGATGGGGCCGTATTGCAGCAGGGGATGCCGCTCAAGGTGTGGGGGCAGGCGGATGACGGCGAGGAGGTTGCCGTTTCGATCGCCGGCCAAGAGGCGAAGGCAACCGCAAGAGGCGGCCAGTTTCAGGTGGTGCTGCCGCCACTGAAGGCCGGCGGGCCGTATGAGATGGTGGTGCAGGGCAAGAACACGATCACCGTTCGCAATGTGCTGGTGGGAGAAGTGTGGATAGCTAGCGGCCAGTCGAACATGCAGTGGTCGGTGGCGCAGAGCGAGGAGCCAGAGAAGGTCGCGGCGGCGAGTGCCAATTCGCGGATTCGTCTGTTCACGGTCAGCCGCCGGGCGACTGCAGAACCGCAAGAGAGCGTGCCCGTGCGGCCGGACCAACAAGAGGGGATGTGGTTGGAGTGCGGGCCCGATACGGTGATGAAGTTTTCTGCCGTGGCCTATCACTTTGGGAAATCGTTGTGCGCGGCCCTAGACGTGCCCATCGGGCTGATCAGCACCAACTATGGCGGCACGCCGGCCGAGGCCTGGACCAGCCGTCAGACGTTAGAGGGGCACCCCGGCTTGAAGGCGGACTTCGGCGGCATCCCCGCCACGGAGAAGCCCAACAGCCCGGGCGGGTTGTATAACGCGATGGTCCATCCCTTGCTGGGGTACGGCATTCGGGGAGCCATCTGGTATCAGGGCGAGTCGAATGCTGGGCGTGCCTACCAGTATCGCACGCTCTTTCCGGCCATGATCGAGGATTGGCGCAACCACTGGGGGCAGGGAGACTTCCCCTTCTTGCTGGTACAGCTTGCACCGTTTACGGCCATCAAGCCGGACCCGGGCGAAAGCGATTGGGCAGAACTGCGGGAAGCCCAGCTTCTGGCCACCAAGCTGCTCAAGAACGTCGGCATGGCGGTGATCACCGACCTGGGGGATGAAAAGGACATCCATCCCAAGCCCAAGGGGCCGGTGGGCGAGCGGCTGGCCCTGTGTGCCCGAGCCATTGCCTACGGCGAAGACATCGTGTACTCCGGCCCCCTGTATCGCAGCATGGAGCGGCGCGGCAATCGCATTGTGTTGTCTTTCGATCACGTGGACGGCGGGCTGGAGGCACGCGGCGGCGAGCTGAAGGGATTCACCATCTGCGGCGAGGATCGCAAGTTCGTCAACGCATACGCGGAGATCAAGGGAGATACCATCGAAGTCTACAGCCCGGAAGTGCCGGAACCTGTGGCCGTGCGTTTCGGCTGGGCGAATTACCCGGTGGTGAACCTGTACAACAAGGCTGGACTGCCCGCTTCTCCCTTCCGAACGGACGATTTTCCGGGCATCACGCAGCCAAAGTAAGCGCAGTGGCGCCGCGGCTCGGGCGGACAGACCGCTCGGCCTGCGCGGGAGGAAGGGTGCCTGCCCTCTGCGTGCCGGTTTCGGCCGCAGTCCGGCCCGGCCTGCTTACGGTGGAGCGCCTCTACACTTGCTGGGCCTGATGCTGCCAGGCGTGTTGTTGCTGGACGGCCTGGCCCGGCCAAGGCCATTTACGGCTCGCCCGCTGCGCAGAACCGCCGTGGGGCCGGGTCGTCTAGCCCCATCAAGCGGGGAGGGGCTGTGCCCTCCGCACGCAGGCCGGTTGGCCCTGCCCCTTGGCCCGCGCCACGTGGTTACGGCTGGAATTCTGGGCGCAAAACTTCGTGCAGCGGCCTCAACTGGGCTGGTAAACTGCACCAGAAATGCTACGTTTGCGCACCGTCGGCAGCGGCTGCTCGGCCGCATGCAGAGCGGCGGTCCCATCATGGTCCAACGCTGATGAGCAACCTCACCGAGCCGTCTGTTGAACAGTTGCAGCAGCTTCTGGGAGAAGGCGCCTGCCGCCGGCTGGGTATTTATCCCCTGCCCAGCGGGCTTAGGCTGTCCGTGGTGATCCCGGTCTATAACGAACGCCACACGCTGGAAGAAATTGTGGCCCGCGTGCGTGCTGACCGCATTCCCAAGGAGATCATCCTGGTGGATGACGGCAGTACCGATGGCACCCGCGAGTTGCTGCGGGCCATGGATGGGCAAGAGGATCTCAAGATCATTTACCATGAGCAGAACCGCGGCAAGGGCGCGGCCATTACCACGGGCTTTAAGCACGCGACTGGCGATATTGTGCTGATTCAGGATGCGGATCTGGAGTACAGCCCGGAGGAGTATCCGCGGCTGATTCAGCCCATTGTCGAAGGCAAGGCGGACGTGGTCTACGGCTCGCGTTTTCTGGGAGATGGGCCCCATCGCGTGCTCTATTTCTGGCACTACCTGGGCAACAAGGTGCTGACCACGATCTCGAACATGTTTACCAATCTCAACCTCACGGACATGGAGACCTGTTACAAGGTCTTCCGGCGGGAGGTGATCGAGAGTCTGGTGCCCACGCTCAAGCAGCAGCGATTTGGCATCGAGCCGGAGCTGACGGCCAAGGTGGCCCGGCGGCGCTATCGCGTGTACGAGGTGGCCATCGGCTATTCTGGGCGCACCTACGAGGAAGGCAAGAAGATCGGCTGGCGCGATGGGCTGCAAGCGCTGTGGTGCATCCTGCGGTACAGCCGGTGGGACTAGGCCATGGTTGTGGATCTCGCCGTGGTGCCCGTGGCCGGTCAGGGCACGCGGCTATTACCGCTCACGAAGAGCCAGCCCAAGGAGATGTTGCCCGTCGGCCGCAAGCCAGTCGTGCAATACGTGGTCGAAGAGCTGTCGCGTGCCGGCATTCGGCGGCTGCTGTTCATCACCGGTCCCGGCAAGGACTCGATCGAGAACCATTTCGACCACAACGCAGAGCTGGTGGCCTGGCTGCGCGAACACGGCAAGGAAGACCTGCTGGCCGAACTCGACTTTGAGCGGCAGGATGTGGAGTACTTTTATACCCGCCAGCGGCGGCAGCTCGGGCTGGGACACGCCGTGCTGTGTGCCCAGCCATTTGTGGGCGATCAGCCGTTTGTCGTGGCGCTGGGAGACTCGATCATTGGGCTGCACGCCCAGTCGGGCATCGTGCGGCGGATGATAGAACTGTTCGAGGCGGAACGGGCCGAGGCGGTGATCGCCTTTGAAGAGGTGCCGCCGGCAGACGTCGTGCACTACGGCATTGCCCGCGTGCGGGGCCAGCCCGGCGAGGTGTTCGAACTAGCGGACCTGGAGGAAAAGCCCGAAGTTGGCCGCGCCCCCAGCAACCTGGCCATTGCGGCCCGCTATGTGTGCCGGCCAAGCATCTTTGAGCGGCTGCGTCAAACGCGGCCGGGCAAGGGAGGAGAAATCCAGCTCACAGACGCCTTGCGTGCGGCTATCTCTCAAGGCGATCGCGTGCTGGGCGTGAGGCTGCCGCCCGGCGAGTCTCGTTTTGACATTGGCAATTTTGAAAGTTATTTTCGCGCCTTCGCGGAGTTTGCGCTGGCCGACCCGCAATATGGCAGTGCGCTGCGAGCCTGGCTGCAACAGGCGCTGCTTGGGGTCTCCGAGCCGCCTCTCCAAAGCGCGTCTGACATTCCTGCCGACGCGTCTCAGTCGGCGGCCGCTCCAGAACGCCGTGCCACGGCGTCGGAGGCCTGAGATGCGCATCGTGCGCCAGCGCGCGTATGCCCGCGCCGGCCTCGTCGGCAATCCCTCAGACGGGTATGGGGGCCGCACCATCTCGATGAGCGTGCGGAACTTCTTCGCCGAGGCCGTGCTTTATGAATGGGAAGACTTGGAGCTGGTTCCCAGCAGCGAGGATCAGAGCCGCTTTGGTTCCCTGGAGGAACTGGTGCAAGACGTGCGTCTGCACGGCTATTACGGGGGTATTCGTCTGGTCAAGGCGACGATCAAGAAGTTCTGGGAGTACTGCCAGCGGCGGGGATGGCGGCTGGGGGCGGGCAATTTTTCCGTCCGCTATCAGACGAATATTCCGAGGCAAGTCGGGCTGGCGGGATCAAGCGCCATCATCGTGGCCACCCTGCGCGGTCTGGCACAATGGTACGGCGTGGAGATTCCCCAGCGCGTCCAGCCGTCCCTGGCGCTGGCGGTGGAGACCGACGAACTGGGAATTGCCGCCGGCCTGCAAGACCGCGTGATCCAGGTCTACGAAGGGCTGGTGTACATGGACTTCACTCCCGAGCGGATGGTTGAGATCGATGGCTACCGCTGCGGCGAGTATGAGCCGCTGGAACCTCGGTCGTTGCCGCCGATGTATCTGGCCTTCAGCGACGCGCAGGCCGAGCCCACCGAGATCGTCCACGGGGAGCTGCGCAGCCGCTGGTTGCACCGCGACCCCAACGTGCTGCACGCCATGCAGGAGTTGGCGGAGCTGACGCGAGAGGGCCGCGAGGCGCTGTTGGCCGGCGACCAGCGCCGCTTCGGCCAGATCATGAATCGCAACTTTGATATCCGCCGCACGATCTGCGACATCAACCCAGCACATCTGCGGATGGTCGAGACCGCCCGCCGAGCCGGCGCCACGGCCAAGTTCGCCGGCTCCGGCGGCGCCATCGTGGGCAGCTACCCGGACGAATCCACGTACGCCCGACTGGAACGCGAACTACGGGCCATTGGCTGCACCGTGATCAGGCCACAGTGCGTGGATGTTGGGCTGCTGAAGGAGGCGTAACGGGAGGCTGCCAAGCAGCCGGGGAGGGCCCGTTACGGCAGTGAAGCAGGGCGCGCCGTTCGGGGCCGCCCGCATGTTCCGGATCTTCGCCGCCTGCTGCGTAGCAGAGACTGTGTGGGCGGTGCCGCGCCACGGCACATTGCCTGCCGCAGTGGTGGCTGCCTAATGCGGCGTCTCTGGGCGCCGCTCGTCGCCCAGCAGGGCGACACGCATGGCCTCGGCGAAGTTCGTCCAGATACTCCATTCTTCCTCGAGCATGCGTAGAGGGGGCCATTCCTCGCCTTCGGCGCTGATCCATGCGCGGTGCTGGCGCACGACCTGCTCGTAGAGGTCCAAGGCTTGCCGCGCACAACGTGGCATGGCGTAGGGTTGGGCCGATGTTCGCGCCCGGCGGCGCAGGGCCTGGAGATCGGTAGGGGAGAGCTGGGCCACGTCGGCCAATGCCTGAGCGAAGGCGTGTGTTCCGGC
Organism: Pirellulales bacterium; assembly: GCA_023511675.1. GTDB lineage: Bacteria > Planctomycetota > Planctomycetia > Pirellulales > JAIMBC01 > JAIMBC01. Next base: position 14,021 of record JAIMBC010000031.1, read on the forward strand.
GTCCGCTGGCAGCAGAGAGCCATTGACGCCGTCCTCGAGTACATCTCTCACGCCCGGTGCATCGAGTGCCACGAGGGGGGTGCCCGCCGCCAACGCCTCGACGAGCACGATTCCCTGCGTCTCTGTCTGAGAGGCAAAGGCGAACACGTCCATGGCGGCATAAACGTCTGCCAGTTCTTCCAGATTGAGCCTGCCAAGGCGGTGCAAGCGGCCGGCCACCGCGTGTTGCGCGAAAGCCGCCATGAAGTCGTCCGCGGCCGGGCCTTCGCCGGCGACGAGGACGTGTGCCCGGCTCTCCAGGGCGAGGAACTCCGCCAGGGCATGGCCCAGATAGCCAAGGTTTTTCTCCGGCGCCAGCCGCCCCACATGCCCCACCACAAAGGCTTCGTCGTGCAGACCCAATCGGCTGCGGAGCCGGCGGCCGTCCCCGCTGGAAAATCGGTTCAGGTCGATGCCTGTGGGAATCACCGCCACCGGCACGCGCACCCCGCGTTCTTCGAGAATCCGGCGGATGCTCATGCTGGGCGCGATCACAGCATGACACAGGTTCGCATAGCCGATCGCTAGTTTTTGCACAAATCGCCGCAGTTGCGGCGAATCGAAGGGCAGATAGTGCGTGTATCGCTCATACTGGGTGTGGTTGGTGAACACCACAGGCAGGCCACGAGCCGCCGAGATCCGCAGAGCCGTATCGCCCAGCAGAAACGGGTGGTGAGAGTGCACTACCTCGGGTCCGAACTCATCGAGCGCATCGCTCAACCAGCCAGGTACCGGCAGGGGCAGCGAGAAATCGCTGCCGTAGATGCGTTCCAGGGCGGGCACGCGCAGCACGCCCGGCTCTTGCGGCGGCAAGTTCTCGAACTCCGGGGCCACGACCAGCACGTCATGCCCCTGCCGTCGGTATTCTTCGGCAAACGAAGAGACGCTGCGTGCCACGCCCCCTACATGAGGCGTAAACGTGTTGGTCAGCATGAGGATCCGCATCCAGGCACCTGTGACCACGACCGCACGCCCCTGCAAAGATGCCCTGCGCATCCGCTAGCTCAGCCTCCGATCGTAGCGTGCGCTGTGTGGCGAAGCAATCTCTTCCGTCGCTCAGGGCGACCAGACGCGTCCGCCAGCCTACACGGCTGCCTCGCGCAAGCCCACCATCCGCTCCGCCAAAGCGGGAATGGCAGCAGCCAGTACCTCCTCGATGTGCTCGGCCCAAACAAACTCCAGCGACTCGCGCACGTTCGCCGGCACATCGATCAGATCCTTCTGATTCTCCCGCGGCAGGATCACGCGCCGCAGCCCCGCACGGCGCGCGGCCAACAACTTTTCCTTGATGCCCCCCACGGGCAGCACCAGGCCGGTCAGGCTGATCTCTCCTGTCATGGCCGTATCGGGCTCGACGGCCAACCCTGTGTAGAGAGAGGCCATGGCCGTGGCCATGGTCACTCCGGCGGAGGGTCCGTCCTTGGGGATGGCGCCGGCGGGCACATGCACGTGGACGCCCGATTCTCGGATCAATCTGCGGTCGATGCCCAGCACCGCCGCTTGCGACCAGAGAAAGCTCTGTGCCGTCTTGGCAGATTCTTGCATGACCTCGCCCAGTTGGCCGGTAAGCAACAGGCCCTTGCTTTCCGGCAGCAACACGGCCTCGACATAGAGCACCTCGCCGCCTGCCTCGGTCCAGGCCAGCCCGGCCGCCACGCCGGGTGGAAGTTGCGTGCGCGCTGCCTCGTGCAGGAACCTTTCGGGTCCCAGCATGTCTGGCAGGTCTTCGGGGCGGACCGTCACGGGTTCGCTGCGGCCTTCGGCGAACTGCACGGCTGCCTTGCGTGCCAGCCGCCCCAGAGACCGCTCCAACTCGCGCACGCCTGCCTCCCGCGTGTAGCGCTGGATGATGCGCTGGAGCGTCCCCTCGGCCAGCACAAGCTGCTCGCCGTTGAGCCCCGCCTCTCGAAGCTGGCGGGGCAGCAGATAGCGCAACGCAATCTCCACCTTTTCCTCGTCGCTGTAGCCTGCCAAGCGCAGCACCTCCATGCGGTCCAGCAGCGGACGCGGAATGCCATGCAGGGAGTTGGCCGTGGTGATGAAGAACACCTGCGAGAGATCGAAGGGGAGGTCAAGATAGTTGTCCACAAAGTTGGAGTTCTGGGCCGGATCGAGGATTTCCAGCAATGCTGCGGCAGGATCGCCCCGGTAATCGTGCCCCAGCTTGTCCACCTCGTCCAACATCAGCACGGGATTGCGAACGCCTGCGCGGCGGATGGCGCGCAGGATCCGCCCCGGCATGGCTCCGATGTAGGTGCGGCGGTGGCCGCGCAGCTCGGCCTCGTCATGCAGGCCGCCCAGGCTCATGCGTTCGAAGCGCCGGCCCATGGCGCGGGCGATCGACTCTCCCAGAGAGGTCTTGCCCACGCCCGGCGGCCCCACAAAGCAGAGGATGGGAGACTTGGCCTGGGGATTGAGCTTGAGTACGGCCAAATGTTCCAGGATGCGTGCTTTGACGTCGTCCAGGTCGTAGTGGTCGGCATCCAGGACTTGGCGGGCGTGAGCCACATCGAGGACATCGGTGGTGGTGGCGTTCCAGGGCAGTTCGAGCAGCAGCTCGAGATAGGTGCGAATGACCTGGTATTCCGCGGCGGCGCCGGGCAGGCGTTCCAGACGCCGCAACTCGCGTTCGGCTTCCTTGCGTGCCAGTTCGGGAAGGTTCGCTTCGTCCAAGCGACGTCGCAGCTCCTCGAGTTCGGCCTGTTCTGGATCCTGTTCGCCCAGTTCTTCGCGAATGGCCCGCAACTGCTGCCGCAGCACATACTCCCGCTGCTCACGGCCCATCTCGCTAGCGGCCTGGCTGGCGATCTTGTGCCGCAATTCCAGCACTTGCACCTCGTGCGCGAGGTACTCGTGCAGCAGGCGCAAGACCTCGGCGCGGGTGGTGGCCTCCAGCAGGGCCTGTTCTTTTTGCCAGTCGAGGCTGACCAGCGTGGCCAGCAAGTAGGCCTGGTGCACGGGATCGGGGGCCTGGGCCAGGATTTGCCGCAGCGTCGCCTGGCCGTCAGGCTGCACAAGCTGAGAGATGCGGTCGGCCTGATCGAGGACCGCCCGGTGCAGGGCCTCGACTTCTGCTCCGGAATCGGTTGGATCGGCCAGGGGACGCACGCTTAGCTTGAGATAGGGCTCGGTCTGCTCGACGGAGACGACCTCGGCGCGTTCCAAACCCTGCACGAAGATGTGCATGCCCTCGGCGGCGCGTTCGAGTTTCTTGATCACCGCCACCGTGCCGACACGATAGAGCTGCTCAGGGGCAGGCTCAGCCAATGCTGGGTCGCGTTGGGTGAGGCAGAGCAGCGTCTTGTCCTGCGTGGCGGCTGCTGCCTCAACGGCAGCCAGCGACCGCTGCCGGCCGATGGCCAGCGGCAACAGCAGCCGCGGAAACAGCACGCTGCTCTTCAGCGGCAGCACGGGCAGACTGTGCAAGGTACCTTCGCTCATGGGGCAGGCTCACGTGTGTTCACGCGGACGAGCAACATTCCCTCTCTATACTCGGCGGACAGGGCCGCCTGGCCCACCTCGCACGGCAGCTCCACCGTACGCTCAAACCGGTTGTAGAGGATTTCCATGTGATAGCAACTCTGACCCGCTACCGCGGACCAATCTCGGCGTATGCCGCGCACGGTGAGAAAGCGGCCCGCGGCGCTCACCTCAATGTCCTGCTGCTGGACGCCCGCCAGGTCGAACTTGAGCAGCCAGCCCTCCGCGGCACGATAGATATCCACCGGAGGCCTCCAGCAAGCCTCCTCGTACCTTTGCCCTTCTCCCAGAAACAGCGAATGAGCCTCTGTTTTCTCGTGGGGCATATGCTGCGATCGGAATGGGGCCTTGGTAACAGGACGGATTTCGGGCTGCGCCGCATCGGCTGCCGGCAACCGGGTCTTGCCCAAGCAGGCGGCCGCATGGAGCAGGCAGCGTGCGAGCCGGCACTGCAACACGGCTGGCCATGGCCCGCCTTCCGGGTGCGGCCGTACGGCAGGCCGCAACAGCCTCGCCTCGCGGCAAGCGGCATTATACAGCATGGCTTGGACTCATGCCTGCCGGGCCTGCCTAGGTGGCGGGCACCGGGCGGCCGGCCGGCCTTGGGTAACGATAGATGGCCGCAATGTGGTCCTCCACCGGAAGCTGGCCTTGCTCCACAGGCAGCACCCGACCTGAATGCTCCAGCACCAGGACGCAGGCCGTGTTCAGCAAGTCTTCGCTGGTAGCGCGTCTTTCTGCGTGCAGGTGTGTCAAGCAGCCATCCTCCTGAAACGCGCCCCACACCTGCCCTTCGCGTGCCACGAGCAGGGTATCGACGCTGCCTTCGCTGGCGGCCGTGAGGATCTCCTCAAGATGCGCAGACGTCTGACCGGACCCCGCCAGCTCTTGGTAGCGTCCCAAGGCCTCAGCCACAGCCTTGCTAAACAGCGGATGGACCAGCTCCCACGCTCGCTTTCGCAGCTCGTCATCATCCAGGTGGTCGGGGTTGCCCACCAGCGGCTCGGGATGCAGGGCCGCGTACGTGCATGTCTCCCGGTAGAGGGGAAACAGATAATCCACCCCTGCAAACACCAGCGGCATGCGCGACGTACCCAGCCACCGCGTCACGGCACGATCCACCTTGCGGAAGTAGGCTGCAAGTTCCTTCTTAAGATGCTCCGTGGCTCCCCCCTGCCCGTGGTACACCGCACCCTCTTTCCGTTTCCCCAACCGCGCCGTGGAGCGAACTTGCACCACGCGCTGCGGCGTGTCCGGCGCAAGCACCTCGCTTAACCCCTGCGGCAGCTCCACTTCCGCCGGCACAAGCTGCTGCTGCGTACCCACGAACAAGCGCACCTGTTTTAAACTTGCTGCCAGCACGGCAAACTGCCCGTCCAGAGTAAGCAGCGGCAGTAGCGGTCGGATGTGAAAGCGTCGATGCGCCACCACGAGTTCCGGCACGGAATACGGAATGCGGTAGGTTTCCAGCCGCCCATGCCCCGTGAACAGGGCCAGTCCACGGCCCAGGCTGCGCCAGAAAGGCTCCTCCAGCAGCAGGTCCTCTGCCATGCTCAACGTCTGCTTCGCCTCCGAAGAACGCATCCCGCGCGCCTCCAACAGCGTTCGTGCCTCGTGCAGCAGCTTGCGCAGCCGCACCAGGTTCTGAGGCGTTTGGGGACCTACCGGCTCGGTCGGCATGTACAGCGAGACCACTGCCTGAGCCTGACGCTCGAGCAATCTCTTGAGATCTTTTTGGGTGACGATGTCCATAACCATGTCCAAGCGTGGCGATTGCCCGCCAACGAAAGCGGTGCGGCGGCAGCGTGCATCCGGTCGCTGCCAGGCCGGGCCACGGCATGCAGGCACGGCTACCCTCGCCGCGCGGTGGATTGCGGCCGTCGCTGCACGCCCCGGCAACCTCACACCCGTGCAATTCGGGTGCCAAGCTCCAGTTTGGCACGTAGCTTAGTCGCCGCAAGCTGCGGCTGTGGCTAAACGGCCACCAGGGCGGCACGCGGCACTGTGCCGGAAGTGTGCGTCTGCGCCCATTCGCACAGCAGGCATGCCCCGCAGGCCGGCAGCGAGTCAACAGCCTCGCCACACGCACCGCTGTCTTGCTACGACGTTGACAGGCTATCGGATCGCCCTCAGCCGGCCACTCTGGAGGGCTCTTCGCTGGCGGCAGCCTGCCGACCGCAGGCTGCCATCCCCGGGCATCCGCTGCTCCCAGCGGTATCCCGCTGCCCGCTGCGGTCTGGGCGGCTGCCACCCCCAGACCGCCCCACATACGCTGGCCGTTCGCCCAACCACACAGCCGGCATGGCACGGTGATGTTAGCCTGGGCTGTCCACCTGTGCCGGGGCAAAGCGTTCCGCGGCCAGGGCCTTGAGCGCCTTGAGATCGAGCTTGCCAGTGCCCAGGATGGGGATCTGCTCCACCTGAATGAAGCTATCTGGCGAGGGGATCCACAAGGGAGGTAGCCCTGCCTCCTGGAGTTCCTTGCAAATCTGATGAGGCGGCTTCTCCAACGCCGTGTGAACGACCACCAGCCGTTCCCCCTTCCGCGGATCCGGCACCGCTGTTACGGCAGCCCGCAACTCGTCCTCTCCGGCACCGATCACCGCAGCCAGCGTTTCTTCAATCTTGATGTGCGGCACCATCTCGCCGCCAATCTTCGAGAAGCGGCTTTCGCGGCCGGTAATGGTGATGAAACCGTCGCTGTCGATGAATGCAATATCCCCCGTGCGGTACCACCCATCATCCATCACGCCGGCGGTCAGATCAGGGCGATTGAAATAGCCGAGCATCACGTTCGGCCCCTTGATCCACAGCATGCCAGGCTCGTTGGGCCCCAGCAACGCTCCGGTCTCGGGGTTTGTAACGCGGGCCTGCGTGCCGGGTATGGGCCGGCCCACGCTACCTTCTTTGCAGCCCAGACGGTCGCTCTGCAAGGCCCGGCCCGGAGGAATGTTGAAAGATACCAGGGGCGAAAGTTCCGTGGTGCCATACCCCTCGACTGGCCGCACGCCAAACTTCTGCTCAAAGGCGTCGCATAGCTCGCGGGGAAGTTTCTCCGCCCCCGTCATCACCACCTCCACGCTCTGGAAGTCCTCCTGGGGACATGCCTTCAGGTACAACCGCAAAAAAGTGGGTGTGGCAATGAGCAGGGTCCCCTGGTGCCGCCGTGCCAGCTTGCCTACCTGCCGTGCGTCCAGTGGGCTCATGTGGTAGACACCCTTGGGCTCCAGCGCCAGCACCGTCCACATGGTGCACGTGTAGCCGAACGAATGGAAGAACGGCAGAACGCCAACCAACACGTCGTGCCGGTCCACCCGCACAAGCTGCTCGATCGCACGCACATTGCAAGCGACGTTGGCGTGACTGAGCATCACCCCCTTGGGCTCGCCAGTGGAGCCGGAAGTGAACACCACGGTCAGCAAATCCTCCGGCCGCGCACGGTGCAGGCCGAAGCAGCGTTCCAGCAGCGGCAGGGGCAGGCAGTACGCCTGCCAGGCCGCAACCAGCTTGTCGGCGACCGTCACTTTCTCCTTGAAGTCGTCCAGGTAGACCAGTTCTGCCTCGATGGCCTTGGGGTCGAGGTTCGCCTTCTGCACAAACGCGCGGCTGGAGAGCACATGCCTGATGCCACACTGCCTGAGGCAGGCATTCATTACCTCAGCAGAGGTGGTGTAATTGAGATTCACGGCCACGCGGCCGTCGATGGCCAGTGCGGCGTTGGCCACCACCGCCCCCACAGAGGGCGGCAGCAGCAAGCCCACGAAGCCCTCCTCGGGACTAACTACCTCTCGCCGCAACAACCGCCTCAAGACGCAGGTGCGGAGCAAGGTCTCGCGGGCAGAGAGTTCGGTCCCCAGCGAATCGGCCAGCTTGGGATGTCTCCCCAAGCGCCGGCACATCCGCAGAAAGGCCCGGGGCAGCACCTGCTCGCGGCGATTCCGTTCTTCCATGGCCTTGGCTCCCAACGTCAAGACGGCTTCTCGCACCTCATCGACCCTCTCCGGCCTGGGAAGTGGCCGGCCGAGGTAGATCGAGACGGGATAGGGCCAGCGCTTGGGCAGCTTCCAGAAGAACCGGCCCCCCTCGTAACTAAAGATACTCCCCCACAAACCATCCAGGTAGACCGGTATCAACGGCGCCTGAGTCCCCTCGAGGATGGCCAACAGCCCCGGTTTGAAGGGTCCGAGCTGTCCGCTACGGGTCAGCGCCCCTTCAGGAAAGATGCACACCAATTCTCCCGCCTCCAGTGCCGCACGCGCGCGTCGAATCGACTCGAGCACCGAGCGCCGTCCCGGCCGGATGGGTATGACGCCCATCCACCTGGCCAGCCAGCGGATCCACCACTTCTCCACATGGTCCGCGTAGGCCACCATCCGCACCGGCCGCGAAGAGGTCAGCAGCAACAACACCGCATCGATGAAGCTGACGTGATTGGGCGCAAGCAGGGCCGGGCCACGCTCCGGTAGGTGCTCGCGACCATACACCCTCAGACGGTAGACCGTGCGGCTGGCGAGCCACAGCACAAACCGCACCGAAGCGTAAGGAATCAGCCAGACGATGTAAGCCATCACCAGCACGGTGCACGCGCCTGCCAGAAAGAAGACCTGACGTGCAGAGAATAACGGGGCCTCCCCGTCTAGCCCCCCTACCGGCGCACGCAACAAATAGTACACCCCCGCAGAGACCAGCATGCCGCCAAACGTCATGCAATTCGTGGCGGCGAGAATTGCACCACGAGACTCTGGCGGGCTGCGATGCTGCAAGAAAGAGTCAAGCGGTACGTTGAACAAACCGGCGCCGACCCCCAGCACAAACAACAACCCGCAGGCCCAGGCAAACCGCTCTGTAACCTCATGATTCGCTGCTGCCAAACTGCCCGAGCACAACGACAAGAGTATGGCCGAAACGGCAATGCCCAGCGCCCCCAGTGGCACAATGCCTAGCTCCACGCGTCCCCCCGACCAGTAGCCCGCCAGAACGCTTCCCAGCCCCAGACCCAAGACCAGCGCTACCAAGAGCGGCGTCACCTGCCGTTGCAGCAGCCCCCCCTCCATAGCGAACTGGTCGATGTTCATTTGCGCAAGAGCCCCCACCGACCAGAAAAAGGCGATCCCCAGCGCAGCCCGAAACAAGGGCGTGCTGCTGGCCAGCAGCCGCAGTTCGTGCCATGTCTGGGCCACCCCATTCCAGGGAAACGCCAGCGATTCGTTCGCCGCGGGCGGCGTGCGCACCCCCAAAGCCGCAACACAGCCCGCGCCCGCCGCCAAGAGCATGACGGCAATCGCCGCCCACGTCCACGCCGCGCCCCAGGTGACGATCCAGTCGGCCATCAGATTGCCGATTGCGCCGCCCGCCACCGTGCCCGCCACGGTCACCAACCCCATCGCCCCGTTAGCCGCTGAAATGCGGTCCGCCCCCACCATCTCCGGGATGCTTCCCAACTTCGCCGGCGAATACAGGGCCGACTGGCAACCCAATAGCGCCAGCACCACGCCCAGGCCCCACAGGCTCCCCTGCCACAGCGCCATACCTCCCGCTACCACCAGCACTACCTCCGCCACCTTGCACCAGACGATGACTTGCCGCTTGCTAAAGCGGTCGGCCAGATATCCTGCCGGTGCCGCCAGCAACAAGTACGGCAGCACAAAGCAAGCCATTCCCCCAGACAGCACCAGTGCCACCTGCTCCTTGGAAACCAGCGTCTTGCCCACACCAATCGCCAGCCAGCGGAAAAGATTGTCATTCACCGTGCCCAGCCCGTGCGCCCCCAACAATCCCAAAAAGGACCTGCTCCACAGCCCCACGCGCAGCCCCCCTCCAGCAGCCCCATCCCCCTGAGCCCCCACGGCAGCGCGTCCAGCCTCCATTCCCATCCTCCCTATGCTCCCAGATATCCCAACCAGTACAGGCCCCACATCAGCAGCCCGCTGTCGGTCAAACCATGTGATAGCCACGCAGCGTGAATGCCCCCAGGCTGCCGCATCAGCACGCTCCAGCTCGCACCAGCCGCAAACAGGCCCACGCACATCAGAACAAGATGCACCATACCAATGCCCGGCATGCCCGCAAACACAAACACGTGCATGCCGCTGAAGGCCATGGCGCTACAGAGCACTCCCGCAACGCTACCAACGCGGGCCGACAGCTCCCGGTCCAGCCACGCTCGATAATGCAGTTCCTCCAATCCTGCGTTGAGCGATAACAAATACAGCACGATTCCCACGGCCTTGAAGGGAGTCAGGCCGAAGCGGGCGTCAAACGCACCACGCAGCTTCGTCGGATCAATCTCCATCAACGGCGCAAGGTACGTCACCAGCACTATCGCGGCCGCTGCAAACACCCCTGCCATTGCGACGCCCGCTAGCCATACCTTCCAGGTGGGCAACGGCTCGCTCACAGGCCAGAATATACTCCAACTGCGGTGGCCGCCGACGTAGCAGCGCCAAAGTACTGGCACCATCAGCAGCGGGACCTTGTAGACCCACTGCCAGGCTGGCTGCTCCCCTCCGCCTGATACGCAAACCCACCGCACTGCGACCGGCAGGCTCGCCAGCACGATCAGCGGCAAGAGCGAACGCCCAGGAGCCGTTGGCTCCGCCGGCCGTGAGTGCGGCTGGATGCCGTTCATCATCTGGTTTCCAGATCGTGTTTTGGTGTTCCGCGTTTTCGCCCGTCGCGTCGTCCACGCGCCCAAACCATGCCTCCGCTAGCGCCTCCCGTACACCTGAACGGCCGTGCACTTCGCAAGAATTGTGGTGGATTCATGCGGCGCCCGAGCGATTGCTCTGCCGTCGAGGAGGGTAACCCGCTTGCCGCCTCAGCGACCCTGCTGACCGCAAATCTTCCAGGGCAAGCGAGTGCGTCGCACGCAGCGCGCTCGCCTCGCGACCCCGCGGCATCGCCACACAGCCATGTGAATGGGGATCCGGCGTACAGCCCGTGCTCAGGTCTACCAGGCACACTCTTGGGCATCTCGCCAAGCCGCTACCGGGCCGCGGTCCCGTCCGTCCTCTGCAGCCAAGCTACGCACACGGAGCGTATGTCTCGCCGGCAAGAACGAGGTTCAGGCCTCAAGCGAGTAAGGCGAGACCCCGCGGGCCATATAACGGGAGCGGGAAGAAAAAACGGGGGCCCCTGACGCCGCCGGAACGTACCGGCGATTGCCAGGCGGTCAGGGGCAAGTCTACCGCCAAGCAAGAAACATCAGAGGCCCCGCGGGCCAGTCACAGTTGCTAAGGCCACGTCGGCACGCTGCCTGGCAGCTCCGTCGGCGGCGTGCGCGTGGTGTGACCACGTGGTGACGCATCTCGCGTGCCGATGGGGGGTTGGCCTGCCGGAATTGTCGAATCTGGAACATAACATCTTGATTTGCAAAGAGTTGTGTAATACCTTCCAGGCAGGCCCATTCAGGGGGCGTTTGGACGGTTTTTGCAACTGTGTGTCGAAATGCTGATGCAGCCGTTCAATCTTGCAGCATTTTTGTGCTTACTACCCACCCATCCTGGGGGGAAGCACGCCTTGCAAGCGCCGAACAGGTGGCGGGATTCTCCGCTTAGAAGGCTCGCATCGGCACGTGGCACGCCGGCAGCCGCACGGTTGGTCCAAACGCCAGAGGCCATTTGACGCGCCCAAAGGCCACAGGCCACATGGGGCTGAGGTAAGCGAGTAATGCTTGTAACATATTGCGACGATGACCTTTACGTTCACCACACCCCCTCAGGAAGCAGGCGAACTGTGCAACGCGTGCCCCCCGCAATGGATGGATTACAATTTGCTCTTTGCGAGGGCGGGATCGAGGTTATGATCTGCGGTCAGGCCGGGCGCACATCTCATCTGGCGTGTAGAATCCGTCCGCGAGAGTCAGTTACGCTTCTAGCTAGCCGTGCCGTCGAATCCAGCCATTGTGGGACCATATCGCGTGGGTGCGGGGCAGCCGCTGCTGGTCATTGCCGGCCCCTGCGTAATCGAGTCGCGAACGTTGGTTCTGGAGATTGCCCACTCGCTGGCGGAGACAGCGCGCCGGCTGCGAGTGAACCTGGTGTTCAAGGCGTCGTTCGACAAGGCCAACCGTACGAGCGGACAGGCCTTCCGGGGCCGAGGGATGGACGAGGGATTGAGCATCCTCTCGGAGGTGAAGGCCGAGACGGGCCTGCCGGTGACGACAGATATTCACGAGAGCTGGCAGGCTGAGCCGGCGGGTGCGGTTTGCGAGCTGTTGCAGATTCCCGCCTTTCTTTGCCGGCAGACGGATCTGTTGGCCGCGGCGGCCGAGACGGCTCGGGCCGTGCACGTGAAAAAGGGCCAGTTTCTCGCACCTTGGGATATGCGGCACGTGGTGGCCAAGCTGGAATCGCACGGTTGCCAACATGTGGTGCTTGGGGAGCGGGGTACCTTCTTCGGCTATGGACGGCTGGTGAACGACATGCGGGCCATCCCCCAGATGAAGGCCCTGGGAGTGCCAGTGATCTTTGACGCCACGCACAGCGTACAAGAGCCAGGCGGATTGGGTGCGGCCAGCGGCGGCAACCGGCAAATGGTGGAGCCGCTGGCGCGTGCGGCAACCGCCGTTGGGGCAGATGGATTGTTCTTCGAGACGCACCCCGACCCGGACCATGCCCCCAGCGACGGCCCTAACATGATACCCCTGGCTGCATTCGAGGCCCTGCTTGGGCGTTTGCTCCAGCTTCGCGCAGCCGTGGAGCGACTGGATGCTTGAGACCCTGGCAGCTAGAGAGGGGCGGGCGTCATGCCTTAGCCTCTGCCGGTTTTGGTTTTGCCTGCTCGCCGTGTGCCTGGGACCCCTCGGCGGCTGCGCACGGACCGAGCGCGCAGCCGAGGGGGAGCGCACCAACATCGACGTTTCCGACGAAGGCGTCGGCGAGGAGGTGTTCAGTTATGTGTTCGACGTGTTGCAGCAGTATCCGCGCATCGAGGCGGCGGATGCCCCCGTCCAGGCCTTGGAACAGTTGAATCAATGGATCTCGAGCGAGCGTCGCCGCAGCAAGTGGCGCCGCGACCCGCTGGTAGACGAACTGCTGCGTCGCCGGCCCGAGCTGGCCCGGCTCAGCGCGGTGCGTCAGTTGAGCGCTCTCAGCTTTCCGGCTGAGGATGCTTATTTCTTGCAGCACACGGTCTGGATGCGGGACGTGGCCAAGAACGCCACGTCCGGCAGCCACGGGGCGTTGGGACAGTGCCGCCGTCTGTTCGACTGGGTGGTGCGCAACGTGCAGCTCGAACCAGAGAGCCGCCCAGGGCGGCCCCCGTTCACCGCCGGCGAGGTTCTGCTCTTGGGCCGAGGCACGGTCTGGGAACGCGCCTGGCTGTTCATCTTGCTGGCACGCCAACTGGGCCACGACGTGGTCGTGCTGGCCGCCGCCGCTGAGGGCAAGCCCCCCGAGCCGTTTGCCGTGGCCCTCGTCGACCCTGCTGGCCTGTACGTGTTCGAACCACGTTTGGGGCTGGAAATTCCCGGTCCCGGCGGCCAGGGCGTGGCCACCCTGGCGCAGCTTGCGGCCGATGACGCCCTCCTGAGAAACCTCGATCTGAGTGCCGAAGAACGCTACCCGCTCACCAGCGACATGCTATCGACCGTCGTGCCGCTGATCGAAGCCAGCCCGCCCTTTGTCTCACGGCGCATGCAGTTGGTGCAAGAGAAGCTGGCCGCGCACCGGCACATGGTCGTGGCCGTCTCTCCCTCGAACCTGGCTCAACGGCTCGCCCGCTTGCCAGGAATCGCTCCCGCGCAGCTCTGGGAGCTTCCCTACGACCAGCTCCGCCGCGACCTGCCGGTAGACGATGCCGCCCTGCAGGAAAAACAGTTCCTGCTCCAGGCCCTGCAACTGCAATTCCCCGATACCCGCCTGGACAAGGGCAACGTCGTCACGCGCCGCGCGCTGTGGCGAGGGCGGATGCTCCAGTTTGCCGGAGCCTATTCTGGCGAGGAGGGCGCTGCACGTTACTTGCAACTCGTCCGCATCAATGATCCAGCCCTGGCGCGTGCCGCTGGCCTGCGCGAGCCGAATCCCGTCGTCCTCTCCATGGCCCAACAAGATGCGGCATTCTGGCTCGGCCACACCGCCTATGCGCGCAAGAGTTTCGACACGGCAGCCGAGTACTTCGACCGCTATTGCCTCCAGGCCGAGCCCGACGGCATTTGGGCTTCTGCCGCGCGCTATAACCTGGCCCGCGCCTATGAGGCAGCGGGGAACCTCGAAGATGCCATCGCCACCTACCGCTCCGGCGAGGAGGCGGCCGAAAACCTCCCCGAAGGCATGGAGCCCCCCCCTTGGCCCCAGCGCCATGGCGACCTGCTTCGCGCGCGCTGGCTCGAATCGGGATGGAAGCCAGAATGACCAGCGGCAGCCCGCAGCCCTTGCGACTGGCCGGAACCGTGTGGCAAGTTCAGCCCGGCTGGGAACACGTGCTGTTCGACCAGCACGGCCTGCGCCTCGCCCAGTGGTTGGCGGCGGGCGAAGCCTCCCCGGTCAAGGAAGGCGCTGGCCGTGTGGTATACCGGGTCGATCTGCCTGAGACCCAGTTGTACCTCAAGTGCTACCGCCTGCGCGGCCTGCGTGCCACGAGCCGCACGCTTCTGCTACGCAGCCCCGCCCGCCGTGAACACCGCGCCGCCCGCGAACTGATCCAGCGCAGCGTTCCCACCAGCGTGCCCTTGGCCTGGGGAGAACGCCGCACGCTGGGCCTGGCCAGCGAGCACTTCTTCGTCACTCAGGCCATCAGCGGCGCGATCACCCTCGCGGACTACGTCGATAACGTGCTGCCTCGGCTCGCCCCCCAACAGCAGTGCCGCGCTCGCCGCGAGATTCCGGTGGCGCTGGCTCGTTTTTGCGCCGCGCTGCACCAGGCAGGCATTTACCACGACGATCTGCACCTGGGCAACATCTTGATCCGCACCGCTATGGACCATGGCGGAGCCGACGGGATCGAGCTGTATCTCATCGACCTGCCCCGCGTGCGCGTGGGCAAACCGCTCGACTGGCCGCAGTCACGACACAACCTAGTCATGCTGCACTCCGATTGGGGCCGCCATGTGTCTCGTACCGAGCGGTGGCGTTTCTGGCGAGCGTATCTGGCGGCCAGGCCCGAGTTGCAGTTGGGTGATCCTCGCATCCTGGCTGCCGATCTCACGGCCCGCAGCCGTTGCTACGCGCTGCGGCTGGCCCGCAGCCGAGACAAGCGGGTGCTGCGGACCAACCGCAGCTTCCTCGTGCAGCGATGCCAGAGGGGTACCCTCTGGAGCATTCAAGGCCTGCCGCCGGAAGTGGGAGAGATGCTGCTGGCTGGCCCGGAGGCCTGGCTGCGCCTGGCCGGCCATCGCATCGTCAAGTTGTCTCACCGCAGCATGGTCGTGCGGGTGGACCTCACGCCCAGCAGCGGAGCCTGTCAGGCGGCCTTCAAGCGGTATCGCACCCCCTCGCTCGTCAAACGTCTGCTCTCGATGGTGCGCGAGAGCCGGGCGCGCCGCGCCTGGCGGATGGGACACGCACTGCTGGCCCGCGGCATTGCCACGCCTAGGCCCCTTGCAGCCTTCGAGCCGCGTGCGCCCCTCGCCCTTGGAGAAAGTTACCTGGCCGCAGAATGGCTCCCCGGCGCGATGAATCTTCACGAGTATCTCTGGCAACTCGCCGAGCTGCCTGCTGCCCAGCGCGCTCAGCAGTGCCGTCTGCTGGCAACGGCACTGGGCCGCCTGCTGGCCAAGCTGCATTGGTGGAATGCCTCCCATGCGGATCTCAAGGCCTGCAACATCCTGGTTGCAGACGGACAAGGCGACGTGCAGACAGCCCTGGTGGACGTGGAGAGCGTCCGCTTCTACCGCCATCTGTCCCTGGCTCGTCGAGCAAGGGATCTCGCGCGCCTGGCGGCTAGTCTGCAAGCCCATCCCTGGGTCACACGCACGGATCGCTTACGTTTTCTCCGCGCTTATGTGGGCGGTTTGCCCGCCACGGCACAACGCGACTGGCGCAACCACTGGCAGCTCATCCGCGGCTTTGCTGCGCGTATTGTGGGCCGCTTCGCGCGCCGCGGGCAAATTGTGGCCTAGCACCCCAGGGCTCGCCGCCTAGGGGCCGGCGGCTGTCGCACATCGGCACATTCCCGCTGCACAGCAGCTCAACCGCGGCGGTCCGCTAAGATTGTTCTGCACGGAGTTAGCAGCCGGTGCATTAATCCAAGTTTTGAAGGTCCCGCGACGGGGGTCTCTTCTTGAAGTCAGGTGGCCCCCTTTTCGCCGCCCACCCTGGCCCCCTTTTCGCTGCTCATTACCACCTCTACACGGCAGGGGGGTTCTAGCACGGCTGTCCGCCTGGATCTGAGCTGAGCGACATCGAAGTGACAACATCGCGTTGGCAATTCGATGGCGCCGCCGGCCAGAATGAAGTTTCGACCCTGGATGTGGTGTGATCTGCTAATCCTTTTTCCACAATGGGTTACGTAATTCGTCGCAACAAGGCACGGATTTTGCAACCTGAGGGGTTGACGAGTGTTGGTACGAAAAGAACCGACTTCTTGGAGGGAACCGCAAACATGAAGCGCATTGGTTACTTGGTGCTTGTTTTGGCATTGACGGCTCTATTGTGCGGAGAAGCCCTGGCTGGGCACCGACGGTACGGGCGCGGCTACCGTGGTCCCGCGGTGTTTTATGGGCAGGCGGGTGGCAGCCAGTTTGTGTACAACTATTCCGTGTTTGGCGGGATCGACTACGTCGTGGTGCCCGATTTGTACTGCGCGGGCTACCCGTACCACGGCCATCCCTGGTACGGCTACGGCTACGGAGTGGGGACAGGAGGCTATCACTATGCCGGGACAGGCGCCTTTGGCGGCTCGCCGACCGGGGGTAACTACTGGTACTGGTTGCAGCAGCAGGTAGCGAACGGCCGCCTCACGCAGCGCGAGGTCGACTGGCTGATGTATGGTCGGCGGTAATGCTGGCGCGCAGTCTGGCCGCAGGCTGCGGAGGGGCCTGGCAGGCATTCGGCTGTGCGTCGAGGCCTAGGACGCCCCGGGCTACTTCTTGATCGCCAGCGCCGCCTCGAACACTTGCGTGTCCACGTGCTTCGAGGCCTGGCACGCCGGGGGCTACTTTTTGGCCGCAGCGTAGCGGTCGGCAACGGCGGGCCAGTTAATCACGTTGAACCAGGCGGCCACGTAATCGCCGCGGCGGTTCTGGTACTTGAGGTAGTACGCGTGCTCCCACACGTCGCAACCCAGGATGGGGATGTTGCCGTGCATCAGCGGGCTGTCCTGATTGGGCGTGCTTTCGATCACCAGCCTTCCGTCTGGGGTCACGCTCAGCCAGGCCCAGCCGCTGCCAAAGCGGCCGAGTGCCGCCTTGGTGAAATCTTCCTTGAACTTGGCAAAGCCCCCCAGCTCGCGGTTGATGGCGTCCGCGAGTCCGCCAGACGGCTCGCCACCCCCGTTGCGCGCCATGATGTTCCAGAACAGGGTGTCTGTGTCTTATAAACA
>JAIMBC010000308.1 GCA_023511675.1 Pirellulales bacterium
CACCGCGAGGCGGCGCGGGCCGCGGCCCGGCGGTTTGGGCTGCCCGATCTGATGGAGCCGGAGGCGTTACTGCAATTGCCGGAGGTGGACCTGGTTTACATTGCTACGCCGCCATTCTTGCACTATCCGCAGGCCATGCAGGCGTTGCGGGCAGGCAAGCACGTTCTGGTCGAGAAGCCCACGGCCTTGCATCCCAGCCAGGCGGACGAGATGACGGCCTTGGCCCGCGAGCGCGGGCTGTTGATGGCCACCAACCTGATGCAGCGCTATAACCCGCTCTACGATGCCGTCCGCGGCTTGTTGGAGCGCAAGCCGTTGGGCGAGTTGCTGCATGCGTACTTTGAGAACTATGCCAGCGATGAGGGGTTGCCGCCCGAGCACTGGTTCTGGGACCGGAGCAAGAGCGGTGGCATATTTGTGGAGCATGGCGTGCATTTTTTTGATTTGTTCGCCGGGTGGCTCGGGCCGGGGCGGGTGGAGGCGGCGCAGGCATGTGTGCGGCCGGGCACGAGGCTGGAGGAGCAGGTGCAGTGCACGGTGAGGTATGGTGAGGGGGTGCTGGTGAACTTTTACCATGGGTTCACGCAAGCGGGCCGGATGGACCGGCAGGAATTGCGGCTGGTGTTCGAACGGGGCGACGTGCGGTTGGAGGAGTGGGTGCCGGTGCGTGCGGCCATCCATGCGGTGGTGGATGAGGAGGATACGCGCGCGCTGTGCGAGCTGTTCCCCGGCGCGCGGCTGGATGTCACGGCCTGCTATGGGGGGAAGGACCGGCAATGTGCGGCCCGGCACAAGCGACTGGAGGTCTATCAGATGATCGAGATGCGGTACGGCTGGGGGGAACAGAAGATGCACCGATATGGAGAGCTGCTGCGGGCGTTGCTGGCGGATCAGCTTGCGTGGCTTGCCGACCGGGGGCACGTGCGCCGCATCAGCGAGCAGAACGGCCGCGATGCCCTGGCGCTGGCCGTGGAGGCAGACGCCCTGGCGCACGGGGGCGATTGACACATCGGTGCCAAATCGTGGCTCGGCTGCAACGGCCGCCCTGGTGAGGGCAGGCTGTCGAGGGCGTCAATCGGCGCTGCCGGCGTCGGGCCTGCCGTAGCGATGGAGCCAGTCGAGCAAGGAACGAACGCTGCTGGTGGCCAGGGCGATGCAGGTGTCGGCGCCGCCGTAGTACAGGTTGAGCGTATCGCCGTCAGCGGCGAGGGTGTAACCGCAGGGAAAGACCACGTTGTCCACATCTCCGTAGCGTTCGTAGGGTTCTTCGGGGCCGAAGACCCAGGAATCGCCGCGGAGCAGGCAGCGCTCCGGAGTTTGCAGGTCGAAGAGTGCCAATCCCAGCCGGTACAAGGCGCCGGCCGCGGTGTGGCGCACTCCGTGGTACAGGATCAGCCAGCCCTCCGGCGTCTCGATGGGCGGCGGAGAGAGGCCGATCTTGTTTGCATCCCACCACGCGCCGCGCCGTGCCTCCAGAATCAGCTTGTGGCTGCCCCAGTGGCGCAGGTCGGGGGAATACGAGATCCACATATGGGCTCCGGTGGCGCTCACCGGACGGTGGATCAGAGCCCAGTACTCGCCGACCCGCCGTGGCAGCAATGCCGCATCCTTATCCTCCGGCGGCATGATATCCCCGTAGCGCTCGAAGTGCTTGAAATCCTCGGTCAGCGCCAGCGACACGCAGGGCCCGCCGCGCGAATAGGCGGTATACACTACGGCGTACCGCTGCAATTCGGGCACAAACGTGATCCGCGGATCTTCGATGCCCCACAGCTCTTCTGGAAAGTTGGCGACGTCGGGCAGCAGCGTCGGTTCAGGGTCGATCTCCCAGCCATCCACGCCGTTATGGGAACGAGCGGCGCACAGGTGCGAGTGGCCCCGACGGTCTTCGACGCGGCACAATAGCAGTGTGCGGCCGTCAGGCAACAGCGTGGCGCCTGCGTTGAATACGGTGTTGATCGGGTACGGCCAGTCGGCCGAGGTGAGAATCGGGTTCTTGGGATGCCGGTAAAAGAGCGTTTCGTGGTGTCGATTGGGTGCGCGTTGCATAGCCTTTTCTGCCGGCTCGACCGTGGCGGCCGGCGCTTCACGATGGATAGACGGCGCCACGCCTGCTACGGGCCGTGCTTCCCTCGACACGACGGCACTTGCTGCCATGGCGCCGCAGCCGTTGCTCCCTGTAGAAAGCGGCGAGTGGGCCGCTGCGCTGCGGCCTGCGAGATGCTTGCGGGGCATTCCGTTGACCCTCTGCGAATGGTGTTCCTTCCTCCTCTGACATGCCAATCTAAAACAGCAGCCGGAATGCCGTCTAGGTCAGTTTAGAAAGAGCCTTAGGCTGCAGGCTGCCACCCTCATCGCCCACCGCGGCTCCCTCCATCAAGGTCTCCGACAGCCTCATTTCCAGCAATGCATGCCAGAAGGCCAGGGTCGATTCCGCCCCCTGGTTCTCGTTGCAACGGTCGGGGTGCAGCCCGTCCCGGCAGCCGCCCGTCTTCGGGTCGTACAGGACCTGGCCCAGGTCGTTCCGCCCGAGAAACCAGTCGAAAGCAAGCTGCGCAAAGTCTCCCCACCTTGCTTGTTGGGTTACAGCGCGTGCCGCCAAACAGGCAGAAACCATCGTCTGGGCCTCCACCGGCTGCTGATCAAAGCGTGCACGCTCGCCTCCCCGCACATAAAAACCGTTGGAGCCGATCGGCACAAAGTGGCCGCGATCTGCCTTTTGCAATGCCGCCAGCCACTCCAGCGACTCCAGCGCAGTCTCGATCATCTCCTCCCTTCCCAGCGTATGGCCGCTCACCAGCAGGGCGTGCGGCAACACGCCGTTGGCATAGGCCAGCCGCTCCTCAAACCATCTCCACTGCCCGTCGGAGCAGGTGCGGTACAGCTCCAGCAACCGCTCCGCCAACTCCTCGCACAAACTGCGTGCCGCACGATCTCCAGCAAATCGCCGCAGGTACTCGTCGATTCCCAGCAAGGTGTAGGACCACGCCCGCGGACTGGTAAACCCACGCACCGCCGGCAGCGCCCCATCAAACAAGCGGTTGGCGGCGCCACGCAGGGAAACATCCTGACAGCGGCCGATCGCCGTTCCCAGCGCCCACAGCGCACGCCCGTGGCAATCTTCCGAGCCCATGCGTTCGCGCCAGCAGCGGTCATACGGCAGGAAGTTCCGAAAACGCTGCTCCTCGGGGTTGAATGCATACCACAAGAACGCCAGGTAGCGGGAGGCCAGCTCGTAAGCCTGGTTGCTGGCGCCCTCCTCCAGCACGGAATCCAAACTGCCCAGCGGCACGCGTGCCGGCCGCTCTCCGCCGCCCGCCTCTTCCAGCAGCACGGCCACGACCAGTGCCCGCGCGTTGTCGTCCGTGGTGTAGCCCTCTGTGTAATTGGGTACGGAGAAATATGCATGCTGCAACAGGCCCACATCATCAGTCAGCCGGCGGAGATGGCTCAAGTTCAAGGCGGGCAGTTCCGGCGGCCGCTTGTCCAGCGTTTGCCCCGTAAACGCACGGCGAGGGTGCCGGGTACGCGTCTCGCGGGCAAGGGCGAAGCTCTCCAGGTACCGGCAGGCGACGCGAGGCCAGATCATCTCGCGTCCCAGCAGATAGGCCCGCTTGCGGATGGCGTGCCGCTCCGCCTCGTTCTCCAGCAGCTCTATCACGCGTTCCGCGATGGCGCGGGAATCGCCAAATGGCACCAGCACGCCTCGCCCCTCTGCCAGCAGCTCCTCTGCGTACCAGTAGGGCGTGGAAATCACTGCCTTGCCTGCACCGACCGTGTAGGCCAGCGTGCCCGAGGTGATCTGCGCCTCGTTGAGATACGGGGTCAGGTACAGATCCGCGGCGCCGATGAACTCGATCAATTCCTCCAGGGTGACGAAGCGGTCGAAAAACAGGATGTGTTTGTCGATGCCCAGGGTGCGCGCCCGCCGCTGGAGGCTCAGGCGGTACGTCTCGCCTTCCTGGCGCTTGATGTGGGGGTGCGTCGCGCCCAGCACGATGTACACGACTTGAGGATGCCGTGCCAGGATGGCAGGCATGGCATCCAGTACGTGCTCGATGCCCTTGTTCGGCGAAAGCAGGCCGAAGGTGAGCAGCACCAGCTTGCCCTCGACGCCGAAGCGATCTTTGAAGAAGTTGGGATCCACGAACGGCACATCGGGAATGCCGTGAGGAATCAAATCGATCTTCTCTGCCGGCACCCCATAGATTTGCCGCAAGAACGCTACGCCGCGCTGGCTCATCACCACCACGCGATCGGACAGCTCGGCCAGCCTTTCCATGACGCGGCGCTGCTGGGCATCGGGCTGTCTGAGCACCGTGTGCAGCGTGGTCACCACCGGCATCCGCAGGTCGGCCAGCAGCGTGAGGATGTGGCTTCCTGCGGGCCCGCCGAAAATGCCATACTCGTGCTGCAAGCACACCAGATCGACGTTGTTGGTGTTCAGGAAGTCGGCGGCGCGCCGATAGGTCGCCAGGTCTCGCTCTTCGATCTCGAATCGCACGCGCGGCGGGTAGGCGTATCCGCCAGCGATATCGTTCACGGGTACCGCAAAGCAACTGGTTTCGGGGGCTGCCGCGGCCACGGCTTCGCACAGATCCGTGGTGAAGGTGGCGATCCCGCACTGACGCGGCACATAGTTGCCCACGAAGGCGATGCGCTTGAACTGATTCGGCTGATACATTCCAGAGCACCTTGTGCTATGTGGTATTTCGAACCCGGGCTCGGTACGAGACCCTCATTCTAGTGGCATGCACCATGCCGCAGCGAGCCGCGCCGCACCGTCTGCTAGCATGGCCTCACATAGGACGGCGTGCCGGCCAGAAGGGCGCGCCGCGCCGCCCCCCCCTCGTAGCAGCCTCTCGGAGCGGCAAGCTCTGGGCACTTTTCTCGGCGCTGGGCGTGGCAAGGCCACGGCACGCACACGGCACATCCCATCGGCTGCATGCCCCGGCCGCTAAACCCCTTTGTGGTCCAACACTCTGGCGAGGATCTGGCTGGCAGGGCGGCTGGTCTCCGCCACCACATGCTCGACCTGAAGGCGGGCACACATGCCGGCCAGTTCTTGCTGGTGAGCTGCCAGCGCCGCGAGATATGCCTGGCGGACGTCCGACGCGGCGCAATCGATCGCTGGTTCGCCCTCCAGGCCGGCGAATCTCACCTGCCCATCGATTTCGAAGTGCCGTTCCCAGCGGTGCAGGATCTGGAACAGCGCCACCGTGTGCTCATCGAATCGCAGCCGCTGGATCGCGGGAGCCAACGATGGCAGATCCCCCAACAGGTCTCCGAAGTAGAGAATGGTGGCCCTGCGGCCGAAGCGCGGTGCCAGGGCGGTAAAGCATGCGGCAGCGTCCGTGGGACCGCTGGCGGAGATCTGTTCCAGCAGCGCACACAGGTTGAGCACGTGCGCGGGGCCTCCCGCGGGGGGCAGCCAAACTCGCACGTCCCGGTCGCAGGCCGCCAGCGAGACCTTATCTCCTCGCTGGACCATCCACCAGGCCAAGGTGGCGGCCAGGCGCGCCGCATATGCCAGCTTCTGTTCTCCGCCCGTACCGACTGCCATGGAGCCGCTGGCATCGAGCACCAGATGGCACGTCGTGTTGGTCTCCAGTCGATACTGCTTGACCAGGTACCGTTGGCGGCGGTAGTACACGCGCCAGTCGAGATACCTCGTGTCGTCCCCGGGAGCGTAGGGGCGGTGGCTGACAAACTCCAACGCAAAGCCGGAGTTGTTCGAGCGATGCATGCCGGCTAGATTTCCCGCCGCGGAGGCCAGCGGTTCGCGCCGCCGGGCCGCCAGGCTCGCCAGCAGTTCGGGATCCAGGTATTTGGCCAGCCACCTCTGCATCAGGGACTACTTCCTCAAACTGGGCATCGGGCAGTGCTTTTTTGACCGTCCAACCTGCTCGCTTGCACGGAGCGAACCTTCCTACGCCAGCGGCCGCTCGTACGGCCGATCCGTCGGCACTGCGGCCAGCAGCATGTCGATGAGCTGGTCGCTGGTGATCCCCTCGGCCTGGGCCGCGTAGTTGCCGGCGATGTGGTAGGCCTGGCCGCCACCCCCGGCGATCGGCGGCGCCGTCGGGTCGTCATAGCCGCAGGAGGCCATCTCGCCGCCCAGTGCCAGATGGATCAGCTCGCCGGCCGCATAATCTCGCCAGGGCCCTTCCCAGCCGAAGGGGGTCACCGAGACGTAGATCAGCCCTGGGTTGCGCGCCGCCAGCGCCGAATAGGTCAACCCCCGTGCCGCCAGAACGCCCGGCAGCTCGCCATCCAGCAAAACGTCGGCCGTGTCGAGCAGCCGTTGCAACAGTGCCGGACCGCTCGGGTGGTCCAGATTGAGGGTGATACCGCGCTTGGAGGTGTTGTAATGCCAGAAGTAGAGGCTGCGGTCGGGATGGGGCAGATCATCGACAAAGGGCCCGGTATGGCGGGCGGGCACGCCCCCAGCCGGCTCGACCTTGATG
>JAIMBC010000309.1 GCA_023511675.1 Pirellulales bacterium
ACCGTGTAGCAGATTTCCTTGGTCTTGGTTTCCCAGACGGGTTTGCAGACCGTGTAGCAGATTTCCTTGGTCTTGGTCTCCCAGACGGGCTTGCAGACCGTGTACACGCACTCCCGGTAACGCGTTTCCGGGACGTACGTGACGCAATCGACCTGCTTTTCCTCGCAGACGGTCTCGTACACCGTCTTGTAGCAGGTATACTGCTGCTTCTCGTAGACCACCTCGCGGCACGCCTTCATCACGGTGTGGCAATGCCGCTTGCAGCACGCGTAGCTGGCCGTGTCGCAGCAAGGCGCACAGCACTTATAGCGAGCTGCTCCGCAGTAGCTTCCATGGGCCGATGCGGCCATGCAGGCTGCCAATGCCACTGCGAGAATTGGCACCCCCATCAAGTTTCTCATGGTCTTGTCTCCTCCACAGACGTCGCACTGGGTCGGGCCTGGTCCTGCGAACATCGCGGTCTCTTCGAGGCTTCGGCTGGCGCAATCTTGCCGCTTTAGCCGCTCTGCCTGAAGTGCACAAACGGCTGATCCACCTCGGCCGCCTTAGCCTACGCAGCCTCGCGCCACGATGGTCACTCGAAACTAGCTATCGTCAAGCTGGGTTAGATGCTTGATAAAGGGCAGACAGGCGGACTGCGTTTGTGGGGAGGGGAACACAATTTGGCTGATACGATCGGATTGGGCCGCACAAAGCGCCTCCGACCGCGGATTCCGTTCGCTCCCCGCCTGGCGATTGGAGCACATTGCCCAATTGCATCGATCGAAGGCTGCCCAGGCCAGCCTGCTTGACTAGGTTCGCTCTGCAACCTAGGTAAGCTGTGGAGCACGCTCACCATCTAGTTCGAGCGGACAATACAAGGGCAAGAAAGAACGTAACTTTTTTTACGGTGGACAGTTATGAAGTCTCACATCCGGCGTAGCGGCTTCACGCTTGTGGAGGTTTTGATCGTGGTGGTCATTCTCGCCATTCTGGCAGCCACCGTCATCCCGCAGTTCGCAACATCAACCACAGACGCGAAGGAAAGCGCCCTGAAGTTCAACCTGCACTCGCTTCGCTCTCAGATCGAGATGTACAAGTTGCACCATCTGGGAGCGGCTCCCAAGCTGATATCTGGGTCTCTGCCGCAGCTCACCTCCGCCACCAATGTGAATGGTGACATTGGCACGCCTGGCCCTAACTTCCCCTACGGGCCATACATCCTGACGGCGTTGCCGCCAAATCCCTTTACAGGCAAGTCTGTCGTGACTGCCACGACGACGTTTCCACCGACAGCGGAAAGCGGCGGCGGCGGTTGGCTCTATCACGAGGCGACTGGTCAGATTGCGCCCGATACCGCGGCATGCCTCAACTGGTAGCCCCGTGCCGCCGTGGAAACACGGGGCTAACCAGTTGAAAGCCCGCCTATCCCGGGCAGATGAGCTGTTTGCCCGCATGGGCGTAGTGAGACGATCCCCCTGGGTCTAGGATCCCAGCCGTGCATGGATCCTCCCAGGTCGTGTGGGCCGATCGCAGCCATGTAGGGCCCTCTGCTGTCAAGCATCACCCGCCCCGCACGCTGGCACGGGCAAAGGTCATGGGTTCTGACCTGCGACTGCCGTAAGGGAGGATGGGCACAACCGGGCCCCTTGTGCTGGGGCCAGGCTTTTCCTAGAGTTGGGGCCTGGTTGGCGGCGGGAGGCGCCCCTCGGTTCTTCGGTAAGGCCTCACGGCCCCCTGGACGGTGCTCCCAGACCGATGCGAGGCCAACGGTACAAGACCCGAAAGCAAGAGCGGTCGAGAAACGGCATCGTGCGGTGCCGGGCTACGGCCGCTGGGTCCGTTAGCCCTGTGCCGCTCCTGGGGACGCCTGGCCATGCTCCCGCATCGCCGGCAGCGGCTCCAGCGGATGAAGCCGCTGCAACACAAATCGTACTCGATTCATGAGCGACTCGAAACCCAGGCCGTCAGCGGGGCCTTCCGAGCCTGTACCCAAGGCTGTCGTCAGCCGGTTGAGCCTCTATCTGCGGGAACTGGAGCATCTGGTTCGTGAGGGGCATGAGACCATCAGCTCGAGCGAACTCGGCAGGCGTCTGGGTGTCACCGACGCGCAGGTGCGTAAAGACCTGGCGTTCTTTGGCCACTTTGGCTATCCCGGCATCGGCTACCGCTGCGAGGAGCTGATCCTGGCGATCAAGCGAATCCTTGGTACCGATCAGCAGTGGGCGGTGGCGCTGGTGGGTGTCGGTAACCTGGGGCGGGCCCTGCTGGGCTATAAGGGGTTTGCACATCGGGGTTTCCGCTTTGTGGCCGCCTTCGATGTGGATGCGGCCAAGGTGGGAACAGAGGTTGAGGGGGTACCGGTCTATCACCTAGATCGCTTGCCAGAAATCGTCCGGGCACATAGGATACGCTTGGCCCTGGTGGCTGTGCCCGCCGCAGGTGCCCAACTTGTCGTCGACAGGCTGGCTGCTTGTGGAGTCGAGGGCATCCTCAACTTTGCCCCTGTGACCATCAACCTCCCTCCAGCCATGTGCCAGGTGGGGGTGGATTTGGCCATCGAGCTTGAGCAGCTCTCGTTTGCGGTGGTGAACCGGCAGGCGGGTTGAGTCCAGCGCAGCCACGCCAGGGTCTCCGTGCCGGTTGCCAGACAGGCCGCTTGCCCGGCCCGTCGCCGGCGGCGTGGTACCCGGTGGTGTAAAATGGTAACACTAGGGACTTTGGCTCCCTCATTCCAGGTTCGAGTCCTGGCCGGGTAGCTTGGGGCTCTCTGGGGGTCCCGACGCCATCGGAGTTCCGAAGCCAGAGGTAGAACTCTGGCCTTGCAGGTTTGAGTCCTGGCCGGGTAGCTTGGGGGGCGTCCTCGTTGCCGTTCGCCCCCAAACCGGATGCCCCTATGCCGTCGATCCCCACCGGCTTGGACCCCCGCCTGCTACGCGGCGTATGCATCTATCAGGACCTGGTGCTTGGCGGCACCGTCGCCATCGCTGGCCGCCGAGACTGCCGCGAGCGCTGGGCCCTGCTGGCGCCCCACCTGCCTGCAAGTGGCGCCGTCCTCGATATCGGGTCGAACCTGGGCTGGTTCGGCCTGCGCATGTGCCAGCACTCTCCAGAGGTCGTAGTGGCCAGCGTCGAAGCGGACCGGCGCTCTGCAGCTCTGCAACGGGCCGCACTGGCAGCCGCCCGCCACCAACGCATCGCCCTGCTGACTTCCCCGGCCGGTGTCCGCATGGCACGAGTTTTCGCGCTCCGCGGCCAGCGGTTTGCTGCTGCGCTTTGCCTTTCTGTCTTGCATTGGATGCCGCGGCACAGGCAGTTCCTTCAACTACTGGGCAGCATCTCCGACAGGCTGTTGATCGAGCATCCCGACCCGCGCGAAGAGGGGGCCGGGCATGACTACCTCCGTCGGCAGATCGGCCCCATTGGGCCGTACTTGCAAGAGCTGTTTCCAGAGCGGCCCGTCGTCTGTCTGGGAGAAACTGCAGGCTACCGCTCGCCCTCTTATCCTCGCTCCGTGTGGATGGTTGGACCCGCTCGCCTTGTTGACAAGCCCCCCGGGGATGCGCCGAGCTGCGACGGCCTTGACGTGCAGGCACTGCTAGCCTTGGGGCTGAGTTGGCCGCCTCGAAGTTGGTGGAGGGAGCAGTTGAAAAGGGTGCAACCGGGCGCCGATAACGCGGGAGTCCCTCTTCGCCTCACCTCGCGCGGGTTGGAGGGAACCATCGCCGGAGCTGGCGGACGGGTCGTACGTGCCCGGCTACTCACCGTCCCTGAAAAGACCGTGTTGCCCTGGTGGCAGCAACTACGGCATTGGGCGCGGGCAGTACGCCGCCTGCCCAGCAAGCTGTTGCGCTGCATCGCCTAACGCCGATGTACCTTCCCCACAGCCAATCTCGAAGGGAGGGGAAGCTTGCGTCCGGGGACAATGTATCTCGTGCACGCAAGCGAAGTGGCGCATGGCGACGCCGAATGGTCGAGCAAACTGGCGCCTGCGCAGAGCACTGGGGGCGGTACTGGCAAAGCCACACCGCTTCGATCGAGTGCTCCAGCTCGGTAACCGTACACCGGCACGATCGCGCCGGGTGGCGAACACGGGCGAGAGGGAGCGGAGACGAGGAGAGGAGCGAGCGGAGAGTAGCGAGAGGAAAGGGGGCGGGAAGGGAGGAACGAGGGAAGAGGAGTGAGAAGCGAGAGGCGGGCGGCGCTCGGCGGGGGGAAAGAGGGGTGGCGGGGTACAATTTCCGTCGCGGCGGGGCGTTGTGTCGCGACGCACCTGCCGGCGGGTCGTGGCGGGCTGGCGGGATTGAGTCCGGGCAGGGTTGTGGGCGAGTGTAGTGGTTAGCTGGCAATCGGCCGCCGCCTCGCGGTTGTGGGCGGGTCCCCTTGCGGGGGGCGCCGGGGCGAGAGGTAGCGGGGGGCAGCGGGATGCAATTTCAGTCGCGGGGGGCGTTGTGTCGGGACAGACGTGCGGGCGGGTGTTGCGGGCCACGCGGGGTTTGGTCCGGGCGGTGTTGTGGTTGAGTGTTGCGCTTGGCGGGCGATGGGCCGCTGCCTCTCGGTCGCTGGGCGGGGCTTGTTGCGGGGTGGGTTGCCGTGGTGAGGTGTAGCCGCGGGGCGCCGGGGTGCGTCTGTCGCGCCCGCACCGTCACACCTTCGTGGTTGTACACCGCCTGATGAACGCTGGTAGCAGGGCAGGGCTCCCCCGGGCCGCCACGGCCGTGGCGCAGATAGGTCGCCCGGCTCGGTTCGATCGCAAGCCTGAGCGAATGGTCCCGGACGAAGCACGACGAACCGCATGAATGCGGTCACTACGCACGCCGCCGCTCGGCGTGCGCGCCCTTGCACGCCAGCAGAAGCAGGCGGGCTTCCCCGTTATAAAAGGGGGCAAGCGCATCTGCTGTGCACTCGGGCACGGCGCCATAAGTACGAAGGCAGTGATGCCGGACCGGCCCCGGCCGCTAGCCCGCATGTTTGTGAACGGACGTACACTGGCCACTGAGATGACGGCGAAGGCGTTCGAATTCCTCGGGCGACGCAAAGTGGACAACAATTCGGCCCCGTCCCTTGCCGGTTTGTCGTACTTCGACGCGCGTCCCCAACGCCGTGCGCAGCTCTTGCTCCAGGGCGGCCAGGTGGGCCGAGGCGTGTCGGCGGCCGGCGGGGCGGCGTCCCTGGTCATCGACCACTGCCAGCGGGTCTGTGTCAGCCCTGTGTACGTGTGCCTGCACCAGCCGTTCGGTTTCGCGCACCGAGAGGCCTTCGGCCTGGATACGCCGGCAGAACTGGATCTGCTCAGGTTCGTCTCCCAGGGCGAGCAGTGCTCGCGCGTGGCCGGGAGAGATGTTGCCGCCACGAAGGGCCTGCTGTACCTCGGCGGGCAGTTCCAGCAAGCGGATCAGATTGGAGATGGTAGAGCGGTCGAGCTTGAGCCGGTTTGCCAGTTCCTCCTGCGTGCAGCCGTAGCGGGTGAGATACTGCTGGAAGGCCGCGGCCTTGTCGAGAGCGTTGAGATCCTCGCGTTGGAGGTTTTCGATCATGGCCAACTCGGCGGCCTGTCGATCGTCGCAGGCCCGGACCACGACGGGCACCTCGGCGAGACCGGCCTTGATGGCGGCCTTCAGACGGCGTTCGCCCGCAATCAACTGGTAGCGCTCGCCCACGCGGCGCACCACCAGCGGCTGCAAGAGGCCATGGGTGCGTACGCTTTCTGCGAGCGATTCCAGCTCAGGGCCGCCGAACTCGCTGCGTGGTTGAAAGGGGTTGGCGTCGATGTCGAACACCGCCACGCGCAGCGGCTCAGCGGGAGATGCCGCGCCCGTGGCGCCGGATGCGCCGCTTGTGGTCGCTTCCAGCGGCCTTCCCAGCAGGGCTTCCAAACCGCGGCCTAAACGTCGCTCCCTAGTCACGTTGCAGCACCTCCTGGCAAAGCTCGACGTATGCACGGGTTCCCCTGGCGCGGGGCGCGTAGTCCAGCACGGACAGGCCGTGGCTGGGCGCTTCGCTTACGGCCACGTCTCGGGGAATGACCGTCTGGTACACAATCTCTCCGAAGAAGTCGCGGACCTCGGCGCTCACCTCGTGGGTGAGTTCCAGGGTATGGTCGAACATGGTGAGCAGAATGCCGCCGAACTGGAGCCGGCCCTGTCGTGTGGCCATGACCTGGCGGATGATTTCGATCATTTGCGTCAGCCCTTCCATGGCGAAATACTCGCATTGGATGGGCATCAGCACCTCGGTCGATCCGGCCAAGGCGGTGCGAGTCAGCGGCCCGACCGAGGGCGGACAATCGATCAGCACGAAGTCGTAGCGATTCAGCCCGAGTTCCAAGTAGTCGCGCAACCGATTAGTGGGCGAGTTCTGGTCGCGTGCCAGCAGCTCGATGTCGCGGAAGCTGCGGGTTCCCGGCAGAAGATCGAGCCCGTCCACTCCAGTCGCCACAACGCCCTCGGCTAGCGGCACGCCGGTTACCAGTGGGTGAT
>JAIMBC010000310.1 GCA_023511675.1 Pirellulales bacterium
ATCTCGTCGTCGGGCTGCAGTGCGGCGGGTCGGACGGCTATTCCGGCATCAGCGCGAACCCGGCGCTCGGCGCGGCGGTCGACCGGCTCGTCGCGCACGGCGGCACGGCGATCCTGTCGGAAACGCCGGAGATCTATGGCGCCGAGCATCTGCTGACGCGCCGTGCCCGCACCCCAGAAATTGCCCAGAAGCTTATCGATCGCATCCGCTGGTGGGAGCGCTACACCGGCATGTTCGGCGTGGAGATCGACAACAATCCCTCTCCCGGCAACAAGGATGGGGGGCTGACCACCATCTACGAAAAATCCCTGGGCGCCGTGGCCAAGGGCGGCTCGCAGGCCCTCTCCGGCGTGTTCCTCTATGGCGAGCCAGTCACGGCCAAAGGCCTGGTCTTCATGGATTCGCCCGGCTTCGACCCCGCGAGCGTCACCGGCATGGTGGCCAGCGGAGCCAACGTGGTTGCCTTCACCACGGGCCGCGGGAGCTGCTTCGGCTGCAAGCCCGTGCCTTCCATCAAGATCGCCACGAACACGCCCATGTATGAACGCATGCGCGACGACATGGATGTCAATGCCGGCGTGATCCTCGAAGGCGTGCCCGTGGCCGAGGTCGGCCGGCAAATCTTCGAACTGCTGCTCGAGGTTGCCAGCGGCCGCAAAACCAAGAGCGAGCTGCATGGCATCGGCGAAGAAGAGTTTGTGCCCTGGAGTATCGGCCCCACGCTGTAAGGCAGCCGCGACGCACGAACTCACCCGCCGCCAGCTCCGCATGCCTGGCCTCTGCCCACGAGCGGCGTTTGGCGGTCTCGCCGCGCCATGTGCCGGTCGCCGGCCCTCCAGCCCGCACCATGCACGGAGGAGTGGTTGCTAGCTGGCTGCGGCACCACACCCCAGAACTTTACGGGCCATGCCAGCCGCCCCTATATTGATGGGGCCTTCCAACACCATGGCGGCCAGCCCCGCGCCACGCGCCACGCACGCGGTTTGAACCATCGGCCTACTGGGAAGCACAAGACTCATGGCACAGGCGGTCGGGTTTTTTACAGACACCACGCTCTGTATCGGCTGCAAGGCCTGTGAGGTGGCGTGCCACCAGTGGAATGGCTTGCCTGCCTTGCATGGCGGCCAGAAGCCGCTGACGGGCAACAGCTACGACAACACGGGCAGCTTCTCGCATGTCGATTGGCGGCACGTGAAGTTTGTGGAGCAGTTCAGTGCCGATCGCGGCCAGGCAGCCTGGTTGATGATGTCGGACGTCTGCAAACACTGTGTCGACGCCCCCTGCCTGGACGTTTGCCCAACGGGGGCGATCATTCGCACCGAGTTCGATACGGTGTACATCCGCGAGCGGGTCTGCAACGGCTGCCGGGACTGCATCGCCGCCTGCCCGTTTGGGGTGATTGCGATCAGTCCCAGCAAGCATGTGGCGCAAAAGTGCACGTTCTGTTATGACCGCCTGCAGGCCGGCCGCCCTCCCGCCTGTGCCCAAGCCTGCCCCACCGGGTCGATCCAGTTCGGCCCCATCGACGTGCTGCACGCCAGGGCCCAGGCACGACTCGCCAAACTGCATGCCGAAGGTAAGCCGCAGGCACGGCTGTACGGCGCCGACGACTCGGTGCTGGGCGGCCTGCGTTCCTTCTACCTGCTCATGGAGAGGCCCGAGGTCTACGGCCTGCCCGAGGCGCCTCTCGTTCCCCGCCGCAGCGTCTGGAAATCGGCCCTGGCCGGCCTGGTGAATGCCGTGCTGGTGGCCCTGGCGGCGCTGGTTGCCTTCCGTCGCCGCGGGCGCGAAGGACAGCCTGGTACCAGCGCAAGCCGGGCCGGGCCTGATCGCGGCCGATTGCCTGTAGAACCGGCCAGGGTCCCGCCGATGTCCGCTGCCCCCGACATTTGCCCAGGCCCATACGGGGCTGAGCGTCCTGGCCCGCCATGAGCGTCCCGGCGGCGGATCCTCACTGGCGAGGCTGGATCCTGGCGTATTTCTATCTGGGAGGCGTGGCGGCGGGGGCCTACCTCCTGGCGGGAATAGCGCAGCTTTCCGATAGCCGCCGCCACCTGCCCATGATCCGCACGGCGCATTACTTGGCTGCACCGCTGATGGCGGTCTGCGCCGGGTTGCTCGTGATCGACCTGGACCATCCCCTGCGGTTCTGGCACATGCTGTTCGATCCGATCTCGGGCCGTGCGGTATTCAAGCCGTGGTCCCCGATGTCGTTGGGATCGTGGATGCTGCTGGTGTTTGGCCTGTTTACGGCCTGGTCGTTTTTGTGCGCCCTGGCGGACGACGAACGGCTGGGGCTCGCGCGGCTTTGCAAGCCGCTCAGGTGGTTGCGTGACACGCGGCTAGCCTGGCTGGTCCGCGGCGCGGGGATAGCGTGCGCTTTTTTCATCGCCAGCTACACGGGGGCCTTGCTCACGGCCACCAACCAACCCGTGTGGAGCATGAGCCCCTTGCTGGCAGCCGTATTCTGCGCGTCTTCTGCCTCTACGGGGGCCGCTAGCGTGACGCTGGCCGCGCGGCTCCGCGGCGATGCGCTGCCCGACGTGCAGTGGCGCTGGCACCGGCTCGAGCGCTGGCTGCTGATGCTGGAGGTGGCCAGCGTGCTGGCCTGGCTGTACACGATTCGTTCGGCTCTGCCCCTCTTGCTGCGCGGCAGCGGCACCCAGTTGGTGGCCGGTGCCACCGCCCTGCTCATGCTGCTGCCCCTGTTGCCGGAGCCCAGACCGCTCGAGCCGGCCGTGGAGCTGCCTGCCTCGTGGCGGGCCGTAACCAGTCTTACCGCTGGTCTGTGCTTGCGATACGTCGTACTCTGGTCCGCCGTTGCCATCCGTTAGCGAAAGGATCGCATGACCTCCCTCGCCCTGCACGTGGAACACGCCACTTTAAGGCGCTTTGTGTCCCAGATCTTCCGGGCAGCCGGTTGCCGCCCGCCGGAAGACGAGCGCGTGGCCCGGTATCTGGTGGAGTCGAACCTGGTGGGGCACGACTCGCACGGCGTGATCCGCGTACCGACCTACGTGCGCTTTTTGCGGGAGGGCAAGGTGGTGGCCAACGTGCAGCCGCGGGTGGTCCTCGAGGGGGAGTGCTTGGCGATTATTGATGGGCAGTACGGTTTTGGTCAGACGGTGGGCGAGGCAGCCATGGATCTGGGTTTGGCCAGGTGCGCGCGGCATGGCGTGGCGGTCGTGGGGGTGCGCAACTGCGGGCATCTCGGGCGGATTGGCGACTGGCCGCAGCGTTGCTGCGAGGCGGGGATGTTTTCCCTGCACTTTGTGAACACGAGCGGACTGGGGATTTTGGTGGCGCCGCACGGCGGGATCGACAGGCGGCTGTCGGCCAATCCGATTGCCGCGGGGGTGCCCATGCCGGACGGCAAGCACATCATTTTGGATATCAGCACGAGTGCGATCGCGGAGGGCAAGATTCGCGTGGCCTACAACAAGGGGGTGCACGTGCCGGAGGGTTGTCTGATTGACGCGGAAGGCCGCCCGACCAGCGATCCACAGGTCTTTTACGGCACGCCTCCGGGGGCGATCTTGCCCTTTGGGGGCCACAAGGGATATGGATTGGGAATCATTGCGGAGCTGTTGGCGGGGGCGTTGGCGGGCGGCGGATGCAGCCGCCCGGGGGTGGAGCGGCTGTCGAATGGCTGGCTGGCCGTGATCCTGGATCCCCGGCGGTTTGGCGACGTGCAGGCCATGGCCGCCGAGATGCAACGCTTTGTGGAGTATGTGAAAAGCTCGCGGCGTGCCCATCCGCAGGCCGAGATTCTCATGCCAGGGGAGCTGGAAGAGCGCACCAAGGCGGCACGGCTGTCCCAGGGCATCCCCCTGGACGAGACCACCTGGCGGCAGATTGTGGAAACGGCCGAGTCGCTGGGGGTGAACGCACCACCACTCGCCTGAACAGGCGGCTCGGCATACCATCCATCCCTTCGGCAGAAGCAGCATGATTTACGGCCTGCATCCCATCGACCTGGCGGTGATTGCCGCGTATTTCGCGTTGGTCACAGCGGTCGGCTTCTGGGCGGCCCGCCGCGTGCGGGGCGAGCAGGATTACTTCATGGGCGGCCGCAGGTTCGGCAAGGGACTGTTGGTCATGCACTGGCTCTGCACGGGAACGCACAGCGAGCAGGCGGTGCAGGTCTGCGGCGCCGCGGCGCGCGTGGGACTGGGCGGCATTTGGTACCAGTGGATGTGGCTGTTCTCCACACCGTTCTACTGGTTCATCGCCCCCATCACACGGCGGCT
Organism: Pirellulales bacterium; assembly: GCA_023511675.1. Taxonomy (GTDB): domain Bacteria; phylum Planctomycetota; class Planctomycetia; order Pirellulales; family JAIMBC01; genus JAIMBC01. Next base: position 4,251 of record JAIMBC010000310.1, read on the forward strand.
GCGCGTGACCACCACGGGCGACTTTTTTCGCATCCGCTATGGGCGCTCGCTGGAGATGTTGTACACGGTGGTGGCGCTGGGCTACTTTGTGCTATCGGTGGGGATGCTGTTGCGAGGCGCGGGGCTGGCGATCGCTGGGGCGACGGGGGGACAGGTGCCGGGCGACTGGGCGGTGATCGGCCTCTCGCTGTTGTTTGCCACGTACATCGTGGCGGGCGGGCTTGTCGCCGCGGCCTATACCGACTTCTTGCAGGGCGTGTTCATCATTGTGCTCTCGGTGATGCTGGTACCGGCGGGGTTGAGCGTGGTGGGGGGCCTGCACGGCCTGCATGCGGCGCTGCCGCCGAGCATGTTTGGCATGACGGCACCCAAGGGTGCGCCAGCGGGAGATCCGTGGTTTGTGGCGGCCATGTCGGCCCTCGGGCTGGCGGGCATCATCGCCCAACCGCACGTGATGACGGCCACGGGCTCCGGCAAGACCGAACTGGAGGCCCGAGTGGGAATGGTGTATGGCAACTTCATCAAGCGGTTACTGACCATCGCCTGGGCGTTTACGGGACTTGTGGCCGCGGCTGCCTTTGCCGGCGAGCTGGGTGCGTACCAAGCGGGCAGCCCCGAGCATGTCCATGCAAGCGAAGAGCTATTCGGCCGCTCGGTGCGCCGGTTTTTGGGTACGGGCTGGCGCGGGCTGATGGTGGCATCGCTGGTAGCCGGTGTGACCAGCGCGGAGACGTTGATGGTTGTCGGCTCGGCGGTGTTCACGCGGAATCTGTATGCACACCTGGTACCACGGCGCTCGGACAGGCACTACCTGTGGACGGGGCGGGCCGCCGGGGCAGGAATGCTTGGGGCGGGCATTCTGTTTGGGCTGTACGGCGGCAGTGTGACATGGCTGTACACCAGTTCGGTGCAGATGATCGGGCTGGTGGGACCTGCCTTCTGGGCGGGCGTGGTGTGGCGCCGCGCCAACGCCGCCGCGGCATGGGCCAGCGTGGGGGCAGGCGTGCTGTTCTGGACGGCGTGCAGCGCCGATCCGCAGGTGGTGCGCGGGGTGCCGTTCGCTTACCAGGCTTCGGCAGCCTTGGTATGGTTGGCCGAGCAGGCCGGCCTGCGGCAGCTTGGCGCACCGCTGCAAATCTTGTGTTTGCTCGCCCTGGAGTTCGGCGTGCTGCTGGTGGTGGGGCTATGTACGCGGCCGCAATCGCCCAGCGTGCTGGACCCCTTCTTTGCCAGACTCCTTACACCCGTGGGCAAGGAGGCTGAGGTGCGCGCACTTGGCCCCAGCAGCGGGCAGGAAGAGCAGGCTGCGCTCGGCTTGCCCGAGGGTGCGTTTGATTTCGCCCGTGCCGCGTGCTACGGCTATGCCACACCCAGGCGGTGGGGGCTTGAGCTGCCTCGCCTCGGCTGGGTCGACTGGGCCGGCTTCGCCGCGGCCTGGCTGCTGGTACTTGCGCTCATCGGCCTGTTGGCCTGGCTGGCCCAGTTAGGCGCGTGAGTTGAACGCGGTCAGACAGCGCGGTCAGATGCTGTGATTGCCTCGCACCTTGCTGCCCCGACCCTTGCAGCAGTTCCCGGAGGAACTTGAAGAGCCACGGGCGGCCGGAAACATGGTGCAGCTAGGCAAAACGTGCGGTTGTATGCTCGCGGGACGAGGGTCTGTACGTCGGCCGCCACACTTGTCAACGGCGGGTGGGAGGGCTAGCGTAGCGCATGATCGGCATCTGGCCTTTGTTTTTGCTTGGCACAGCGCTTCATGGATTGCTTGTTTCCGCTCGCTCACGCCCAACGTGTCTACTGCGCCGGTCCGTTGTTCAATGCATCGGAGCGGCACGAAATGGAAGCTCTGGCGGCTGCACTCCGTGCGGGCGGCTTCGAGACGTTTGTGCCCCATGCCGATGGGCTGGAGTTCGCTCAGGTGCGGCCCTGGCTGATCGAACAGGGCTATGAGGCCGAGGCGGTGGGCCGAGTGTTGCATGCGGCCATTTTTGCCCTGGACGTGTACCAGGTACTGGTGGGCTGCGGCTCGTTGCTGCTCAATCTGAATGGCCGCGTGCCGGACGAGGGCGCGGTGGCAGAGGCGGCGATGGCCTGGTCTTGGGGGAAGCCCGTGGTGATCTACAAGGATGATTGCCGGTCAAAGGTTCACGGCCGGGACAACCCCATGGTGGTGGGAATGGCCGGCTTTGAGGTGGTGGAGC
>JAIMBC010000311.1 GCA_023511675.1 Pirellulales bacterium
GTGGCTCCTTCACCCCCGGCACCGCCGCCGGCGGCTCCCCGCGGCAGTGCTTCCCGCACCTTAGTGGGGGGAGGCAGTGTTCTTGGGTCAGGAACGAACGGCCTGGGATCGCCGGCCTCCGCCGGTGCTGGAAGTCATGAGCTGTCTGAGCACTGGCGGCGGCTCGATAGGCTGTTTGCCGAGCAGGAAGACTGGCTACAACCGACCTCACCCTGAGGACCACATGGCACGGCCTGCGGATAGTGCAGGCCAGGCCTCCGGAAGGCGGTGAGTGGCTTGCCGCTGGGCCGAGAGCTGATGGGCCGCAGCCAGGCTGCGTATGGCCGCGCCAGGCCACGATGAGGCCGTGATGAGGCCGTGATCACGCCGGGCGCGGCCGGGCATGCGTGAAGGCGAGGCCGCGAGTTGCTCAATTCTCCCAGCCCTGGCTGCCCGGCCGCACCAGAGGCGGCAGCCAGGTGCAGAGGTAGTAGGCGCGGGGCGTGGTCAGGTCGAGGAGCAGCTCGAGTTCCGAACGGCGTGCCGGTTCGCGGGACATCAAGAGCAGATCGACCAGGGTGGGCCAGCCGCGATAGCGGATCACGCACGTCTCGGACTTGTCCAGCCCTGCCAGCTCGATGGCACGGTCGATGGCATCCTCGATGAACCCCTCTCGATCCACCAGTCCATGGTTGAGAGCCTGGCGGGTTGTGAACACCTGGCCGGTGGCGAGCCGTTCGATCTTTCCTGGTTCAGCGGCCAGACGCGGCCTGCCATGCGCCACAACCTGCTTGAAGCGGTCAAAGGCATCGTCCACCAGTCCCTGGAAGATCTGCCGTTCCTCTGGCGAAAGGCGCTTGAGCGGATTGCCCATGGCCTTCAGAGGATGGCTCTTGATCGAGTCTTCTTCCACACCCAGCTCGGCGGCCAACTCAGCCACGTTATAGTGCGGGATGATCACGCCGATCGAGCCGCACCAGGTAGTGGGTTCGGCAAAGAGCGTCCCCTCCGCATCGCCCACAGCCATCGACACGTAATAGCCGCCACTGGCGGCCATGCCGCCCATGCTGACCACCAAGGGCAACTTGCGTTCCTCGCACAACTTACGCAGGTGATGGTAGATGTAGTCGGCCGCTGTCACGCTGCCGCCGGGAGAGTTGACCCTCAGCACCACAGCCTTGACGGCGGAGTCTTGGCGCACCTGGTCGATCTGCTTCTTGACAAAGCCCTCTCCCTCGAGAATGGGGCCCTCCAGCCGGATGATGGCCACCTTATGCCTGCCGTGGCGGGCAAGGGAGTGATACTCTTCGCTCAGCCCCGCCTTGGCGTTCCAGGCGACGAAAAGCACAGCGGCGAACAGCACCAGCAGTGCGGCCGCGGTCAGGCCAACAGCAATCCTCAGCAACCGCAGTAAGCGGGAGAACACGCTGCGGCGCGGCACGGCATGCGATTCGGCCTTGTCGGCGCCGTGTTGGTCGGGTGTGCCGGGCACGTGAGAAGCTGGCTCCATGACGCATGTCTCCTTTCAAACCAGTAGCTCTCTTCTGCCATTGTAGGATAGGAGTGCTGCCTGATCTCCTAGCCCCTTGCCCGCCGCAGGCAAAGACCCGTGCCCCGCCCGGCCGCCACGAGGAGGCAGACGACGCTCCGCCCGCGAGCCGCCGGCCCCCGTGCACCTTGCAGCCGCCACCGCGCCCCAGAAAGGTGTGGAGCACATGTGGTGCTCCCGGCGCATGCCACGGCCGCCCAGCAAGCCCGCACGGAGGCGGCACAAGTTCAACGCCTGCACTCTCGCCAGGGCAGCAATGCCGCACTGACCCCGGCACCGCTGCCTCCCCTTCAGCAATCGTTGCCACGGGGGTAGACTGAGTTGCGGCGGGGCACGGCATGGTGGCATGGCCGAGTCCGTCGAAACTTTGGCAACTGCCCAGGGAGGTTACGGCATGCAGAGTGGTGTTCTGGCAGTGGTACTAGCGGGTGGCAAGGGCTCACGGCTGGAACCGCTGACACGAGATCGGGCCAAGCCTGCGGTGCCATTCGGCGGCTGTTACCGCATCATCGACTTCACCCTCTCCAACTGCATCAACAGCGGTCTGCGGAAGATTCTCATTCTCACCCAGTACAAGGCGATGAGCCTCGATCGGCACATCAACCTCGGCTGGAACCGCTTGTTGTGCCGTGAGCTGGGCGAGTTCATCGACATCGTCCCCCCCCAGCAGCGGATCGACGAGCATTGGTACCAGGGCACTGCCGACGCCGTGTATCAGAACATCTATACCCTGGAAAAGGAACGGCCCGAGTACGTGGTGATCCTGGCCGGAGACCACATCTACAAGATGGATTACCACAAGCTGCTGCATGCCCATCAGCAGCGGCGGGCAGACGCCACCATTGCCGCCCTGCGCGTGCACCGCTCCCAGTCTCGCCATTTTGGCGTGATGGTGGTCGATGACGAGCAGCGCGTGGTCGGCTTTCAGGAAAAGCCGCTGGAACCTCGCACCATTCCCGGTGACGACGAGCACATCCTGGCCTCGATGGGAATCTACGTGTTCACAGCCCGCTTCCTGTTCGAACAGTTGTGCGTCGACGCGACCCGCCCGGGCAGCCGCCACGACTTCGGGCACGATGTGATTCCCAGCGTGATCGATTCGCACCGGGTGTACGCCTTTCCCTTCCTCGATGAGAACCGCAAGAGCGACGCCTACTGGAGGGACGTGGGCACGCTCGACGCTTATTACGCAGCCAACATGGATCTGGTGGCCGTGGACCCCTTGCTGAACATGTACGACCAGCGCTGGCCCATCCGCACGTATCAGCCCAACTTCCCGCCCCCCAAGTTCGTGTTTGCGGAAGAAGGCCCGCATGCCCGCCGCGGCCAGGCGCTCGACAGCATCGTCTGCTCGGGCTCGATCATCTCGGGCGGTACGGTGGAACGGTCCATCCTGGGGTTCAACACGCGGGTGAACAGCTTCGCCCGCGTGGAGGACTCGATCCTCTTCGAGGGCGTGGACATCGGCCGTCATGCCCAGGTGCGCCGCGCCATCATCGACAAGGGAGTCCGCATCCCTCCCGGCGCGAGGGTAGGCTACGATCACGATCACGACCGGGCACGCGGGTTCACGGTGACCGAGGGGGGAGTGGTGGTGATCGCCAAGGCAGACGGAGGGGAGCACTTCCCCGACCTGAGCCGTTAAACCGTGGGGCAGGTGCGCTTGGCGAAGCACTGGCAGCCACTCGGCAGCGCCCGTGCCCTCTGCCGATCAACGGGCGAGGGGTGCGGCCAGCACGCCGTGCCAAGGCGGCAGCGCCGAGGACGCGCAGGGACCAACTCGCGGCAACAGGCGGCGAGCAGCGGAGCCCCCACGGCGGCAGCGCCTCGACGGAGGCCGTGCCGGCCTTGTCGCCACAAGCATCCTCGCGGCCCCGCCCCGGCTGCCGCCGGATGCTGCACCCTCCCCCTTTGACCGCAGCCATGCCTGCCCGGTAATCTTATGAATAGGAACGCAGCAGAGAGCGGCTCTGTCTCGGCACGACTGCCGGGGTGCGGCCTTGACGGGTCATGGCTCGCACATGAGGCCGGCACGACGAGGCGGCCTGGGCACACTGCGGCGGATCTGTCGGGGACGAGCGGGTGCACAGCGCTTGTGCCGCGGGCAAGCGGCTCAAGCCTCGCTCGCCCAGGGCGGCGCCGGATGGCAGACGCGACTCACACGGGTCGCGTGGCTGCCAGGACGCGCCAGGCACCTGCCGCCCCGCTGCCGAGGCGCGGCCTGGCACGCCGGCGTTTTCTGCAAGCGGCTCTCGCCCGCGCTGCCTTGACGAGCGCCTCTGCGCGCCCCAAAATCGCTGAGACTCCTCTGGTCTATCACGTGAAGGCGTACCATGGAATTCAAAGACGGCCACACGGTGGGCATCGATCTGGGCACGACGTTCTCCGCCATCGCCATCCTGGACGAGGAAGGCAACCCTTACGCCATTCCCAACGACGAGGATCAGGAGGAAACGCCCAGCCTGATCCTGCTGGCAGAGAGCGGGCACGTGGTGGTGGGGCCCAGCCGGCAGCGTGCGGCTTTGGAGAAATCCGAGAATGTGGTGGAACGCGTCAAACGCTTCATGGGCAGCACCGACTACAAGCGCACCTTCGACGGACACGACATCACGCCGGAGTTCCTCTCGGCGTTGATCCTCAAGAAGCTCAAGCAAGACGCGGAGAAGCGCATCGGCCGCATCAGCAACGCTGTGATCACAGTGCCCTACTATTTCAATGACGCCCGCCGCAAGGCCACGCAGGACGCGGGGCGGATCGCCGGGCTAAACGTGATCGATATCATCAACGAACCCACCGCGGCCACGCTCACCTACGCCTGGCATCGCAATGAACTGGGCCGTGTGGGTGGAGAAGCGGCCCGCCCGCGCCTGGCACTGGTCTACGATCTGGGAGGCGGCACCTTCGACGTCACCGTAGTCAAGTACACGCCCACTCATTTCCAGGTGCTCGCCACCGATGGAGATGTTCAGCTCGGCGGCATCGACTGGACCGACCGCCTGCTCAACTATGTGGCCGAGGAGTTTCGCTCGCGCCACGGTATCGACCCCCGCGAGTCGGAACAAACCGTGCAGGTGCTGCGCAACGACTGCGACCTGGCCAAGATCGCCCTTTCGGATCAGCTCAAGGTCTCGCTGGTGTGCCGCCACGGCGGCAAGAGCCACTCCGTCACGGTCACTCGCGAGCTGTTCGAGGAGCTGACCGCCGACCTGTTGCAGCGTACGCTGGATACCACCGAGCTGGTGATCGAGGAGGCCCACCTCAAGCCAGAACAACTGGACGCCATCGTGCTGGTGGGCGGCTCGACCCTCATGCCCAAGGTGCCAGCCATGCTCGAGCAGGTGACGGGTCACAAGCCGTACCGGGGCATCTCTCCGCACACAGCCGTGGCCCAGGGAGCCGCCATCCACGCCGCCATCCTGGAGGCCAAGTACCGCGGCGAGCGCAGCGAACTGGCTGAGAAGGTCCGCCGCTATCTGCAAAACATCCGCCAGGACAACGTGAACTCGCACGGTCTGGGTATCGCCGTCACCGTGCCGGGAACCAACAAGACGATCAACCATGTGATGATTCCTCGCAACACGCGACTGCCTGTGGAGGTAACGCAGACCTTCGAGACCAAGGAGGCGAACCAGGTCCGCGTGCATGTCAAGGTGATTGAGGGGGAGGCGCCGGATCCCGAGGCCTGCTCGTTGATCGGCGATTGCCGGATCTACGACCTGCCGCCCGGCCTGCCCAAGGGCTCTCCCATCGAGGTGACCTACGCCTACGGCACGGATGGCCGCGTACACGTGCGTGCTCGCGACAAGACCGGCGGCAAGGAGGCATCCATCGAGATCCAGCGGCGCGGCGGACTGAACGAGGCCCAGATCGACGCCTACACGGCGCTGGCCAGCCAGTACCTGGTCGAGTGACGATGGCCAAGACGATCGACGTCTACAAGGAATGGCTGGGCATCGAAGAGACGGCCCGGCCGCTGAACTACTATCAGCTTCTGAAGCTGAAGCAGTTCGAGGACGATACGGCCGCCATCCGGGCCAGTTACCGCAAGCTCAATGCGCTGGTACGCACCTATGCTACGGGCGAATACGGCCCGCAATCTCAGGAACTGCTCAATGAGCTGGCCCGGGCCATGCTCTGCCTGACGGACGAGGTGCGCAAGCGCGAATACGATGCCTCGCTGGGCCGTACAGCAGCCGCGGCCGCCGGGCGCCGCACGCTCGAGGAGATCCTCGTGGCCCGCAAGGTGCTTTCCCCCAGCGATCTGGACAAGGCCCGCCGCTTTGCCAAGACGATCGGCGTGGAGATCCGAGACGCCATCATGCAGCAGCGGCTGGCCCCCCCCGATCAGGTCATGCAATCCTACGCCGAAAGCGAGGGCCTGCCCTACGTCGATCTTGCCGACGTGAGCATGGACGAAAGCCTGATCCCCCGCATCCCGGCCACGCTTGCCCGCCAGCACTCCTGCGCACCGCTGATGGTCGATGACGGCCGGCTGCTGGTCATGTCTCCCAACCCCCTCCTTCCCGAGGTCGAAGACCAAATACGCCTGCGCCTGGGTTTGCCCGTGCGCACCGTGCTCTGCACGCCTGCCGCCATCCACGAAGTGATCAACAAGTACTATCCCCGCTCGGCAGCCGCGGCCGAGATGGCCGGCGCCCCGCCCCCCCGGCCAGCGGCACCCGCAGCTACCTCGTCTGCCTCGGGTGCCGCAAGAACCGCGCCAGCCGCAGACAGCGGGGGGGGGGGGGGGGGGGGGGGGGGGGGGGGGGGGGGGGGGGGGGGGGGGGGGGGGGGGGGGGGGGGGGGGGG
>JAIMBC010000312.1 GCA_023511675.1 Pirellulales bacterium
CAATGGTGCCGACTCGACGGCGGAGGACCCCTGATGGTACATGGAAGCCATCGTGCCAAGGGCATCGCGGGGACGGCATTGCTGGCTCTCGCGCCGGCGTTGCTCCCCACGCTGGCGGCCGGTTGCGGCGGCCACCCGCAGCTTGCGCCGCAGAACAGGCGCCTGATCGAGTCGCTGCGCACGGCCGTCTCTGCGCGGCGGGCCGATTGGCTGGAGATGAACGCCCAGCTCATCGAGACGCAACACGACGAGGGGCAGCTCTCGGATGATGAGTACCGTGCCCTGTGGCGCATCGTGGAGCTTGCCCGGCAGAGAGAGTGGCAGCAGGCGGACGAACTCGCCCTGGCCCTGCACAAGGCACAGCGGCTGACGGAGGCCGACCGTCAGCGCGTCCGCCAGCGCGCTGCGCACGAGCATTGACCACCGGCCAAGTGCCGCATCCTGGAGGCCAGGCATCCACGGGGGGCATCGGTGGCCGCGTAATGGGAGCGCGGGCCTCTCGCCCGCAGCTCTGCGCCCTGCCTATGGAAGGCCTACGAACCCGCTGGCTCTCAGCCCGAGAGAGCAACGAGGCGTGGACGCATTTACCCCTGATGGCGCCGGCCAAGGCGCAGCCTTTCAGACAGGGCGTTTCGTTCGTAGTGACCCGCTTTAGCGGGTCCGGCCGTGGCGAGGCGTTCGAGTACCAGCATGATCACACGCTCCAGGACCGCATGAATGTGGTCACTCCGAACCTGAAGCTCTGCCCTAAAGAGCAAGCAGATCTCTCCCGGTGATGGGGGCAACGGAGGCACAGCCTGCCAGTCAGGGCGCTCCCCGGCAGGAGTCTGGGAACGAGTCGCAACGCAGGCTAGCTATGCATGCGCGGCGGGTCGTCTGCCAGGGCGATGATCTCGGCCTCGCGCGCGGCCAGTTCCTCCAGGCGGCGTTCGACGACGTCGGGCGGTGCCAGCAGGCGTGCCAGGCGGACGTAGGTGCCGTGGTGCCGGGCCTCGGCCTCAAACAAGCTGCCGTAGAAGGCGGCCAGCTCGGCGTCGGGCAGGTACTTTCGTAGCAGGCCGAAGCGTTCGCAAGAGCGGGCCTCGATCAGGCCGGCGATCAGCAGGCGGTCCACGCCGCGTGCGGGCTCTCCCTTGCGGACCAGGGCGGCGAGCCGTTCGCCATAGCGGCTAGGACGCAGGCGGCGGAAGGCGATGCGGCGGGCGGCGAGCATGTCCAGCACCTGGCGGAAATGGTCCAGTTCCTCCACCACGATTTCGGAGAGGGCACGTACCAGCTCAACGTGCTCGACATATGCGAAGATCAGGTTCATGGCCGTGCTGGCCGCCTTCTTCTCACAGTGGGCATGGTCGATCAGCAGCAGATCGAGGTGCGAGGCGGCGGTTTCGAGCCAGCGGGGCGACGTGGCAGACTTCAGGCCCAACATGGCAGCCTACGGCCAGACGCAGCAAACGGGTGAGGGATCGCGTTGCCAATCCGCCGGTCCCTGTCCCTCGAGGGCGTACACGCGACGCGTGCCATCGGGCGAGACGTAGCCGTAGAGCGGGACCGTGTGCGACGATGGGCGGTCGGCAGTATGGGGCAGGGCATAAAAGAGCCGTGTGAGTCCGGCAGACCGCTCCACGTGCCGCGGCTGCTGTGTGTTCGCTGGTTGCTGTGGCTGCGGCGGCTGGAGTGTATTCGCCGCCTGCTCTGTGGCGGCGGGCACTGCCATCAACTCGGCGGGGCGGCCCCCCTCGGTCTTCAAGTACACAGCTACCGCTCCCGGCAAGGGCCGATCGAGTGCGCAGAAGGCGTGGCTTCCCACGGCGGCTGGTCCCAGCGAGAAGGCTTCTGCCCGGCCTTCGCCCGAGCCATCATACACGGCGACCGGTACGGCTAGGCGTGGCTCGGCCAGATCCAGCCTGTACATCACCTGGTTGTAGTCATAGCGCGGCGTGGGACAGGGGTTGCCGGAGAACAGGGTGCTGTACGTACCCTCAAAGTAAATCAGGCGCCCTCCCTCCTGATCGAAATAGGGGTGCTGCTTGGGGTTGTAAAAACTGTACTTGTTGTGCGTGACAATCTTGACGGCATACGCCCAGGGGCCCAGCGGCGTATCGGCCTCGGCGTACCAGAGTTCGCCCAGCGGCGAGGTGCCTCCCGACTCACAGACTATTGCCACATAACGATTTCGGTAGGCGTTGTAGCAGGTCGAGCCGCGGTGCGCTAGCAGCCCCTTGCCTGTGTCTCGATCTCGAAGCTGCCAGCGTGCGGCGTCTGCCGGCAGCACACCTCGTTTGAGCAATCGTTGCTCCTCTTGCGGACTCAACGGCGGCGTGCCGCGCTGCCAGCTCCAGACCACGCGGCCCCGCTCGTCCCGAGCGATGCGGCCGTCTTGGGGCCTACTGCCGGGCACCAGACAGGTGAACGCCTCATAGCGATCCAGCTCTGGGGCCGCCTCGGCCACGTATGGCACACGCACCATGGGAAACGGGTTGCCAAAATAAAGCCAGCGCTCGCCCGACTCTTCGACCAGCAATGCGTGCCCATCCGGCACCACCGGCTGATCGAGGGGCATGTCTCGCACGTGACGGAACTCGCCTGCCTGGGGATCGAACTCTGCCAGCCCGCGGGCATAGACCTCGATCCAGCCCTTCACCTTTACGTACCAGGCGAAGAGCCGCTCGCGGCCCGCTTCGTCCGGAAAGACGCCCAGGGCGGTGATCCAGGTGGGCCCATCGCCGGGCATACGGGCCATCGAGCGCACCGTGCCTTGCTCTGACGTGAAGTAGTGCAGGTCGACTCCCACAGCCGGGTCCAGGCCGCCGTCGGCCGGTAGTGCCGAGGTAGCGGCCGTGACATGGAAGTTGCCCAACGGATAGGCATCTCGGTTGGTATCTCCCCAAACCCAGAACAGCCGGCCCTGGTAGATGGCGTTGAGCACGCTATCGCAACCGGTGAGCGAGGCGGCCAGCAGCGGTTCGGCCAAGGGCACGGCACGGCCGGCCAACACGCTGTCTCGGTAGATGCCGCTGCCCGTGACGCGGTACAGCCGCTCTGCCAGGTTTTGGCGCGCGATCTCGAGGCGCGCCGTGCCGCCGGGTGTGACGTCCAGCGCACGACCGCGAAAGCCGAAGCCATCCGCGGCAAACTCGTAGCCGTGGCTGCGGACGTGGAAGTACACGCGGCGGCCCATCAGCTCCGGTTCGCTGATGGCAGCCAGGCCCCCGCTATCGGTCACGAACAAGAGATTGCTGACCGTCGTCAGCTCGACCAGCGGCACGCCCCGGCCCGTTGCTGCATCGACCACCTCGATGACAAAGGGCTTGATGGAACCGGTCCCCGAATTTCCCGAACTCGTTCCCGCAGCGTCCGCAGCACCAGCATCGGCTGCAGGAGCATCAACCCCGGCGGCTTGTGCCGGCTGTGCCGCCGCAGCGTGTGCCTCGCCAGTGTGCGTCTCACCAGTCTTTCCCGCGCCAGCATTCTCAATGCCGGCTGCCGCGCCGGGCTGGGCCGCATCGGGGTCTGCCGCAAGGAGCTGGGCCGCTTCAAGCTGTGCGGCCCCAGGAGGCGGCGCTGAAGGGTTTGCGGTGGCGAACCCTGCCACTGCTACGGCGGCGATGCCCGCCAGCAGCGTGATGATCCGCCGCTTGGCGCCGGCGCGCGTGTGTTCCTTGCCCATCAAACCCGGCTACCTTCCGTCACAGTATGCTCGTTTGGGAGTTTAGGGTTAGAACGCAAGTATAGCCCCGCTATTCCCAACGCGACGAGGGGAGCCTACACTTGATGAAGCTAACTACAGGCCCATGGCGCGCGTCTACCCAGCCCTTCCCTCCGCGCGAGGGGGGCGCAGCTTCACCCGGGATCCTCGCCATGACCAGGATTGTGACTTGCCCGCGCGGGCACCAGTTTGAGCTGGTTGCGGAGCCTGAGGAGACGCTGCCAGACCTGAGCACGCTCTGCCCGATCTGCAGTGTGCGTGGGCAGCGGGTTCCGCCTCCGCCGGCGGAGGATACGGCTCTAGAAGGGCGCGGTTCGGGCAGCGAGTCGGCGACAACAGGGGAGAGTGCCGGCGCAGTCGAGGGCCGGTTGCCGCCGGAGGCAAACGAGGTGAACGCAGCAGCCGATGCGCCCAGGGTGCGGGGTGGAGCGGGTTCACCAACCGTGGTGTCTGGAAGTGATGCCGTAAGCGAGTCGGGCACCCGAGTGGGCACGCCCGAGCAGGCCACGCGGCCCGACTCAAGTGCTCCGCAGCCCCCCAGCCGCGACTGGCTGCACCTGGCAGACTTCATATACCTGGGGTTGTTGGGAGAGGGGGGCATGGGGGTGGTGTTTAGGGCGCGGCAGCGCTCGCTGCCCCGGCTGGTTGCGGTGAAGACGGTCAAGGCGGGCGTACACGCCAGCCGAGACGCCCTGGCCCGTTTCCGCCGCGAGGCGGAGAGCGTGGCGCAGCTTCATCACGAGCATGTGGTGCAGATTTACGAGGTAGGGGAGCAACAGGGCAGGCCTTATTTTACCATGGAGTATCTGGAGGGTGGCTCGCTAGCGGGGAGGATTGCCGAAGGGCCGCTCGATTGCCATGAGGCGGCGCGCTTGCTGGAAGTGCTGGCGCGGACGGTCCATTTTGTACACCAGCGGGGGATCGTGCACCGGGATCTCAAGCCGCACAACATTCTGTTCACGGCCTTCGGGCAGCCCAAGATCGGAGATTTTGGCCTGGCCAAGCGGCTGGAGGAGCAGTCTGCCCTCACGCACTCGGAAGACCGGCTGGGCACGCCCGCCTACATGGCGCCCGAGCAGGCCAGCGCACAACACGACCGCGTGGGCCCAGCCACGGATGTGTATGCCCTGGGGGTGATCCTGTATGAGTGCCTCACGGGCCGGCTGCCCTTCTGCGGCTCGGACCACTGGGCCACGCTAGCGCGCGTGATGAACGACGACCCGGTACCCCCCTCATTCTACCGCTCGGGCATACCGCGGGATCTGGAAACCATCTGCCTGAAATGTCTGCGCAAGGAGCCGCAACAGAGGTATGCCACGGGCGAGGCGTTGGCGGAGGACCTGGGAAGGTTTTTGGCGGGCGAGGCGATTGCGGGGCGACGTCCCAGCCGGATTAGCCGAGCGGTGCGCTGGGTCAAGCGGCGGCCGTGGCAGACGCTGGGCAGCTTGCTGGCGGTGCTGGCCGTGGCGGCATGTCTGGCGGGGGTAGTGCTGCACCGTGGGTTTTATGCCGCGCGGGTGGAGTATTTCAACAACTATGTGAAGCGGTGGGGCGTGCCGGTGGGTATCGGTGCGATCTCGCCGGAGGCGGCACGCCGGCGCAGCCAATCGTATCGCTTTCATTATCGGGGGTGGTGGGGGCCGCTGGAGCGCGTGGATGTGGTGAACAGTCAGGGCATGCCCGTGCCCGATGCCACCACCACCATCTGGATCGAGGATCTGCGGCAGAACCTTTCCAACAAGCATCGGGAGGTCTCTTATCAGTTCCACTACGACGAGCAGGGCCGCGTTGCCGAGGAGGTCGGGCTGGATGCCGCGGGGCAGCCCGTCTTCCGTTTTGTATACACCTACCGGCATTCGGGAGGGACCGAGGCCCAGCATACCTGCAAGGCGCAGTTCATCGACGGCAGCGGGGCCGCGGTGGCCAGCACGCTTGGCTTTACCAGCGTGCATTTCGAGCGCTCGCCGCAGGGGTACGATACGCGCGTGTGGTTTCGCGATGCGAACGACAATCCCACCCCGCTTTCCAGCGGCGCATACGGCTGGGAGATCGAGTTCGATGCCGAGGGCATCCCCATCATGCTCACGCGGCTCGGTCAAGATGGCAAGCCTGCCCCGGACGCAGACGGCGTGACCCGCATACGCACCACCTACGACCGGCTTGGCAACTGGACGGAACAGATCTGCCTCGACGCAGACTTCCAGCCCGTGATGCACCGCGAGAACTGGCATCGCGCGGCCGCCGAGTACGACCGCTGGGGCAATCTGACCCGCGTGATCACCTACGACCTCCGCCACCGGCGGGTGGAAACGACTTACGGCTACGCGGAGCAACGTGTCTCTTACGATGCACAAGGAATCAAGATTCGCGAGGTGGGCTTGAACGAGGCTGGGCGGCGTACGGTTCTGGCCGAAATGAGTTACGACGGGCACGGCCGCCCGGTCCGCAGCCGCATCACGTCCTACAACGAGAACGGCCGCGGCCTTTTCTCGGAGGAGGTGTACGACGAGTTGCTCAACGTCGTCGAGCGGCTGGAGGGGCGCGGTCCCGCGGAATCCGCCGGGATAGCTGGGGTGCGCCGCACCACCTACCTGTACG
>JAIMBC010000313.1 GCA_023511675.1 Pirellulales bacterium
GCGGCAGAGAGGCACTCCAGGCTCGGGGGTTGCCGCTGGATACCCTGCTCACCGTGCGCGACCTGGGAATCGAGCCCTGAAGGCAACATGGAGTTTACACTGCATCGCCAGCTCAAGGGACTGTTTGCGCAGCAGGGCGCACACACAGAAGTCCGCCTGGACGGCTTTCGTATCGATGCCGTGTGCAACGGCGAACTGATCGAGATTCAACAAGGCCCCCTGGCGGCGATCCGAGACAAGGTGCGTACGCTGCTCGCCCGCCACCGTGTGCGGGTGGTAAAGCCCATCGTGGCCGCCAAACACCTGGTGCGGCTTGCCACGGCGGGCGGCAGCCCGGTGGGCCGCCGCCGCAGCCCGAAGCGCGGCTCGCTCCTGGAGGTGTTTAACGAACTGGTCTTTTTCACCCGCGTTTTCCCCCATGAGCGGCTCACGCTAGAGCTGCTGCTGGTCGAGGTGGAAGAACGGCGCTTCGCACACTCCTGCCGCCGCCGCTACGCCGTGGAAGATCGTCGGCTACTGGCCATCGTGGATCGGCGAACTATTCAGACCCCGGCCGACCTGGCGGCACTGCTGCCTGTCGCTCTGCCCCGGCAGTTCGATACCCTAACGCTGGCACAGCACCTGCGCGTACCCCGTTACGTGGCCCAGCGGGTCGCTTACTGCCTGCGTGAGGCGGGGGCGGCCGACTGCCTCGGCAAGCGCGGCCGCAACAGGTATTACCGCCTCGCCCGGCGGTCGGGCCCGCTCCGCCGCGCGGGCTAAGCACGTTGGCTCTCACACAAGCACTGAGCACCGTGCGCGGGGCAGCAAAAGGCCGAGGGACAGGACCTCATCGCCACGGGCTTGCGAGCCAGACCACGGTTCCCGCCCATATCTGGGCCAATTCAGAATCGACGCACGTGGGGCCAGGGAACTGGAAGCGAGGCGAGCGTGGCGCCCAGCCGCGATGGTGGTAAGCTGCATTCCCTTGTGGAACTACGTACCACACGCCACGGCACGCCGATGACAAACGACGAAACCACCACCCTGGCCACGCTCCGGGAGTTGATCCGCGCATTTGTGGCGGAACGCCACTGGGAAGTGTTCCACACGCCCAAGAACCTGGCCATGGCCCTGGCTATTGAGGCCGCCGAACTGATGGAGCACTTTCAATGGCTCACGCCCGAGGAGTCCCTGCTTGTCTCCCAGCAGCCCGAGGCGCGCGCCGCTGTCGGCGAGGAGCTGGCAGATGTGGTCTGCTACGCCCTGGCCATGGCGAATGCGCTCGGCATCGACGTTGCAGCCAGCGTGATCGACAAGATGGCCAAGAATGCCCGCAAGTATCCCGTCGAACAGTATCGCGGCCGCTATGGGCCGCAGGATCCCCGAGCCGCCGGTTGATGCTCCGGAACAGGGGTCATTCTGCGTTTCTCAAAAAAGCGGACATTCGACGTTTCTTGCGTCTAGCGCGGGCGCCCACGCGGGCGAAGTTTGGCTTGCAGGCCCAGACGTCGCGCCATCCGCTCCGCCCACAGGTTCTGCCCAAATGGCATACCTCGGCGGATGCTCCGGCGAATCCGCTCCGCCTCGGCGTCCGCCTTTGGCCCTTCTAGCTAGCTCTGCCATGCACAAGCGTGCGGCACCAGCCCGGCATGCAAGAACTTGGGGCGGCGGGAATCTGTCAACTACCGCAAACCGGACCAAGGCCCCGCCACGGCTTGCTTGACGAGCTTCGCCCGCCAGCGCGTTGAATTCAACCCATAGATGCTCCTCCGACGGCAGCAGAGCATGCCTTGAATCGGCCGCCAGACATGCCCGCTGGTGCGGCTGTGCTCCTGGTAGCGGCGTACGTGCGCCGTGAGCAGCCCCTGCATCCAGCGGCCCAGGTCTCCATCTTGATGGGGCCATCGAGCGAGGTGAAAATGATGGGGCATCAAACAGTACGCCATCACCTGCATCGCTAAGCGACCCCATCCATCCCCGATTCGGTCCGCGAATGCCTGATCATCTCCTTCCTTGTCGAGCACTTCGACCGGGGCGTTGCTCCTGCTGACGGCTTGATAGCGACGGCACCCCGAGATGCACGTGATGTTCGAGGCATGGACCGAAATCAGCAGGGGCCAGCGTCTCATCTCAGGGAAAAGTACCATGCCCCTTTTTCGGATACCCGCTTTTCCAGCTCTGGGCGCGGCGGCGGCCTGCTGGCTGCTGGGCAGCGCGCTCGCTGGTGCGGCTGCTGCGGCTGAAGGCGGAGTGGGAGGACCGCAGCAGCGGGAGGCGGCTGCACCGGTGTATCTGTGGTTTGAGCCGGAATGGTTTTCGGGCGTGGAGGGGTCGTTTGCCTACTGGACGGGCACTGCCGAGCCGAGCGGCCACTGGGGGATAGCCGGCCCTGGTATTAGCCCTGAATGGACGCAGGGGGGGGAGAGCGAGTGGAACTCGCTGGGCGTTGCGGCGCAGGAGACGCAGGCCGTATGCCACCGGCAACTCGTCGTGCCGCGAGCGGGGGAGTATCGCCTGTGGGTACGCTATGTCGACCATCGAGGGCTGGCGGAGCCGTTTCGGGTGCGGATCGTGCAGGGCACGCAGGCGTGGCAGCATGAGTTTGGGAGACGGGATGTGGTGCCGCGCGGAGACGAGTATGCGCTGTACTGGGGGTTTTCGTTCGGCTGGGATGCGGCTCGCTGCGCTCTGCAACGGGGGCCGGCCCGGCTGGAGTTGCAGGTGGACCGGCCGGGAGAGGGGTGGCGGCAGATCGATGCCATACTGCTCACGGACGATCCGGCGTACGTTCCGCATGGCCGCGAAAAGCCGCCGTTTGTGTGGCAGCGGGCTGTGGAGTTAACGGTCGATGGCAGCGGCTGGCGCGGCACGGCGCGGCGGATCGATGCCAACTGGCCGGAGGCCAAGCTAGCAGGCAGGGGCTTTAGCATGTGGACGGGCGTGGATGCCGATTTGGCCTGGTGGGGGGCTCAAGACCTGACGCGTCTCGATCCCTACGACGTCTTCTTTCAATTCTGTCCCCCCTCTGATATCCGCGACCGCTTTCACGCGCAGTTTGCGGGCCGGAAAGACGTGGAGATCTTGCGATCTCCCTTGCTCGTGCCCGGCTTCTACCTGGGCGCTACGCCGGATCTTTCGGCTGGGTCGCCGCTGCACACCTGGCTGAAGCAGACGGGAGTGCCGTTTTACATTCTCACCAACTATGCGGGTCCCCAGTACACCGAACAGAACGGCTCGGGCACGTACGCGGCGCTCAGCGGCGAGCTGGCGGCACAGTTTCTCGGATACATCCACGGGGAGGCGGTGGGCACTCCCGGCGTCGCCTTGCCCAGCACCCTCCTGGGAAGCACGCGGCGCGAGCACGTAGACGCGCTGGGGCGCTCCCTGATCTCCCAGCAGCAAGAGGCGTTCAGCCGCATTTACCGCACCGCCGTGGAGCCGGGGCATTATGCCAAGGGCATTTGCTGCCTCTCGGCGGATGCGATTGCGCTGGCGCACCTGTTCCGCGAACTTGGAGCGGCAGTGGTGGGCTACGAGGAGGATGCGACCAACGTCCACGTGCCAATGCGCGTGGCGTTCCAGCGCGGCGCGGCGCGGCAGTACGGTGGAGCGTGGATCAACTACGCCAGCGGCAACTTTGGCGACAACTGCAACTATTTCACGCAGCAGCCCGCCGTGCCGCGCGGGGCGCCAGCCTGGTTTCACAGCAAGTATGCCATCACAGATGGCGTCTCCATCACGTGGTATCGCAAGCTCTACTATCTGAACTACCTCAGCGGTGCGGCGGCCGTGTTCTGGGAGCAAGGCCTGGGCAATCAGTGGATGCTTCCTGGACCTGGTTCGCACCCCGTGCAGCTTTCTCCCTTCGGCCGTGCCACGGTCGATTTTCTCCAGTTCGTGGAGCGGTTGCCCGATCGGGGCCAGCCGCTGACGCCGATCGCCCTGCTGCTCAGCTACGGCCACGCCTACGACCGGGTGAATTACCACTGCAAAATGCTGGGCGTGTTTGAGGAAAGCCCAGCAGACGTGGAGCTGCGCGAACTCTTCAACGTTTGCTGGCACCCCAGTAGCGTGGTGGAGGGATTGCCTGCCGCGCCCGATGTGCAGAGCATACCGGGCGGCATCTATGGGAACATCTTCGATGTGCTCGTCGACCGCCCAGCGCGT
Source organism: Pirellulales bacterium (assembly GCA_023511675.1). Classification (GTDB taxonomy): domain Bacteria; phylum Planctomycetota; class Planctomycetia; order Pirellulales; family JAIMBC01; genus JAIMBC01. Next base: position 4,150 of record JAIMBC010000313.1, read on the forward strand.
GCCGATGCGGTGTTCCGTTATCCGGTAGTCTGGGCGGCGGGAGACGTCGCCTTTCCTCCGCCCTGGCCCGAGGTGCTCAAGGATTATCTCCATCGCGGCGGCACACTGGTGCTCAACGTCGAAGTGGCGGCCGAGCTGCCGGCGGAGCTGCTCGGTCTTCGTCTGCAGGGGGGCGCCGCCACGGCGGAGGCTTGGAGCCCCGACGGCACACACTGGCATGCCGCCACACCGTACGAAGTGCGCCGCGTCGAGCTGGCTGGCGCCACGCCGCTGGCCTGGGCGGCTGAGGGCATACCCCTTGCCACGCGGCACGCTGTGGGAGAAGGGACCGTGCTGGTGATTCTCGTGCCCCGCGGCGTGGGCCTCGATGAGCGCGCCCATCCTGTGCTGCCGTGGCTCATGAATGGCCTCACCAAGGGGTTGCTGCCGATTGAGGTCGTGGCCGACGGAAACCCCCCGCGCGGCCAGGTGATGTACCAAGTGAACCGTACACGAGACGGCTATCTGGTCCTGCTGATCAACAATCTGGGGGTGGACAAGACCCCCAACGGCGTTGCTCGCGTCGATCGGCGTTTGGCCGTCGAGGCGGAGATCCGCACCACACTGCCCCTGACAGAGTGTACCGAGTACACCCTTCCTGAGCGGCTCCCTGTGCACGCTGAGGGAGGGCGGCACCGTATCCGACTGTCGATCCCTGCCGGCGAGCTACGCGTGCTGTGTCTGACAAGCGTGCCACCGTAGCCGCCAAACTGGGACGAGAAAATAGCTCGGCGCGGCAAAGCTTGACGGAGCAGGCTGGCCGTGCTGGCTGCTAGCGGTCAGTTGTTTGGGGTGGCGGATGCTGCATTCGGGCCGCATCGCTTCGGCTATACTGGCGGGCCGTACGTCCTGCTTTGTCCACCGTTGCGGCCTTCAACGGTCCCAACCAAGGGAATGCCAGCAGCAGCCAAGCCGGACTTATGGTTTCTGCCGCTTCGGGCCGAAGAATGGGATGAGGTGTTGACGGCGATCGCGTTCCAGACCGGGACCGACCTGAGTGGCCCCTCATCAGAACGTGCCCGCCAGCGGCTGCCGCCCCGGAGCCGACTGGACGCCGAATCCGAAGGCCCAAACAAGTTGGAGTCCGTTATGCGTGCGCACTTGCTACTTTTGTCCGTTCTGGGGTGGTGGGTAGCCCTTTCAGCCGCGACGGTACACGCAGAAGCGCCGAGCCGCACGGTGGTATTCGTGATCGATTGCTCGAAGAGCATGAGCAGCGAACTGGGGGCGCCTGCGGGCGTCCGCCCGGCCGCTGTGTCGAGCGTCACGCGGCTGGACGCGGCCATTTCTGCCGTCAACGCGGCGTTGAGCCGCATGGCGGGAGACCCCTCCTCGCAGTGTGCCGTCTGGCTCTTTGGCCACCGCTTGGCCTGGGGCGAGGGAGACCAGCCTGAGCTGCTGGAACAGGCCGCTTACCTCGATGCCACGCTCGGTTACGGCGTTCTTAAGGATCTCTTGCCGGGAGACGACGTGGAGCAGGTGCTGCCGCTGGCGCCGGTCACCACAGCCCGGCTGGCCAAGCTAGCTCCCAAGCTGGCTGCCGTGAAGGCCTGGGGCGAAAGCCCCCTGTATCTGGCGATGCTGCGAGCGCTGGACAGTATCTCGGCTGGCGCCTCGCCGCTGACCACCGAGCTGATCGTGATCACCGACGGCGGCAACCACCAGTACCTGGCCAAGCACAAAACCCAGGAGACCGACGTGCTGGAGATGCTGCACCGCCGTGGCGCCAGCGTGCACATCGTCACCGTGGGCAGCGACGTGGCGAATGATGCCCGCGCCCTGGTGGAGTTCGCCGCCATCACCGACGCCAGTCATGGCCGCCTGCTCCACGCCGAGACCGCCGCTCAGCTCTCCAGCCACGTGATCTCGCTGGCCACCGGCGAGCGCAGCAGTAACAAGCGTAGCGGCCTGGGCCGGCTGGCCTCTCTTGGCCGCCGCCAGGAGGGCGACGACGGCGACGACGGCGATGGAGACGGAGACGATGAGGTCGAGACAGTAGACGTGCCAGGCGTGGTGCGCTACAACGGCGATCCGGTGCCAGGCGCCGAGGTGAAGATCGAGGGCCGTGGGCCGGTCAAGACGGACG
>JAIMBC010000314.1 GCA_023511675.1 Pirellulales bacterium
CCGGCAACACGTGCCCTCATACCTCCGGCGCCCTGAAGGAGCCCACAGCAGGTGCGCTTGCCCGTGCCGTTTCTATGGGGTAACCGTACACCACTACCATTCTTGACGGGGTTGGTGGCTTGCGTGCGGGCGGGGAGGATGACGGGTGCCCGCAAGCGAGGGGGGAGCGTGGCGAGGCCCATTGATCGTGAGGAACGGCCGTTGTGGGCGGAGCGGGTGTGGCGCTTCGAGCAAAGCGGTTTCACGGGCGCCGCGTGGTGCCGGCAAGAAGGCCTGCTGCTGCATCTTTGGCCCGGAGGCACGCGCTCCGTCGCGTCCGGAACTGCGCACAAGGCGGGCACCAATCACGGCCACGCCGGAGCGTGGCCGTCCATGCGGGGAGCAGGAGGCGGCATCCGTGGCCTGCAGGGACGCGCTGCGTGGCCTCCGGGTGGCCGGGAGGGGCACGCTCCGTCGGGTCCGGAAGAGCGCACAGGGCGGGCGCCGATCACGGCCACGCCGGAGCGTGGCCCTCCATGCGAGAGTGCGGCCCGCCATCTGGCCCTCTGGAGGCACGCGCTCCGTGGCGTGCGGGCGAGCGCAAACGGTGGGCCCCAATCACGGCGACGCCAGAGCGTGGCCCTCCAGTGGGGAGCGGGGCGCTGCACATGTGGCGTGGAGGCACGCGCTACGTCGCGTCCGGCGCAGGGCAAACGGTGGGCGGCACCACCCACCATTGCGAAGCGTGCACCTCGATTGGCGCCCCTGGAGGGACGCGCTGCGTGGCGTCCGGAAGAGCGCAAACGTTAGGCGCCGATCAGGGCCACGACGGAGCGTGGCCCTCCAAGGGGCAGCGGGACCCTCCATCGCGCAGCGCGGCGCTGCATCCATGGCCTGGAGGGACGCGCTCCGTCGCGTCCGGACCTTCCTACCGACACGCCCCCCCAGCCAAGACCGCACTTGTATCGCGCTGCCCCCTTTCGCCGCGCTCCTCATCTCACTCTTCACTCCTCTTCAGTCACTCTCATTTCTCTCCCGTCACTCTGTCGCCTGTGCTCGCCCCCCCCGGCGCGATGGTGCCGGTGTACGGTTACGCGTAAGCACCAGCAAGGTGCCCCAGGGGAGGGTCCGTGTGCCGCCCAACGCCACCAAGTGGCCCTTGTGCGCTAGAGGGGAACCTTCAGGCAGCGGTGCCTGCGCCGCACCACCCGAAAGCGGCCCTTGCGCCCTAAGGGGAACCTGATGAACGACCACTTGCCCGAGCCAGCGTGGTTTACCGTGTTGCTCCTGCGATCAACGCCGTGGAGGTTCGCCGGTGCGCCCGCCGACAGCTCATGAGGCCACAAGGCTACGGAGAAGCTTGCTGGGGCTGGAGGCGGCTGGCGTCCACGACGGTCATGGCGCCGTAGCCGGCGGGCCAAGTGGTTTGGACATCTGCCTCGCCCGCTAGGTCTTCGGGCGTCCAGGTTCGCTGCCAGTCTTGTTGCATCCTTCCCTGCACATCGACATACACGCGCAGCAGGTATTTGCCCGCCGGCAGCCGCGCCTGGCGGGTAAAAGCGCGGGCCCGTGCGGAGCCGGGCTCAGCCAGAAGCAGCAGGGTGTGCTGCCAGAGCCGGCCCTTGCCGAACACCATGCGGTCCGAGGTGGCAACAGGCTGCGGCTCCCAAGCCTTGCGTCGAGCATTCCAGGCATACACGTCGACTTGCAGCAGGCGGTCTTCCCAGGCCGGGGGCGTGTTCTCCAGCTTCAGCCAGATGTCGCTGGGAAAGCTTTTCGTGGCGGGAGGCTCATCAGGCAGATCGGCCGCGGAGGCATAGCGATCGGCCACAATGGCGGCGCAATCCTCGATCCACGAGCGGAAAGCCTTGTAGCCCTAGTCGCCGCGCAGCATCTTCTGGCCGCCGCCGTGCTCGATTTCGTTGAGCGGTTTAAGCAACAGCATGCTCTGCTCCGGCTGCTCGAGATCCACCAGCCCCTGCTCGAGCAAGTACTGCATGGTCTGCTCCGCATTGCCAGCCACGATCCAGGTAACGCGATCGCCGTGCTCTTTCACCAGTCTGGCATTCTCCGGCCCGCCGGCGGCGTGGCAGGCCATGCAACGATAGCGCTGCGCCCACACGGTCTGCTCGAATCGCTCCAGCACGCGGTCACGGCGGCCGTGGCGGATGACCTCAACCGGCCGCGGCGGCCCGGCACGATCTTCCGGGGCAAGCGGCGGCAGTTCCCGGTAGTGCGGATCGGCGCATGCCGCCTCGATCCAGGCGCTGAACGCCTCCAGCTCCTGCTTGCTAACTTCGCGGCGTACCAGCCTGGCGTTTTCACCAGCTTCCGTGCCGCCTTCCAAACCGCGTCGGATGAACTTCAGGATCTTGGATCGCTCGGGATGCTCGACGTCGATCAGTCCCAGGTCGCGCAACGAGCGGAAGGTCTCCTCCGCCGTGGGCAAGATGTAATGCTTGAGGTCCACGCCCGCCAGGTGGCACTCGGTGCAGCTTGACGGCTCGGGCGAGGCAAAGATGGGCTCGATGCGACGGCGAAAGATCTCTTCCGGGTCTGCTGCCCGCGCCAGACAGCCGTACCAGCCGCCCTTCCAATCGCCGCTCGGCACGCCGCCGCCTAACAAGAGGCCGCACATGACCGCGCCGTGGAACAGCAAGCAATGCAAACGGCATGCAGGCCCGCCGCGGGGCTTGGAAGATAGGGCGGTACTTGCCCGCTCCGCACGCCGGGAGCAGGTCGAGATGCGGCGGTGCATGGCTTTCTCCACTGCGGTGACATGCCGTACCAACCGCCTGCATTATGCGCCGTCGCGTGCCGGCGGTAAACGAGGATGTCTCGGAGGAGCGGGCGCTCCCGAACCAACACCTGGGATCGTGCGGGGCACCTGGGCAACCGCTGTGGGAGGTGCCTACGGCTCAGTGCGCGTGGGAGGCGGGCTGGGCCGATGGGAGGCTGGGGGCGCCATCGCCGGGTGGATGGCCGGAGCGCGCCAGCTCCTCCAGGATTTCCAGGTGCGCCCGGGCACTGCCCAGGGCCTCTTGCACCAGCTCACGTGCTCGGCGATCGATGTCACTGGAGACGGCTTCCTGGGCAAGCTGTTGCAACCGCTCGAGATCGCGCCGCTGGTAGTGGATCAGCCGTTGCAAGAGGAAGTCGAGGGCCAGATCGTGCATGCCGGTGAACTCCATGGGAAACTCGCCGGTTTGCACCTGGGTGCCCAGCTCTTGCACCAGTTCGGCGGCGCGCGCCACCAGGGCGTCCTGGTCGATCAGGATGTGCTCGACGGTGTTCCACACAGGTTCGGAGCTGTCGCTCCTCCAGGGAGAGGCGTACCTCAAATACATGGGGAAAGAGCGATAGAGGATGGCGATCAGCCGATTCAGCAGTTCGACGGTCCGCACGTCGTTCATGGCGGCTCCCTCCTAAGACAAGAGCCGCTCAGCCGCGCGACGCGCCCACTCGGCAAGCTGGTTTGGCCAGAGGCCCAGAGCAAACACCGCCAACGCCATAACCGCGGAGTAAATGCCCGCCGGAGTGACCAACGACAGCGAGAGGGGCAGTCGTCCTTCCGGCTCGGGATCCATGGTCATCACCTTGATCACGCGCACGTAGTAGACCAGGCTGATCACGGTGTTCAACACGCCCACGAACAGCAGCAGGTAGAGCGTCGTGTTATTGCCCGTGGCCAGCGCGTAGAAGGCTGCGTACTTGGCAAAGAAGCCGGACAGGGGGGGGATTCCCAGTAGACTCACCAGGATGACGGAGAAACAGACCACCATGCCCGGCGCGCGGCGGACCAGGCCGGCGTAGTCGGCAATCTCCTCGCTGCCGAGTTCGTTGCGGAGGAAGGCCACGATCGCGAATGCCCCCAGATTCATGAACAGGTACATCCCGGCGTAGATGGCCACTGCCCCCACCGCATTCTGAGCCAGCGGCGTATCGCGGCCAGCCAGCCAAATCGCCGCGGCGACGGGCATCATCATGTAGCCCGCGTGCGCAATGGTGGAGTAGGCCAGCAGCCGCTTGATATTCGTCTGGCCAAAGGCCGCCAGGTTGCCAAAGGTACAGGTGATCGCTGCGACCAGGGCCACCAGGCCGAGCATGTAACGGCGGGCAGGTGCCAGGCGCGCTTGCAATCGCTCGCGCACATCGGCCGGCCTGGGCAGGGCCTCGTGCTGCCGCTGGCGCCCGCGCGGTTCGTGCGTGGCACCTTTGGTATCTGCTTGCCGCCCGGCCCGCACTGGAGGCGGCTCCTCAGTCGCCTGGGCGCGGTAAGCCACGCTATGCACCTGTGCCGCCGGCATGGAAGCCAGCACAGACGCCTTGGTGGCGGGGACGTGTCCCAGCCCCAGGGCCACGCGCAACAGCAGGCCCAGCGCCGCCGCCTTTGAGGCGACGCTTAAGAAGGCGTTCACCTCCGCGGTTGCACCCTCGAACACGTCCGGGCACCAAAAGTGAAACGGCACGGCCGACAGCTTGAAGGCCAGCCCCACCATCACGAACAACCCGCCCATCATCAGCACGCCCGCCAACTCGCTGGCTCGCTCCGCGGGCAGACTGGCCAGCTCGACCGCCATGGTCGGCAGGTGGCAGGTACCCAGGGCGCCGGCCAGCAGGCTGATGCCGTAGAGCATCACCCCCGCCGCACCCGCCCCGTACACGGCGTACTTCAGCGCCGCCTCGCTGGCGCGCCGCCTACCCTTGACGATGCCCGCCAGCACATACGACGGGACGCTGGCCATCTCGACCGCCAAGAACACCATCACCAGGTGATTGGCCGAAGCCATCAGGCACATGCCCACGATGCCGCCCAAAATCAGCGTGTAGAAGTCCGCGCTGTCCTCGCGATCGGGCAGGCCGGTGAGCCGGGTAAGGATGAGAAACAGCAGCAGAAAGCCCAGCAACAGGCTGCGGAAGAAAACGGTCAGCTCATCATAGACCAACAGGCCGGTAAACAATTCGGGCTGCCAGGCGGGGCTATCGCGCAGGCCTGCCAGCAGCACCCAGGGGGAGGCATGGTAGAGGGCCACCAGCGTGCCGGCGAACGCCCAGTAACTGGCATGCAGGCGCCGTAGTGCCGGCAGCATGCGGGCCAGCAGCATGACGACGATGGTGGCGCACAGGATCAGCTCGGGCATGAATCCCCGCACCGAGCCGAGTGCGTCTGCAATAACCTGGCTAACCAGTTCCTGGAAGCTCACGGTAGGTCTTCGGGGTTAGGGGTGAAATGCTGGGCGCTATCCCTTGCTGGCCCCGCATCCTTAAGCCTGGCCAGCGGCTGGTCTGCCTGAGGAAGGGCCGTGGCAGCGTGGAGAGGGGCGGACGCGGCTGGCTGCATGTGTTGCCGCAGTTCGGCGGTGCCCAGCGGCTGGCGGGCCTCGAACTGGCGGGTCCAGCGGGCAAGCTGCTGCACCGAGCGCTCCACGCTGGGCCGCATGTAGGCGAACACGATGTTGGGCAGCACGCCCAACAGAATGGCCGGCGCCAGCAGGAGGCTGGCGATGGCGCCTTCGCGGAAGGTCATGGGAGTGATATGGTCTGCGTGCGGCCCGCGGTACTCGGGGCCGAGGTACACGCGTTGCAGCGTCCAGAGAATGTAGCCGGCGGTGAGGATCACCGTGGAAGCGGAAATCACCGCCAGGGTACGGCTGTAGCTCCAGGCGCTCAGCGTGACGAACACCTCGCCGATGAAACCGCACAGGCCGGGCAGTCCCAGGCCGGCGAAAAAGATGCCGATGGCCAGGCCGCTGTACACGGGCATGCGTGCGAACAGGCCGCCGAATTCGTCCAGATTGCGGTGGTGGACACGGTCGTAAATCACCCCCACCAGGAAGAACATGCCGGGCGAGCTGATCCCGTGCGCGATCATCTGGAACATGGCGCCGTTCATGCCCATCGACCAGTAATCGGGCCGGAAGTTGTTGCCCGCCGTGGCGCTCCATACCCCCATCCCCAACAGCACATAACCCATGTGGCTGACCGAACTGTAGGCCACCAGCCGCTTGAAGTCTTTCTGAGCCATGGCGGCAAACGCGCCGTACAACATGCTCACCACGCCCACGCCGGTGACAAACCAGGCCAGTTCGAAGCCTGCTTGCGGGCAAATGGGGTAGCAGATGCGAATGATGCCGTAGCCGCCCATTTTCAGCAGGATGCCGGCCAGGATCATCGAGATGGGCGTGGGGGCTTCGACATGGGCATCGGGCAACCAGGTGTGAAGCGGCACCGCAGGCAGTTTAATTACGAAAC
>JAIMBC010000315.1 GCA_023511675.1 Pirellulales bacterium
AAGCCCCCTATCGCCGTCTTGACGCAGGCCGCCATGCCAACGCCCCTGCTGCAACGGCCCTACCAAGCCGGCCCCCCCACTTTGCCCTACCAGCTTCGGGAGGTGCCATCGTGCCCCGCCGGCGAGGATGAAAGACCACAAAGGGCAGAACCACAAAGGACACAAAGGACACAAAGGACACAAAGAAGGCGCACAAAGAAGATACGAAGAGAAGTCCTACCAAAGAGGGCACAACGGGCTGACCCAGAAGAGGCGTAGGTACCGTGGGAATCAGGGTGGGGCTGCTGAGGCTGTGCGGCGGGCGGGGGATTTCGGCAGCGCTTCAGGGGCAAACCGCAAAGGTGCTCAGCGCACCAGGCGCCGGATGCCGTCTCTTAGCATCACGACGTTGAAATTGATGATCAACCCCACACGCAGGCTGCTTGCCTTCAGATAAGAGAGCAGTTGTGCCTCGTGGATGGGGCCAATGCTGTCCACGGCCTTCACTTCGACAATCACGCGGCCGCCCACGAGCAGGTCCAGGCGGTATTCCTGGATTGGCAGCTCCTTGTAGATGACGAGTAGCGCGTGCTGTCTTGCCGCCGGCAGCCTGCGTAACTGCAACTCGTGCATCAAGGCCCTTTCATAGACAGATTCCAGGAAGCCGGGGCCGAGCACGCGATGCACTTCGATGGCAGCGCCGATCACGCCGCGGGCAATCGCCTCGTCTTCTTCCGGAATCGGCTGATACCCCATGATGCCCAGTCCCCTTCTGTCTCCCGCTTGATACTCCCGTAACGCTTCTACGCTCTCCCCAGCCCCTTTCTTCCCCCTCTTAGCACCCTTTGCAATCCCCTTCTTCGTCCCCTTGTGCTCTTCGTAGTTCTCTTCTTTGTGGTTCTCTTCTTCGTGTCCTTTGTGTTGTTTGTGGTTCCGTTCTTCGTGTCCTTTGTGTTGTTTGTGGTTCTCTTCTTCGTGCCCTTTGTGGTACTCCTCTTTCACCCATACATCCGCTCAATTTCCTCCGCGAAGTGTTCCTGGATCACGCTGCGGCGCAGCTTGAGGGTTGGGGTCAATTCTCCCTGTTCGATGGAGAAGGCGCGGTTGAGCAGCACGAACTTGGCGACCTGTTCGTAGTGGGAGACATCGGCGAGTCGAGCGCGGATGCGTTCTTCGTAGAGGGCCAGGACGTGGGGGTGGCGCAGGGCCTCGGCGGCAGAGGTCACGGGGATCCGGCGTGCGATGATTTCTGCCCGCAGGGCCTCTGGGGCGGGCACGATCAGGGCTGCGAGGAACTTGCGTCCCTCTCCCACGATCATGGCCTGCTGGATCAGCGGGTCGGCGGTGAGCAGGGCTTCCAGGTACACGGGTGCTACGTTCTTGCCGCCGGCGGTGACGATCAGTTCCTTCTTGCGGCCGGTGATGCGGAGGAAGCCGTCGGCGTCCAGTTCACCCAGGTCGCCGGTGTGGAGCCAGCCGTCTCGGATGGCCTCGGCGGTGGCCTGCGGTTTGTTCCAGTAGCCGAGCATCACATGGGGGCCCCGGGTAAGGATTTCGCCATCGGGGGCGATGCGGACATCGACGCCCGGGATGGGGCGTCCCACGGTACCGATTTTAACCTGGCCGGGCGTGCTGACGGTGATCACGGGAGAGGACTCCGTCAGGCCGTATCCTTGCACGAGCATGACGCCGCGCGCGTGGTAGAAGCGTGCCACGTGATCGGGCAGGGCGGCGCCACCCGAGGTGAGGGCCCGGATTCGGCCGCCAAAGGCGTTGGCCAGGGCGCCGGGCTCATCGGCGCGGCCTTGCTCACAGAGCGTGCGCTGGACTTTTTCAAAAAAATACGGCACGCCGCACATGAGGGTAGGACGGATGGTCTTGCAGTTGTCCATCACCTTTTCAGGCGACTCGGCGAGAGCCAGGGGCGTGCCGGCGACGAGGGTGATATAGAGGTCGCAGGTGCGGGCGAAGACGTGGCTGAGCGGCAGCCAGCAGAGGCGGAGGTCTGCTGGGTCGTGGCCGAACGCTTGCAGGGTGGCGCGGGCATTGCTGATTAGGTTTTCATGGCTGAGCATGACGCCTTTCGGTTCGCCCGTCGTGCCGGAGGTGTAGAGGATGGTAGCCAGTTGAGAGGGTTGCACGGTTGCAGCGGCGTGCTGGATGAGTTCGCGTCCCCGCTGCGGGCTGGCGTGCCAGTGGGTCCAGGGGAGCACGGGCGTGCCTGCCAGTTCCGCGTGGCAGGGGTCGAAGGCGGCGTATCTCACCTCGGCTGGCGGCTCGCTCAGGCTGGCCAGGCGGGAGGCTTGATCTGGACCCGCTAGCAGGACGAGGCGTGCCCCGCAGTCGCGGATTTGCCAGGCGATCTGGGGGCCAGCCAGCGCATTGTGGATGGGGACATGTACGGCTCCCAGGCCGAGGATGGCCAGGTCGCACACCACCCACTCGTAGCGATTTGGTGAGACAACGGCCACGCGGTCGCCGGGTTGGAGACCCAGGTCGGACAGGCCGGCAGCCAGGCTGGCGGCAGCGTCGATCAGCGAGGCCCAGCAGACGCTATGGAACTGTCCGCCGCGTGGGACATAGAGTGCAGGGCGGTCGGCGTCCTGCCGGAGCCGTTGGATTAGTAATGCTGGGATGGTGAGTGCGGGCTGGCTGGTATCATGCTGTGCTGGCTCGGCTGCCATGGGGCATCCTTTCGATCACACGCGCTCGAAGATCGTGGCGATTCCCTGGCCGACGCCAATGCACATGGTGGCCAAGCCCGTTTGTGCTCCGCGATCGAGCATGGCATGGATCAGCGTGGTGGCGATGCGCGCACCGCTGGCGCCGAGCGGGTGGCCGATGGCGATGGCCCCGCCCCGAACGTTGAGCTTTTCTTCGTCCACCCCGAGCATTCGCACGCAGGTCAGCACCTGCGCGGCGAAGGCCTCGTTGATTTCGATCAGGTCGATATCTGAGAGCTGCATGCCGGCGCGCTGGAGTGCCTTCTGCGTGGCCGGCACGGGACCCGTACCCATGACCGCCGGCTCGACGCCCACCACCGCCGTGGACACGATGCGGACGAGGGGGGTAAGTCCCAGTGCGCGGGCGCGTTCTTCGGACATGATCAAGAGCGCCGCAGCGCCATCGTTGAGGGGAGAACTATTCCCTGCGGTCACCGTGCCGAGTTCGGGGACAAAGGCGGGTTTTAGCGCCGCTAGCCCTTCGGCGGAACAATCGGGCCGGACGCATTGATCGACGGTGACCTGCACGCGGTTGCCCTGTTCGTCATGTCCCCAGACGGGCACGATTTCGGCGCTGAACTCTCCGGCGGCGTGGGCGGCGGCGGCCCGCTGATGGCTGCGCAGGGCGAAGGCGTCTTGCTGCTCGCGAGAAATGCCTTGAGACTGCGCCAGGAATTCGGCCGTCATGCCCATGTGCAGGGCTGCGCGGCTGGTGCGATGGAACAGCTTGGGGTTGATGTCGATCCCCTTGTCCATGGGGATGTGGTGCATGTGCTCCAGGCCGCCGACGACCTGTACATCTTCGAATCCCGCCATGATGGCGTGTGCCGCCTGGTTGAGCGCTTGCAGGCTCGAGCCGCACAGACGGTTCACGGTAGCGCCGCCCACGGCCACTGGCAGTCCGGCCAGCAGAGCCACCGTCCGGGCCACGCACAGGCCCTGTTCTCCCTGTTGCTGCGTGTTGCCGAGCACCAGGTCTTCGATGAGTTCGGGGTCGATGCCGGAGCGCTCGACGAGGGCTCGCACCACGGCGGCTGCCAGATCGTCGCTGCGGACGTGGCGAAACACTCCTTTTTCGGCATGGGCTCGACCGATGGCCGTTCGCACACATGCCACCACAACGGCTTGCCTCATGGCAGAACCTCGCTTACGGGTAGAAGCGGCCGCCGCTGCGGGCGGTTTCTGTCAGCAGGGGCGTGGGCTGGAATCGCTCCCCCAGGTGCTGGTAGGGTGCCAGCCGTTGCAGAATGCCGGCGGGGCCCAGCGTGTCGGCCCAGAACAGCAGGCCGCCGCGAAACGGCGGGAAGCCGATACCGTAAATCAGGCCCAGGTCGACATCGCGTGCATCGCGGACGAGTTCCTCGGCGAGGACGCGGGTCGCCTCCAGCAGCATGGGCAGAAACAGGCGGTCTTGCAATTCTTGGGGCGGGATCTCCCGCCGGTCGCGGCGCAATGTTTCGATCAGTTCAGCGACCTGGGGATCCGGTTCGCCGCGATCTTTGCGGCGTGCATAGCTGAAGAAGCCCGCCCCGGACTTTTGGCCCAGCCGGCCGCGCTCGACCAGCGCCGCCAGAAGGGGGGACTGCACGACGCGGTCGGGAAATGCCTCGTGCATCACGCGGCCGGCGTAGAGGGCGGTGTCGAGTCCGACCACATCGAACAGCGTGATCGGGCCCATGGGCATGCCGAATTCCGTGGCGGCGCGATCCACTGTGTCGAGCGGCGCTCCTTCCAGTACCAGCTCCAGGGCCTCGTTCATGTAGGGAAAGAGCAGGCGGTTCACCAAAAAGCCGGGCCCGTCTCGCACCACGATCGGGCTCTTTCCCAGCGCCTTGGCGAAGGCCACGGCGGTGGCCACCGTCTGGTCGCTGGTATGCACTCCGCGGATCACTTCCACCAGCGGCATGCGCCGCACGGGATTGAAAAAGTGCAGCCCGCAGAAGCGGTCCGGCCGCTTCAGGCCCGCGGCCAGCCGGCTGATGGAAATGGCGGAGGTGTTCGAGGCCAGCACGGCATCTTCGCCCAGCAGGGGCTCCAGCCGGGCGAACAGCTCTTGCTTGACCTGCGGGTTTTCCACCACCGCTTCGATCACCAGATCCGCCGCGGCGACGTCCGCCTCGCGCGCCGCCGCCTGTAGCCGCGGGACCAGCTTGACCAGCCGCTGGGGATCCGGTCCGCGGAGCGACCGATCGTAGGCCGCTTCTTCCAGGGCCTTGGCCACACCGTTGGCCAGGGCTGCCGGCGAGACGTCGAACACCACAGCCGGCGTCTCCCGTTTGATCACTGCCGCGGCGATGCCGGAGCCCATGATCCCCGCGCCGATGATCCCCACCCGCTGCACGCTGCGAGGCCGCACCTCTCCCGCCACGCCCGGATCTTTCTTGTTGCGGTCCTGCAAGAAGAAGACATTGATCAGCGCCCGATTCACCGGCGTGCCGAACAGCTCTGCAAATCCTGCCGACTCGCGTTCGCCCGCCTCTTCGGCATCCAGCATGGCTGAGGAAACCATCAAATCCAGCGCAGCCAGCGGTGCCGGGTAGTGGCCCTTGGTCTGTCCCTGAATGTAGGCAGCCGCAGTGGCGGCCAGAAAGGCCAGCTCCGTCTCGCTCACGGCCAGGGGCTGCTGCCAGCGCTGGCGGTCTTGCAGGTACGCCTGACTCTGTTGTTCGGCACGCACCAACGCCAGGGCTGCCTCTTCCAGCCGCTCAGAAGGCACCACGTCGCTGGCAAGGCCCATGGCCAGGGCACTTTTTCCGTCGATCGACTCGCCCCCGCAGATCAGCTCCACGGCGTTTCCTAGCCCCACCAGGCGAGGCAGGCGAACTGTGCCGCCCCAACCCGGAAACATGCCCAACTTCACCTCGGGCAAGCCGAACTGGCACTTGGGGTTGGTGGTCATCAACCGACGATCGCACCACATGGCCAACTCGGCACCGCCGCCCAGACAGGCCCCATCGATGGCCGCCACCGTGACGCATGGCAACCGTGACAGCCTGGCGAACAGCTTGCGCCCGCCGGCAGCCAGCGCCACCACCTCCTCCCGCGTCGGGTTGCCCGCCGCGGCAAACTCCCGCAGATCCGCCCCAGCGATGAACACCCCCGGCTTGCGCGAGCAAACCACCACGCCCGCCAGCCCGCTGTGGCGCTCCAGCACATCGAGCTGACCGGCCAGCTCCGCCAATGTGGCACGCGACAGCACGTTCGCTCCTTTGCCGGGCGTATCAAAGGCCAGCAGGGCCACGTCCGGATGCGGAAAACTCAAGCTGAGCGACGGCGCGTCTGCCATCTGGAATCATCTCGCCTGGGGGTGTCTGGGCTGCGCGTGGATTCTCGCGGCACGGCCTGCAAGGTGTCAAGCAGCCAGTAGCCGAAGTTGGGGCAAGCTCAAGACGCCAGCGCGTGCGGTGCCGCTGGGCAGGAAGACATTGTCTGGCCTCCTTGGCCGCCCCGACACCAGCGTGCGGTGCCGCTGCTCGTGGCAGCCGCCGCACCGGCGGCTGCGCCCTCTGCCGCTG